>JAGWUF010000004.1 GCA_028868545.1 Lysobacteraceae bacterium | reverse complement strand
CTGCCCACTGCTGCGGTCGGTGTAGTCCAGCGCGTGCAGCTTGCTGCCGTCACCCTGCATGGCGGTGGTCTGCGCGTTCACGTGCACGTCCACGTTGGGCAGGCTGTGCAGTTTGCGTTGCAACACGTCATCGGCGCGCAGCTGGCTGTCGAATTCCAGCACGGTGACATGCGATGCCAGGCCGGCCAGGTCGATCGCCGCTTCCACGCCGGAGTTGCCGCCGCCGATCACCGCCACCGGCTTGCCCTTGAACAACGGGCCATCGCAATGCGGGCAGAACGCCACGCCCTTGTTGCGATGTTCGTCTTCGCCCGGCACGCCGGTGGTGCGCCAGCGCGCGCCGGGGGCCAGGATCACGGTCTTGGCCTGCAGCGTCGCGCCGCTTTCGAGTTGCAACCCGGCCATGCCGCCTTCCTGCGCCGCCGGGTGCAGTGCGGTGGCGCGCTGCGCGGTGATGACGTCCACGCCGTAGCTGCGCACATGCGCTTCCAGTTGCGCGGCCAGCTTCGGACCTTCGGTGTATTCCACCGACGGCAGGTTTTCGATCGCCAGCGTGTCCAGCACCTGGCCACCGAAACGTTCGGTCACGATGCCGGTGCGGATGCCTTTGCGTGCGGCGTAGATCGCCGCGGCCGCACCGGCCGGGCCACCACCGACGATCAACACGTCGTAGGGTTCACGCTCTTTCAGGGCTTCGGCGGCACGGGCGGCAGCGCCGGTGTCGAGCTTGGCCAGGATCTGCTCGATGCTGATCCGGCCACCGTCGAACTCCTGGCCATTCAAATACACGGCAGGCACCGACAGGATGCCCTTGGCTTCCACTTCACTCTGGAACAGCGCGCCATCGATGGCGATGTGGCGGATGCGCGGGTTGAGCACGCTCATCGCGTTCAATGCTTGCACCGTGTCCGGGCAGCTTTGGCAGTGCAGCGACATGTAGGTTTCGAAGCTGAAATCACCGTCCAGTGCGCGCACCTGCGCGGCCAGCGCGTCGTCGATCTTCACCGGGTGGCCGCCCACTTGCAGCAGGGCCAGCACCAGCGAGGTGAATTCGTGGCCCAGCGGAATGCCGGCGAAGGCCACCGCGACATCGCTGCCGGTGCGGCGAATTTCGAAGGAAGGCTTGCGCGCAGCGTCGCCGTTGGCGCGGCTGATCTTCGGCGACAGCGCGGCGATTTCGCCCAGCAGTGCGTCGAGCTCGCGCGCGGCGTCGGAATCATCCAGCGCAGCAACCAGCGTGATCGGCTGTTGCAGCTTTTCCAGATAAGTGGCGAGCTGGGTTTTGAGGCTGGCATCCAACATGGCTATCTCCGTGGCATTGCCCCCTCTCCCGCGCATGGGAGAGGGGGAGGTCAAACTCGATTCAGATCTTGCCGACCAAATCCAGCGACGGCGCGATGGTCTTGGCGCCTTCCTTCCACTTGGCCGGGCACACTTCGCCGCTGTGGCTGGCCACGTATTGCGCGGCCTGCAACTTGCGCACGGTTTCCGACACGTCACGCGCAATCGCGTTGTCGTGCACTTCCATCGTCTTGATCACGCCGTCGGGGTTGATCACGAAGGTGCCGCGCAGGGCCAGGCCTTCCGCGTCGATGTGCACGCCGAAGGCGCGGGTGAGCTGATGGGTGGGGTCACCGACCAGCGGGAACTGCGCCTTGCCCACCGCCGGGCTGGTTTCGTGCCACACCTTGTGGCTGAAATGGGTGTCGGTGGTGACGATGTAGACCTCGGCCCCGGCCTTCTGGAACTCGGCGTAATGCTCGGCGGCGTCTTCGATTTCGGTGGGGCAATTGAAGGTGAACGCAGCCGGCATGAAGATCAGCACCGACCACTTGCCTTTCAGATCCGCTTCGGTGACTTCGATGAACTTGCCGTTGTGGAATGCGTTGGCCTTGAACGGTTGGACTTGGGTATTGATCAGGGACATGGGGAATCCTCCGGGTGGTTGGGGTGGTTGGTACGAGGGAAGGATAGGCAGCGCAAATGAATAATGGAAATTGATTGTTGCCATTCAATCAATAGCTTTCGTTTATTGAATTGGCGTCAATTTGGCGGAATGCAAGCCCACGCCTACCATTCCGGCATGGCTTCCCCGCATACCACCGTTGCCGCGCTGCTGGTCCAGGCCCGCGCGCGGATCGACCCGATCGACGCCGAATGGCTGTTGCTGCATGTGCTGGGCAAGCCCCGCAGCTGGCTGTTTGCGCATGCCGACGATGCGCTGACCGATACGCAAGCCGCCCGTTTCGACGCCTTGCTGGTGCGCCGCGAGGCGGGCGAGCCGGTGGCCTACATCACCGGCAGTCGCGGCTTCTGGACGCTGGAGCTGGCGGTCAGCCCGGCCACCCTGATCCCGCGCCCGGAAACCGAACTGCTGGTGGAGCAGGCACTGGAACGCCTGCCTGCAGGCCGGGCCCTGCGCATCGCCGATCTGGGCACCGGCAGCGGCGCGATCGCGCTGGCCCTCGCCAAGGAGCGCCCGCAGGCACAGGTGGTGGCCACCGATGCCAGCCCCGAGGCACTGGCCATCGCGCAACACAATGCGCTCCACAACCACATCGGGAATGTCGAATTTCACTTGGGCAGCTGGTTGCAAGCACTGCCCGGAGACGCATTCGACCTGATCACCAGCAACCCGCCCTACATCGCCGATGGCGACCCGCATCTGGACCAGGGTGATTTGCGCTTCGAGCCCGCGATGGCGCTGTCCTGCGGGCCTGACGGCCTGAACGCCATCCGCACCATCGTGCGGGATGCACCGGCGCACCTGCGCCCCGGTGGCTGGCTGCTGCTGGAGCACGGGCTGGATCAGGGCGGGGCCGTGCGCGCACTGCTGGAAAGTGCAGCGTATGTGGACATCGCCACCGTGCAGGATCTGGAGCAGCGGGATCGGGTGACGCTGGGCCGCATTCCGCAGGGCGGGTCTTGCCCGCCATCGCTGCGCAGCCACGCCCCCGCCGCCATCGCGCCATCGGCGGGTTGAAACCCGCCCTACAATAGGCGGGTTGTCAAAACGGATCGCCCCATGCGCACGCTGTACCCCGAAATCACCCCCTACCAGGCCGGCACCTTGCAGGTCGATGATCGCCACACGCTGTACTGGGAGCAGTGCGGCAACCCCGGTGGCAAGCCGGTGGTGCTGCTGCATGGCGGGCCGGGTGCGGGCTGCACCGACAAGATGCGGCGGTTCCACGACCCGGCCAAGTACCGGATCATCCTGTTCGATCAGCGCGGCGCCGGCCGCAGCACGCCGCATGCGGATCTGGTGGGCAATACCACCTGGGATCTGGTGGCCGACATCGAGAAGCTGCGCGAACACCTGGGCATCGACCGCTGGCAGGTGTTCGGCGGCAGCTGGGGTTCCACGCTGGCGCTGGCCTATGCGCAAACCCACCCGCAGCGCGTCACCGAGCTGGTGCTGCGCGGCATTTTCATGCTGCGCCGCTGGGAGCTGGAATGGTTCTATCAGGAAGGCGCGTCACGGCTGTTCCCGGATGCGTGGCAGCACTATCTGGCTGCGATTCCGATGGTGGAACGGCACGATCTGATCTCCGCTTTCCATCGCCGCTTGACCTCCGATGACGAGGCCACGCGGCTTGCGGCAGCCAAGGCGTGGGCGATCTGGGAAGGGGCCACCAGCTATCTGCATGTGGATCCGAATTTCATCGACAGCCATGGTGATCCTCATTTCGCGTTGGCATTTGCGCGGATCGAGAACCACTATTTCGTGAATGGCGGCTTCTTTGATGTGGATGATCAATTGCTGCGTGATGCGCACAAGATCGCCGACATTCCCGGTGTGATCGTGCATGGTCGTTACGACGTGGTGTGCCCGATCCAGAATGCATTTGACTTGCATGACGTCTGGCCGAAGGCCGAATTGATCGTCAGTGCGGCGTCCGGGCATTCGGCCTTCGAAGCCGAAAACGTGGCGGCGCTGGTGGCGGCCACCGACCAATTCGCGCACGACTGAGGTCGGCCCCGGCCACGTCGGGGCTGGACTTGCATGATGGGATTGCCCGCACGATGAGATTGCTCGCTTTCGAAACCTCCACCGAGGCCTGTTCGGTTGCCCTTTGGCTGGACGGGCAGGTCTGCGAACGCTTCGAGATTGCGCCCCGGCGACACACCGAGCTGGCCCTGCCGTGGGCCGAGGCGCTGCTGGCCGAGGCGGGCGTGGCGCGCGCGCAGCTGGATGCGATTGCGGTGGGGCGTGGTCCGGGGGCGTTCACGGGGGTGCGGCTGGCGATCGCGCTGGCGCAGGGGATTGCACTGGCGCTGGATCGCCCGGTGCTGGCGGTGTCCACGCTGGCGGCGCTGGCCATGCAGGCCAACACCGCCGGCGGGCGGCTGGCCGCCATCGATGCGCGGATGGGCGAGGTCTATCTGGGGGCGTTCGTGCCCGACGGCGAGGGGCTGCGCGCGGTGGGTGCGGAGGTCGTGGTCAGGCCCGAAGCCGCCGTGCTGCCTGACGGGACGGGCTGGTACGCGCTGGGCACCGGGTTTTCCGCTGCCGAGGCGGCGTTGCAAACCCGCTTTGGCGGCCACCTGGCGGGGGTGGATGGGTCTGCACTGCCGCATGCGGCGGATGTGGCCAGGCTGGGCGCGCTGGCGTTCGCGCGTGGCGAGGGCGTGGCCCCCGAGCGTGTCGAGCCGGCTTACCTGCGCAACGATGTGGCCCTGACCCTGGCGCAACAGCAGGCATTGCGAAACTTTCATCATTGATCGTTCGGGTTTTGGCTATGCTCCCCCGTATGGAGGATTGCCGCGGGGGGTGGCATGAAGGTTCGGATCCTGTTGCTGGGGCTGACGTTGCTGACAACGGCGGCAGTTGCGGAAGAGGTGGCCTACAACGGCCGCACGCTTGAGGTTGCGGCGGATCAGGACGCGCGCCCGATCCAGCGGGTGCAAGGTTCGCGCTATGCCATATCCCTGTCCCCGGCGGACACCATCACCAAGGCGCAGGGCTGTTTGGCGGCCCAGAACGGGGTGACCGTGGTCTCGGCCGATCCGGCCAGCGGCCAGTTGCAGGCTTTGGCAGAGTTCGCGTATCGGGCGCGCTTCACCAATCACACCGTGCAGAGCCAGTGGCAGCTGGTGGCGACCGATGGCGGCTTCCAGATCACCGAATCAGCCCTGACCGTCACCACGCCGGGCGGCGACGGTGGCAGCAAGCCGCTGGCGCAACAAGAGGCCGGTTGGGAAAAATCCCTGGATGCCCTGATCGCAGGTGAAAACGCGCTGGTGGACTGCCTGTACCGCTGAGGCGGCTTGCCGCGGTTCGCACGTCGGGCGACGCAGTCTCAGCGATCCACCAGCTCACCCCCCGGCAGGAATTGCCAGGTGCGGGTGATGTGCAGCACATCCGGGTCTTCGCTGGTTTTCGGCAGCGGCGCAAAGGGTTCGGACAGCTTGACGATGCGCAGTGCGGCATCGTCCAGCATCGGGATGCTGCTGCTGCGGATGATGCGCATGCTCTCCACGCTGCCGTCGCGCCGCACCGCCACGCTGATCACCACCAGCCCACCGATGTGGCGTCGGCGCGCTTCATCCGGGTAATTCAGATTGCCCACCCGCTCCACCCGGCTCACCCAGCTGCGCAGGTACTGCGCCCAGCTGTATTCCTTGGTGCTGGCCGAAACGAACTTGCGCTTCGGGCGCTTGGCATATTCGGCCGAACGCAATTGGATCTCCGCCGCCAGACGTGCCATTTCGATGTCGCGATCGATTTTTTCGCGCCCGGGTGGCTGGCCATTGGCCTCGGCTTCCGGAAGCGGCGTGGGCAGCGCGACGGCGGTATCGCCCTGCACGGAGGTGAGGGTGCGCGCCTGTTGCGGCGGGCTGGGCGTGGGCGACTGCGCGTGCAGGGGCCGCGGCGCCAGGCCCTCCTCGGGCTGCGGCAACGGGCCAGCCTGCGGTGCGCTGGGACGGTTGGTCTGGTCGTGTTCGCCACCGCCCTGGTTGTTGGCCTGCGCTAGAAAATCCGCCTGTGCCGGCGTCAGCGGCGTTTGCGTGCGGGTCTGGATCACGTCGAGGGTAGGCACCAGCGGCGCGGCATCCTCGAGAGTAAAGCCGATTCCGAGGATGACCAGCGCATGCAGCAGCACCGACAACACCACGGTGGCGCGCATGCGTTCGGTTTCGCCGATCCGTGGTGGTGCCGGCAGGGCGGGGGCGGTGCTTGCAGCCATCAGGGGCGGGCGAGGGCTTCGATGCGATCGAACAGCTGGCCGGCAATGTTCAGGCCGAATTGTGCGTCCAGTTCGCGGATGCAGGTGGGGCTGGTGACGTTGACCTCGGTGAGATAGTCGCCGATCACATCCAGCCCCACGAACAGCATCCCGCGCTGGCGCAGGGACGGGCCGACCTGGGCGGCGATCCAGCGGTCGCGGGCAGTCAGTGGCCGGCCTTCACCGCGCCCGCCGGCAGCCAGATTGCCGCGAAATTCATCGCCCTGCGGGATCCGCGCCAGGCAGTAATCCACCGGTTCGCCATCCACCAGCAGGATGCGTTTGTCGCCGTGCACGATCTCGGGCAGGTAGCGCTGCACCATCGCCAGCTGACGGCCACCCTCGGTCAGGGTTTCCAGGATCACGTTGAGGTTGGGGTCGCCGGCATGGCTGCGGAAGATCGAACGTCCGCCCATGCCGTCCAGCGGTTTGAGCACGGCATCCCCGTGTTCGATCACGAACGCTTTCAGCGCCTTGCTGTCGCGGCTGACCAGAGTGGGCGGGCAGCACTGCGGGAACAGCAGGGCCGCCAGTTTCTCGTTGAAATCGCGCAGCCCCTGCGGATCATTCACCACCCGCGCGCCCTGGCGCTGCGCCAGCCCGAGGATCTGGGTGTCGTGCCAGTAATTGGCATCCACCGGCGGGTCGGTGCGCATCAGCACGACGTGGTCGGGGCCGAACGGCCGGGTGGCCCATTCGCCAAGCGTGTAGTGGTCGGTGGCCTGGTCGCGCACCTGCAAGGGGGCCGAGATGGCAACCGCCTGTCCCTGCTGCACGCCCAGCCCACCCGGACGCACGTAGTGCAGCCGATGGCCGCGGCGCTGGGCTTCCAGCAGCATCGCGAAGGTGGAGTCCTTGCTGGTCTTGATGGTGGCAATCGGATCCATCACCACCACGACATCGAGAGCTTCGGCGTTGGGCATCGAACGGGATTCCGGCGAGAGTGGGGGATGGTAGCAGGCACGCAATTCCGCAGTTTGCAGCGGCAAATGCTTGACACGTTGGGCGCAGGCTGGGATATAGAAGGCTGTGATCGCCGCTGGGTGCGGCGGGCAGGGTCAACGCGCAAGGGGAACACATGGCGCAGCAGGACGGTACGGGTGTCAACCTGCAAGGGTTGAGGGTGATGGTCATCGACGACTCCAGAACCATCCGACGCACGGCGGAAACGCTGCTTGTGCGCGAAGGTTGCAATGTCGTCACGGCCACCGACGGGTTCGAAGCCCTGTCGAAGATCGCCGATCACAACCCGCAGATCATTTTCGTCGACATCATGATGCCGCGGCTGGACGGCTATCAGACCTGCGCGTTGATCAAGAACAACCAGACATTCAAAAACGTGCCGGTGATCATGCTTTCATCGAAGGATGGTTTGTTCGACAAGGCGAGAGGTCGTATTGTCGGATCCGAGCAATACCTGACCAAGCCATTCACGCGGGAAGAATTGCTTGGTGCGATTCGCACGTACGTCAATTGACGCCTGACCGGGGGGGACAGGACACACATGGCACGCATTCTGCTCATCGAAGATTCACCGACCGAGACCGCGGTCATGGTGCAGTTGCTGGAACGCAACGGCCATCAGGTCAGCACGGCGGGCAGTGCCGAGGACGGCATCAGCACCTGCAAGCGTGAGAAGCCCGACCTGGTGCTGATGGATGTGATCCTGCCTGGCATGAACGGCTTCCAGGCCACCCGCGCACTCTCGCGTGACAGCGAAACCAGCCATATCCCGGTGGTCATCGTCAGCACCAAGGGGTTGGAGACCGATCGCGTCTGGGGCATGCGTCAAGGCGCCAAGGACTACATCACCAAGCCGCCGCGCGAGAGTGAGTTGGTGGCGCGGATCAACGCACTGATCGGGCACTGAACATGGCCAAGCGCGGGAAGCAGAAGTCCAAGGGGAAAACAACTGCAGTGGCGGCCAGTCCGGTCGCCGGACATGGCGACGGGTCGGTCGTGCAGGACGCCGAGGCGGCTGTCGACGAAGCCGCCCCGTCCGCAGAGGTGCAGGCCCCCGCGTCGGAAGACGCCTTCGATGCCGCATCTGCGAGCGAGGTGCCGGTCGACGCCGCCGAGCCCGAACCCGTCGATATTGCAGATGACGCGCCGCTGGCAGAGGTCTCCGCTGCCGAGCCGGTTGCGGGCAAGCCGGCGAAGCGGTCGCGCCGCACACCAGCCGGCCCGCGCGAGCAGCGGGCGCCGTTCCTGGTGCTGGCCGATTACGAACAGCGCAGCCTTGCCCACGTGGCGGGTCTGCCCGAACAGCTCGATGCCCCCGGGTTGTGGCGCGGCGTCGCATATCGGGTGGGTGCCCATCGGCTGGCATCCGGCTTCGACGAGGTGATCGAAATCCTGCCGCTGCCGGCATTGACCCATGTGCCGGGCTCGCAGCCGTGGATGCTGGGCGTGGCCAATATCCGCGGCACCTTGCTGCCGGTGGTCGATCTCAAGCAATTCCTGGAAGGCGAGCGCACTGTCCTGCATGAACGCCAGCGCATTCTGGTGATGCGCCAGCCGGGCGGGGATGTCGCGATCACCATCGACGAGCTTTACGGCCAGCGCAGCTTCGTCGATGCCCAGGGCATTTCCGCCGATGCGGTCAATGAAGGGCGCTACGAGCACTTCATCGACCGCGCCTACCGCATGAATGATCAGGATTGGGGCGTTTTCAGTTTCGAACGCCTCGCCCGTACTCCCGAATTCCGCCAAGCCGCCGCCTGATTGGCGGAAACCCTAGCAAGCCGAGGTCGCACGATGAGCACTTTGATGGATTCCGCCGCCGGTAAAGGCCGCAATCTCAGCACCAACTTCTGGATCTGGATGCTGATCGGCTCGCTGGTGGTGTTCGCCGGCAACACCCTGTATGCCACGACCAAGGCATCACGCCTCGGCGGCGCCAGTACCGCGGCGTCACGGCTGCAGTTGAACTCGCAGCGCCTGGCCAACCAGGGCCGTGAAGCGATCGACGGCAAGGGCCAGGCGTTCGACGCGCTGAAGGCGACCAAGTCCGAAATCGACGCCGACATCAAGCTGCTGAATGATCGCTTCGGCGACGCGGCTGGCGTCACCGCACCGATCCGCACCGTGACCACGACGTGGGATCCGCTGGCCAAGCGCTCCGACGAAGTCATGGGCTCGCAGCAGGCGGTGCTGGCGCTGGCCGGCCACGCCGACAGTTTCACCGGCAAGATCCCGCAGCTGCAGGCGCAGTTGAACGAAGTGGTGCGGGGCCTGGCCTCCGGTGGCGCCAGTTCGGCGCAGGTGTTCACCGCGCTGAACCAGGTGGTGACATCGTCGACCATGGCCCGCCGCATCGCGGAACTGCGTGCCGGTGGTGAGGGCGCGCAGGTGGCCGCCGACGCGCTCGGTCGCGACGCCGCGGTGTTCGACCGGCAGATGAACGCGCTGGTCAACGGCGGTGGCGATATCGGCAAGGTCAGCGCTGCCGGTGCCGTTGGCCCGTTGAATCAGGCCAACACCATGTGGCAAGGGATGAAGAAAGACCTCGACGCGATCGTCGGCGACTCGAAGCGCCTGATCGTGGCGCAGGCCTCGGCCAGCGCGCTGGCCAGCGGTTCGGACAAGCTGTTGTCGGACAGTGAAAACCTGTTCGCGGCCTTCACGTCGTTCGGTTCGCTGAAGGACACCAGCATCGTCGGCGGCGTCTGGGTCAGCATTCTGTCCGGTGTGGTGGCGCTGTTTTCCATCGTCGGCCTGTTGTGGGCCCTGGGCCGTGCCCAGCGCGTGCGCTACCAGACCACCAAGGAGCTGAACGACCGCAACCAGGAGGCGATCATGCGCCTGCTGGACGAAATGGGTTCGCTCGCGGAAGGCGATCTCACCGTGAAGGCGACCGTGACCGAGGACATGACCGGCGCGATTGCCGACTCGATCAACTTCGCCGTCGAACAGCTGCGTACCCTGGTGGCCACCATCAACGACACCTCGGTGCAGGTGGCAGCCAGTGCACAGGAAACCCAGGCCACCGCCATGCACCTGGCCGACGCCGCCGAGCACCAGGCGCAGGAAATCAACTCCGCCACCGGTCGAATCAACGAAATCGCCACCAGCATTAATCAGGTGTCGCGCAACTCCGCCGACTCCGCCGAGGTGGCGCGTCGTTCGGTGCAGATCGCGACCAACGGTGCCGGCGTGGTGCGCCAGACCATCGCCGGCATGGACAGCATCCGCGACCAGATCCAGGAAACCTCCAAGCGCATCAAGCGGCTGGGTGAAAGCTCGCAGGAAATCGGCTCGATCGTGGAACTGATCAACGACATCTCCGAACAGACCAACATCCTGGCGCTGAACGCGGCCATCCAGGCGGCCTCGGCCGGTGAGGCCGGCCGCGGATTCGCGGTGGTGGCCGACGAAGTGCAACGCCTCGCGGAACGCAGCTCCAGCGCGACCAAGCGCATCGAATCGCTGGTGCAGACCATTCAGGCCGATACCAACGAAGCAGTGTCGTCGATGGAACAGACCACCTCGGAAGTGGTCGCCGGTGCGCGCCTGGCCGAAGACGCGGGTACCGCGCTGGGTGAAATCGAAAAGGTGTCGTCCGACTTGTCCGGCCTGATTGAAGGCATCTCGGTGGCGGCGCAGGAGCAGTCCTCGGCGGCCACCAACATCACCCAGGCCATGAACACCATCCAGTCGATCACCGCGCAAACCTCGCAAGGTGCCAGCCAGACCGCGGCATCGATTGGAAATCTGGCGCAGCTGGCTGCCGACCTTCGCCGTTCGGTCGCCGACTTCAAGCTGCCCGCCTGACGTCGATTGAGACAAGGAACAGGATGAACAGCATCCTTCAGGGCAGAATCGTATTGCCTGGCTTTACCGGAGCCTCGTCATGACCACCGTGCAACGAGACGCCATCGACCATACCGCATTGGGCTGGGTGAAGCCCGAGATCGACGAAGCCCTGCGACAAGCAAGGATCGAGCTCGAGGCCTTCGCCGAGGCACCCGGTGATGCAACCCCCATGCAAGCCTGCATGGCGCATCTGCACCAGGTACAGGGCACCTTGCAAATGCTCGAACTCCAGACCCCCGCCATGGTGTCGGTGGAGATGGAGCAGGTCGCGGCCGCTTTGCAATCCGCCACGACCCCCGATCGCGATGAAGCACTGGCCGTGCTGATGCGTGGCCTGGTGCAACTGCCGGACTATCTGGAACGTCTGCAGGGCGGTCACCGCGATATTCCGATCGTGTTGCTGCCGCTGATCAACGATCTGCGTGCCGCCCACGGCGCAACGGCGCTTTCCCAGGAGCAATTGCCCGGCCTGCTGGTGGCACCGACCGAGGCGGAAATCGAGCATGCGCGCGGCAGCTTGGCCGGACGCAACCGTGCGCTGCTGGATACCGTGTCTTCCGCAATCAAGGAAGACATGATGAAGGTGAAGGACGCACTGGATCTGTACCTGCGCGGCAATCGCGCAAACGTGCAGGATCTGATGCCGCAGGCGGATGCACTGGACAAGATCGGTGACACCCTGAACATGCTGGGCCTGGGCAGTGCCAGCGGGGTGGTGCAGGAGCAGCGCGCATTGGTGCAGGCGATCGCCAGTGGCGATCGCCCCTTCAATGAAGCCGATTTGCTGGATGTCGCCGGCGCGCTGATCTACATCGATCATTCGCTGGACGATCAAGTGGCAAGGCTTGGCAGTACCACCAATGGCGGCGACCTGCTGGCCCGGGAGTCGAGCGAGGTCATGGGCGCGCTGACGCGCGCCACGATCGGCAACTTCACCGAAGTGCGCAATGCCTTCGTCGCGTTCGTTGAGACCAATTGGGACCAGACCAGCCTGACGCAGGTGCCGCGACTGCTCGGCGAGGTTGCCGGCGTGCTGCGGATGGTGCAGCAGGCAACGCCCGCCGGCTATGTGGATGCCCTGCAGGCCTACACGCAGGTCGAGCTGATCGACCGCAAGCAGGTGCCGGGTGGCCGCCAGCTGGATACGCTGGCCGATGCATTGGCCAGCATGGAGTACTACCTCGAGTCGCTGCATGATCCGCTGGGGCAGCGCCTGGATCTGCTGACCAAGGCGCGTGAAAGCCTGGATGCCCTGCATTACTGGCCGATTCCGCAGGCCGCGGCCGCATCGGCGCATGCAGCAGTGTCTTCGCCGGCCGCCGAGGCCGTCGTCGAAGCGGATGCGGGCACCCCGCAACCCGAACCGTTGCTGGTCGAGCCGGCAACGGAGGAAACCGCGGACGCCGTGCCGTCGGCCTCGTCCGAAGCCCACGCGAGCGCAGATACCGGTAGTGTCGTGACGATCGCCGCATTGCCGATTGCTGCCGGGTTCGAGTCGATGGGCGAGGAGATCGACGAGGAAATTCGTGAAATTTTCCTGGAGGAGTTCCAGGACGAAATTGCCAATCTCGAGGAATTGCTGCCGGCCTGGCGGATCACGCCGGAGGACAGCGAGCGCCTGCGCCCGATCCGCCGCGTGTATCACACCCTCAAGGGCAGTGGCCGCCTGGTGGGGGCCAAGGTGCTGGGCGAATATGCCTGGCATGTCGAAAGCATGATGAACCGCGTGCTGGATGGCACCCGCCCGCCAAGTCATGCGGTGGTTGCGTTTGCGGGCCTGTCGAGCGAGTTGTTGCCCAAGTTGCATGCCGCGTTGCTGGGTAACGGCATGATCGATGTCGATTTGCATGCGATGGAGGCGGTGGCCGATCGCCTGGCCGCAGGCGAGGATGTCCTGCTGGCTGCACTGCCGGCAGTGCAGGCGGCTGCGCCCGCGCAAGCGGAAGCAACGCCCGTTCGGCCAGCTGCGGTGGAGGCTGCCGAGACCACGTCGGTCACGGTGGATCCGATGTTGCTGGACATCCTGGGAACCGAGGTGGGCAGCCACCTGGAGACCGTGGAAGCCTGGTTGGCGCAGGCCCGCGGTGGCGACGCCGCCATCAGCGATCGCCTGATTCGTGCCATTCACACGCTCAATGGCGCATTCGCCATGACCGAAGTGCCTTCGGTCACCGCTTTCACCGCGCCTGCCGAGGGCTATGTCAAGCGCCTGTTCGGCACCCGGACGGTGGCCGATCAGGCCGGCATCGCTGCCATCGGCGATCTGGCGGCGGCAGTCAAGGCTTCGACGCAGGCCCTGCAAGCAACGCCGGACAAGGTGCCGGTGCATGCCAGCCTGGCCGAACGCCTGAGCGCGTTGCGCGATGCGCTGCCTGAAACCAGCCTGCCCTTCATCGATGGTGCGCAACACGTCGAAGCCGAGCGTGCCGAGATCGAGCGTCTCGAAGCCGAACGCCTCGAAGCCGAACGCCTCGAAGCCGAACGCCTCGAAGCCGAACGCCTCGAAGCCGAACGCCTCGAAGCCGAACGCCTCGAAGCCGAACGCCTCGAAACCGAACGCCTCGAAACCGAACGCCTCGAAACCGAACGCCTCGAAACCGAACGCCTCGAAACCGAACGCCTCGAAGCCGAACGCCTCGAAGCCGAACGCGTCGAAACCGAACGTCTCGAAGCCGAACGCCTCGAAACCGAACGCCTCGAAACCGAACGCCTCGAAACCGAACGCCTCGAAGCCGAACGCGCCGAAGCCGAACGCGTCGAAGCCGAACGCGTCGAAGCCGAACGCGTCGAAGCCGAACGCGTCGAAACCGAACGCGTCGAAGCCGAACGCCTCGAAACCGAACGCCTCGAAGCCGAACGCCTCGAAGCCGAACGCCTCGAAGCCGAACGCGTCGAAGCCGAACGCCTTGAAGCCGAACGCCTTGAAGCCGAACGCCTTGAAGCCGAACGCGCCGAAGCGCAGCGGGTGGAAGCAGAGCGAATTGCCGTGGCGCGTGCGGAAGCCGAACGTGCCGAGGCCGAGCGTGTGGCGCTTGCACGTGCCGAGGCCGAACGTGTGCAGGCCGAGCGTCGTGCCGCCGAGGCGCAGGCCGCAGCGAAGGCGCGCGAATTCACGGCATTGGCCGCATTGCAGGCCACCGCCGCTGCCGCCGAAGACCCGGATGCGGCGCTGGATACCGCCGAACTGGACGTCGAGCTGGTGGACATCTTCGTCGAGGAAGGTGGCGACCTGCTCGATCACAGCGATGGATTGCTGGCGCAATTGCGGGAACAGACCGACGATCAGGAGTCGATCGTCGGCCTGCAACGTGACCTGCATACCCTCAAGGGCGGTGCGCGCATGGCCGGCATGATGCCGGTGGGCGAATTGGGTCACGCCATGGAATCGTTGCTGGAAGCGGCGGCGGCGCAGAAGGTCGAGCTTGGCGACAGCGGCGTGTCGCTGCTGGAACGTGGCTTCGACCGATTGCACGGCATGATCACGCGTATTGCCGCTCGCCGTGCGGTGGGGATGCCGGATGCATTGATCGAAGAATTCAATGCACGCGCCGAAAACCGCGAGTTCGTCGACCAGGCACCGGTCGGCGTGGCTGTGGCCGAAGCCGCGTCGAGCGAGCCTGCAACGCTGGAAACGGCTGCGGCCGAAGTGCCGGCAAGCAAGCCGGCCGCCAAAGTGGTGCCGCTCAAACCACTGTCTGCACCGATCCAGCAGGACGCAGGTTTCGGCGACGACGACATCGGCATTCGCGCGCCGCAGGAACAGGTTCGCATCCGCGCCGATCTGCTCGATCGCCTGGTGAACTACGCGGGCGAAGTCGCGATCTATCGCGCCCGTCTGGAACAACAGCTGTCCGCGTTCCGCAGCACCGCGCAGGAAATGGAGCAGACCAACCTGCGTCTGCGCGATCAGCTGCGGCGTCTGGATTCGGAAACCGAAGCGCAGATCATCGCCCGCTACCAGCGTGAGGGCGATGCCGGCAGTGAAACCTTCGATCCGCTGGAACTCGACCGTTTCAGCACCCTGCAACAGCTTTCGCGCGCGCTGGCCGAATCCGCGGCCGACTTGCAGAGTTTGCACGGTTCGATGGAGGATTTGACCCGCCAGTACGAAACCCTGCTGACGCAACAGTCGCGCGTGAGCTCGGAATTGCAGGAAGGCCTCATGCGCACGCGCATGCTGCCATTCGACTCACTGGTGCCGCGTCTGCGCCGGGTGGTACGCCAGGCCGCCGGCGAAACCGGCAAGCAGGCGCAACTCAAGCTGGACGGTGCCCAGGGCGAACTCGATCGCAACGTGCTGGAGCGCATGACCGCGCCGCTGGAGCACATGCTGCGCAACGCCATTGCGCACGGGCTTGAGCAGCCGGAGGCACGGCGTGCGGCGGGCAAGGCGGAGGAAGGCAGCATCCGCGTGGCAGTACGGCGCGAAGGGTCGGAAGTCGTGTTGCAGATTTCCGACGACGGCGCCGGCCTGAACCGCGAGGCAATTCGCGCACGCGGGATCGAACGTGAATTGATCCTGCCGGATGCCACCCTGACCGACAGCGAGCTGGATCAGCTGATCATGCAGCCGGGCTTCTCCACCGCCGAAACCGTCAGTCGTCTGGCCGGCCGTGGCGTGGGCATGGACGTGGTGGCCAGCGAAGTGCGGCAGCTGGGTGGCACCATCGACATTGCCTCCCGTCCGGGCGAGGGCACTACCTTCACCTTGCGCCTGCCGCAGACGTTGGCGGTCACCCAGGCGGTGTTCGTCAAGATCGGCGAGACCGAATACGCGGTGCCGATCGCATCGGTACGCGGTGTGGGCCGCATCAGCCGCGAAGATCTGGCCAAGCCGGATGCCGGCTACCGGTATGGTGGCGAAGACTATTCGCTGCATGATCTGGGCGCATTGGTGGGCACCGGTGC
Organism: Lysobacteraceae bacterium; assembly: GCA_028868545.1. GTDB lineage: Bacteria > Pseudomonadota > Gammaproteobacteria > Xanthomonadales > Xanthomonadaceae > Thermomonas. The sequence goes on along the minus strand of JAGWUF010000004.1, from coordinate 71,250 downwards.
GGCCAAGGCCGAAGGCCATCTGCAGATGCCGCTTTTGCTGGTGCGCTCGGGCGACCTGCGGGCGGCAGTGGCGGTGGATCAGGTGGTGGGCAGCCGCGAAATCGTGGTGAAATCCGGCGGCCCGCAACTGATGTCGATCCCGGGCATCTTCGGCGCCACCATCATGGGCGATGGTCGCGTGGTGGTGATCCTGGACGTGGTGCCGTTGGTGCGCCGCTTCATCACCGCACCGCGCGAATTGACTCCGGTGGAGCAGGCGGCCGAACAGCGCGGGGTACCGCTGGTCATGGTGGTGGACGACTCGGTCACCATGCGCAAGGTCACCGGCCGCGTGCTGGAGCGTCACAGCTTCGAGGTGGCAACCGCGAAGGATGGCCTGGATGCACTGGAGCGGATGGCAGACTTCGTCCCCGACCTGATGCTGCTGGACATCGAAATGCCGCGCATGGACGGTTACGAGCTGGCCACGGCAATGAAGGCCGACCCACGCTTGCGCAACGTGCCGATCATCATGATCACCTCGCGCACCGGCGATAAACACCGCCAGCGTGCGATGGATCTGGGCGTCGAACGCTATCTGGGCAAGCCGTACCAGGAAGCCGAGCTCATGCGCAACGTGTTTGAACTGCTCGGAGTGGAACACGCGGGCGATGGAAGCCTGCAATGAGCAGGCAGAGGGTCGTGGTGCTGGCGCGCGCAGGCATCGCGCGCGACCGCACCGAGGCGGTGGTGCGGGAGGCGGGTGCCGATCTGGCGCTGGCGCTGGATCCTGCCACCGCAAATGCCGATGATTTGCTTGCTGCCGCTCCGGATGCGGTGCTGGTGGTGCTCGACCCCGTCGTCGAGGCGGCACTGGACGGGTTTGATGCGGTGCTTGCCGATCCGGCGCTGAGCGTGTTGTTCGACGATGCGGAAGTCGCGGCCAAACGCGAGGGGTGGGAAGCGGCACGCTGGGCCCGGCACCTGGCGGCCAAGCTGCAAGGGCATGGCGATGTGCTGCCGGCAGCACCCGAAGCCGCACCCGGGCTTGCAAAGGAAATGGAGGCCCTGGCACGGCAAGTCGCCGCACTGTCGGCCCTGACACCGGCCAGCGCTCCGACACCCGATCAGGCCGTCGGTGCATTGGTGATTTCGGCCGGAGTGGGCGGACCGGATGCGGTTCGCCAATTGCTGGGCAGCCTGCCTGCCGGTTTCCCCAGAATCATTCTGCTGCGGCAACGCGTCGATGGTGGCCAATACGACAAGCTGGTGCGGCAGATGCAGCGCGCGGCCCAGATCACCGTGCAATTGGGACAGCCGGGTGATGTGCTGCAGAGCGGCCACGTCTATGTGTTGCCTGATCGCGTCGACGTGCAACAGTCCCCGCAGGGGCTGGAATTGACAGCCTGCGAGGGAGATGCGCGCTTTGCGTCGCTGCGCTCCGCCGACAGTGCGCTGTTGCTGCTCAGTGGCGCGGACACGGGTCTGGTGGACACGGCCCTGGCATTGCGGTTGGGTGGGGCGCTGGTGTATGGGCAATCACCCGACAATTGTTTTGATCCGGCCACCAGCAAGCTGCTGGTGGCCCGTGGTGGCGAGGCGCGCAGCCTGGCCGAAATGTCCCGTCTGCTGCTCCAGCGCTGGCCCGTCTGAGGTAACCCATGTCCGACCTTGCCCATATCATCCGTGGCGTGCTGATCCAGGTGGAGCAGGCGCGTTTGTTGCTTCCCAATGCCACCATCGCCGAGGTGCTGTCGTTCGCGCCGCCGGAGCCGGTGGCAGACGTGCCCGACTGGTTGCTGGGCCGCATTCGCTGGCGCGGCTGGCAATTGCCGCTGGTCTCGTTCTCGCGGTTCGCCGAATTGGCGGACGAAGAAGGCGGCCTGGGCAGCAAGGTGATCGTCTTGAAAGCCCTGGGAGGCGACGAAAAGCACCCCTATTTCGCCATGTTGACGCAAGGCTTTCCACGCCTGGTGACGGTGACCGAAACCGCGCTGGTGACGGTGGACAGCGACGACGAACTGCCTGCCGGCGTGTTGGCGCGCGTGCGGCACAACGAGGATGATGCGGTCGTTCCGGATCTGGCGATGCTGGAAGAAAACTTGCGCGAAGCGTTGGCCGTGGCGGCCTGAGGCCGTTCGTCTGCCGCTGGCAGTCAGCGGGGATCAGCCCAGATCCCCGGCCAATGCCTGCAGTGCCGCGATCGCGGCAATGCCGGCGGTCTCGGTGCGCAGCACGCGCGGCCCCAGCCGCAGCCCTTCGTGGCCTGCGGCGACCAGGTGTTCGCGGTCGCGCGGCGACCAGCCGCCTTCCGGGCCGATGGCCAGCGTGCAGGCGCGCAACGCGCCGCCTTGCAGCAATGCCAGCGTGTTGTCGGCGAACGGATCGAGGAGGAAACCGCGGCCCTCGCGCAGTGCGGCTGCCTGTGCCAGCGGCTGCGGCGCCGCGACCTCCGGGACGCGGGCGCGGCCGCTTTGTTCGCAGGCGGAAATCACCACTTCACGCCAATGCGCAAGACGCTTGTCGGCGCGCGGGCCGTCCAGCTTCACTTCACTGCGATCGCTGAACACCGGCAGGATGCGGGCAACGCCCAGCTCGGTGGCCTTCTGCAGGATCCAGTCCATCTTCTCGCCGCGCGCGATGCCCTGCAGCAGGACGATGCGCAGCGGCGACTCGTTGTCGATCCGGCGCGCGCCGACGATCTCCGCGCGTGCGTCGCCCTTGCCGATGGCGACGATGCGGGCGTCGTAATCGCAGCCGTCGCCGTTGAACAACACGCAGGCATCGCCCGCCTGCAGGCGCAGCACGCGGATCAGATGCGCGGCGGTGCCTTCCGGCAGGGCGATGGTGTCACCCGCGTGCAGCGGCAGGTCGACGAAGCTGCGGGTCAGGCGCATGGCGAGGCTTCCTCCAGCGCAGCGGCGGTGGCCCCGGCCAGCACCTTGAGCTGCGCGTCATCGATGCAATACGGCGGCATCCAGTACAGCACGTCGCCCAGCGGCCGCAGCAGCACGCCGTGGTCCAATGCCGCACGGTACATGCGCAGGCCACGGCGGCCGGCGATCTCCACGGCGTGGCCGTCTTCGGCGTTGCCGGCTTCCGGGTGCAGTTCGATGGCGACGATCATGCCGGCCTGGCGTACTTCGGCCACCTGCGGATGTTGCGCGAAGGGCGCGGCCAGTGCCGTCATGCGCGCGGCGGTGCCGCGGTTGCGTTCGATCACGTCGTCGGCGTGCAGGATGTCCAGCGAGGCCAGCGCCGCCGCGCAGGCCAGCGGGTTGCCGCTGTAGCTGTGCGAATGCAGGAAGGCGCGCTCGCGCGAGTCATCCAGGAAGCCGTCGTAGACCTGCTGCGTGGCCAGCACCGCGCACAGCGGCAGGAAGCCGCCGGTGAGGCCTTTCGACAGGCACAGCAGGTCCGGCTGGATGCCGGCTTGCTCACAGGCGAACAAGGTGCCGGTGCGGCCGAATCCCACCGCGATCTCGTCGGCGATCAAGAGCACGCCATGCCGGTCGCACAGTTCGCGCACGCGCTGCAGGTAGCGCGGATGGTGCATGCGCATGCCGCCGGCGCATTGCACCAACGGTTCGAGGATCATCGCGCAGACTTCGCCGGGATGCGCGTCCAGCAGTTGCGAAAGCGCATCGGCGGCGCGTTCCGCGCAGGCGATGGCCGCGGCCTCGTCGCGGCTGCCGAATGCATCCGGCGAGGGCGCGAACAACACGTCCAGCAGCAGCGGGGCGTACACGCGGCGGTACAGCGGGATGTCGCCCACCGACAGTGCCCCCAGCGTTTCGCCGTGGTAGCTGTTGGCCAGCGTGACGAAGCGGGTGCGCCGGCTGTCGCCACGGTTGTGGAACCAGTGGAACGCCATCTTCAGTGCGACTTCCACGCCGGACGAACCGTTGTCGGCATAGAACACCTTGGCCAGCGGCTGCCGCCCGGCCTGCTGCGGGGCGCAAGCCAGCAGGCGTTCGGCCAGTTCCACCGCCGGTGCGTGCGAGAACCCGGCCAGGATGACCTGCTCCAACGTGCGCGCTTGCCGGCCGATGGCATCGGCGATGCGCGGTTCGGCATGGCCATGCAGGTTGGTCCACCAACTGCTGACCCCGTCCAGCACGCGGCGGCCGTCGAACCCCACCAGCCACGCACCCTCGCCATGCGCGACGGGGAACAGTGGCAGTGCGTCCGGATGTTCGCGCATCTGCGTGCACGGGTGCCAGAGCACGGCCAGGTCGCGTGCACGCCAGTCGCTTGCGGCGGCTATCATGGGGGCATCGTGAAGTCCTTTCATCCGCCCATTATCGCCGGGGCGGGCGCATGAGCCATCCGCTGCCCGTCATCCACGGCATCACCGAGCACGACGCCGGCCCGTACCGGATGGAAACGCTCGACCTCGAGTTCTCCAACGGCGAGCGCCGCCGCTACGAGCGCCTGCACGGGCGCGGGCATGGCGCGGTGGCGGTGGTGCCGATGCTGGATGCCGACACCGTGCTGCTGGTGCGCGAATACGCGGCCGGCGTGCATCGCTATGAACTGGGGCTGGTGAAAGGGCGCATGGATGCCGGCGAAACCCCCGAGCAGGCCGCCAACCGCGAGCTGATGGAAGAAGCCGGCTACGGCGCCTCCAGCCTGCACGTGCTGCGCAGCCTGAGCCTGGCACCCACCTACATGAGCCACCAGACCCACGTGGTGCTGGCGCGCGGCCTGTACCCGCAAAAGCTGGCGGGCGACGAACCGGAGCCGCTGGAACTGGTGCCGTGGAAGCTGGCCGATCTCGGGCAACTGATCCTGCAGGACGATTTTTCCGAAGGTCGCACCATTGCCGCTCTGTTCATTGCCCGGGAGTGGCTGCAATACCATGCTCAAGCTTGATGCCCTGCGTGAGGGCGTGATCGCGATTGCGCACCAGGCGGCCAGTGAAATCCTGGACGTGTATGAAAGCGAATTCGCGGTGCAGCAAAAAGACGATGCCTCGCCGCTGACCGCCGCCGATCTTGCCGCGCATCGCTGGATCGTCGCCGGCCTGGCCGCACTGACCCCGGACATCCCGGTGTTGTCGGAAGAGTCCAAGGCCATCGACATCCGGCAGCGCAAGCAATGGCCCCGCTTCTGGCTGGTGGATCCGCTCGACGGCACCCGCGAATTCGTCAAGCGCAACGGCGAGTTCACCGTCAACATCGCGCTGATCGAAGACGGCGTGGCGACCTTCGGGGTGATCCAGCAGCCGGTCACCGGCCTGCTGTGGCACGGTGTGCCGGGGCAGGGCGCGTTTCGCCGCGAGGACGGGGTGGATGTGGCGATCCACGCCCGCATCCCCGCCCATGCGCCGCTGCGGGTGGCCGCCAGCCGTTCGCATCGCGATGCGCGCACCGATGCGGTGATCGCGGCATTGCCGGGCTGCCTGGTGCTGGGCTGCGGGTCGTCGCTGAAGTTCTGCAGGATTGCCGAGGGCGCGATGGACCTGTACCCGCGCTTCGGCCCCACCAGCGAGTGGGATACCGCCGCCGGCCAGGCCATCCTGGAGGCCGCCGGCGGCGCGGTGCTCGACCCGCAGGGCCGGCCGTTCCGCTACAACCAGCGCGACACCCTGCTCAACGGCGATTTCGTGGCGTTGGGCGACGTCGCCCTGCGCGCGCGGCTGCCGGCATGAGCGACATCGCGGAATTGCTCGCCATCATGGCGAAGCTGCGCGACCCGGACGGCGGCTGCCCGTGGGACTTGCAGCAGGACTTCGCCACCATCGCGCCGTACACCATCGAGGAAGCCTACGAAGTCGCCGATGCGATCGATCGCGGCGACATGGCCGACCTCAAGGACGAACTGGGCGACCTGCTGCTGCAGGTGGTGTTCCATGCGCGGATGGCCGAGGAGGCCGGCGCGTTCGCGTTCGGCGACGTGGTGGCGGCGATCTGCGACAAGATGATCCGCCGCCACCCGCACGTGTTCGGCGAGGCGCATTTTGCCGACGCCGAAGCCCAACTGACCGACTGGGACGCGCGCAAGCGCGCCGAGCGGGCCGCGAAGGGCGACGCCGACACCTCCGCGCTGGCCGGCATTGCGCGTGGCCTGCCGGAATGGCAGCGGGCGGTGAAGCTGCAGCACAAGGCGGCCAAGGTCGGCTTCGACTGGCCCGGCCCGGCGCCGGTGCTGGAAAAACTGGCGGAGGAAATCGAGGAAGTGCGCGTGGAATTCGACGCGGTGGCAGCCGACCCGGGCGATGCCGCCGCGCGCGACCGGCTGGAGGACGAGCTGGGCGACATCCTGTTCGTCTGCGCCAATCTTGCGCGCCACGCCAAGGTGGATGTGGGCACTGCGTTGCGCCGCGCCAATGCCAAGTTCGAACGCCGCTTCCGCGCGATGGAGGCGCTGGCCGCTGCCGACGGCGGCCTTGCCGGGAAATCGCTGGACGCGCAGGATCGCTATTGGGTTCGGGCGAAGGCAGTGGAGAACGAGGACAAGTGATGCGTCAGGGTTTCGCCAGCTTCCGCGAGTTCTATCCGTTCTACCTCGGTGAACACCGCAACCGCACCTGCCGGCGCCTGCATTTCACCGGGACGAGTTTTGCCATCGGCTTCATCGTGCTGACGATCAGGAGCGGCCACCCCGGGTGGCTGCTGGCCGCGCTGGCCTCGGGCTACGCCTTCGCCTGGATCGGCCATTTCTTCTTCGAAAAGAACCGCCCGGCGACGTTCAAACACCCGTTCTATTCGTTCGCGGGCGACTGGGTGATGTACAAGGACATCCTGATTGGCCGGATTCCGTTCTGACGCGGTTCCTTCACGCTGCATCTACCGGATGCGAGGCATGCTTGCGCAGGATTGAATCGGCAACGATCGGCAAGGCAACGAGGCAGGCATGCGCGAACAGGAACCAGCAGGGCTGATCCTCATCGTCGAGGACAACCGCAACATTTCCGAAATGGTGGGCGAATACCTGGACGGGCGCGGGTTCGAAGTGGACTATGCCAGTGATGGTCTGGATGGTTACCGGCTGGCTTCGCAGAACGCGTATGACGCCATCGTGCTGGATTTGATGCTGCCCAGGATGGATGGCATGGAAGTGTGCAAGCGCCTGCGTGCCGAAGCACGCAAATCCACCCCGATCCTGATGCTGACCGCCCGCGACACACTGGACGAGAAGCTCAACGGGCTGTCGTCGGGCGCGGACGACTATCTCACCAAGCCGTTTGCCATCCGCGAGCTGGAAGCCCGGCTGCGGGCCTTGATCCGGCGCGATCATCGGCTGGTGGGGGCAGAGCTCCTGCAGATTGCCGATCTGACCCTGGACCCGGCCTCGCATCGGGTGTCGCGTGCTGGTCAGGAGTTGCAGTTGTCGCCCACGGCCTTGCGCCTGCTTGGCATCCTGATGCGTGAATCGCCGCGGGTGGTCAGTCGGCAGGAGATCGAGCGCGAAATCTGGGGTGAAGACCTGCCCGATTCCGACACTCTGCGCAGCCATCTGTACAACCTGCGCAAAGTGGTGGACAAGCCCTTCGACCGCCCGCTGCTGCACACGGTGCAAAGTGCGGGCTATCGGATTGCCGTGCTGGCGGGTTGACGACCTGTCATGTCGCAGTCATCGCCGCACGCGGATGACCCACGGCAGGCCGCCTCCCCGGCCGAGCGGGAGCATGCGTTCACCCGCGCGGCCAGCCACGAGTTGCGCACGCCCCTGACCGTGATCCGGGTGGCCAGCGATCTGCTGTCGCAGGACGAGCGGCTGTCGAGTGCGTCGCGGCGTTCGTTGGGCCGCATCCAGGATGCAGTGAGTGCGATGGAAGCATTGCTCGATGCCCTGTTGCTGCTGGCACGCAGCGAAGATTGCGCGCCCGAGTGCGTGGACGTCCAGGTACTGGATGTGGTGGAGCAGGAGTTGGAGCGGGTGCGCCCCCTGTTGCTTGCAAAACAGCTGCAGGTCAGCGTGGAACACACGGCGGCACCGCAACTGCATGCGCCACCTGCGGTGCTGCAGGTGATCCTGGGCAATCTGCTGGCCAATGCGGTGCGGTACACCGACCAGGGTGAAGTGCGGGTGCGGGTGGGGGCGGATCGGGTGTCGGTGGAAGACACCGGGATCGGCATGGACGCGCAGGCATTGGCGTTGGCGCATGCCCCGTTTTTCTGTGTCCGTTCCGGGCTCGAGGGCGGCCCGGGCCTGGGCCTGGCGGTGGCCAAACGGCTGGCGTTGCGCTGCGGTTGGACGTTGGCGCTGGACAGTGCGCCGGGGCAAGGCACGCGCGCCTGCCTCATGTTCGGAGCGACGGGGCAGGACTGATGGCACGGTTGTCCGGCAGCCGGCATGTGCATCCTGCCGCGCTGTCAACCGAGTGCGCACTGGCGCGTTTGGAAGCCGGATACCTCCCCATTCTCGACATCGAGCGCATGAGCCAGCCATCTCGTTCCCGCAGTTCTGCCCCCTTTCGCAAGATGGGTTTGATCGCCCTGGCCATCGCGGTACTCGCCGGTGGCGGCTATTACTGGAGCAAGCACAAGGGCGGCGATGCCGCCGGTGGCTACCGCACCGAAACCGTGCAGCGCGGCGACATCCGCGTGGCGATCTCCGCCACCGGCACGCTCAGCGCCATCACCACGGTCACCGTGGGCAGCCAGATTTCCGGGCAGGTCACCGACGTGCTGGTGGATTTCAATTCGCCGGTGAAGAAAGGCGACGTGCTGGCCCGGATCGATCCGTCTACCTATCAGGCCCAGCTGGAGCAGGGCAATGCGCAGATCGCCAGTGCACGCGCACAGTTGGCGCAGGCGCAGGCCACCTTGCGCAATGCCACGCTGGATTTCCAGCGCAAGCAGGAGCTGGCGGGCCAGAAATTGATCGCGCGCAGCGATCTGGATCTGTCGCGGGCCGCGCATGACCAGGCGCAGGCGCAGGTGAACTCGGCACAAGCCCTGATTCGGCAACAGTCGGCAGCGTTGAAAACCACCGAGGTCAACATCGGCCGCGCGGTGATCACCTCGCCGGTGGATGGCGTGGTGCTGACCCGCGCGATCGATCCCGGCCAGACCGTGGCCGCCAGCTTCTCGGCGCCGGTGTTGTTCACGATTGCAAAAGATCTTTCGAAAATGAAGATCGAGCTGGCGGTGGACGAGTCCGACATCGGCCAGGTCCAGGTCGGGCAGGCGGTCAGCTTCACCGCCGATGCCTTCCCGGATCGCCAGTTCAAGGGCATGGTGAAACAGGTGCGGATGGCGGCCACCACCACCAACAACGTGGTGACCTATCCGGTGGTGGTCAGCGTCGACAATGAAGACGGCACCTTGCTGCCGGGGCTGACCGTGAATGCCCAGATCGAAGTCAGCAAACGCGAGGGCGTGCTCAAGCTCGGCAATGCCGCGCTGCGCTTCAAGCCGGCCGAAGGCTCGCCGCTGGTGGACATGAAGCCGGAGGGTACACCCGCAGGCGGCGGCAGCGGTGGCGGCAATGGCAGCCGCGGTGCCGGGATGGGCGAGGATCTGCAGGCGCTGGCCGGCACGCTGGCATTGAAGCCGGAACAGCAAGCCGCGTTCGATGCCGCCCTGGCCGAAATGAAACGGCAGCAGGCCGAGCGCGCGGCGAAGATGCAGGAGGCTTCCAGGCAGCAGCAAAACGGCGGCAGCCGGCTGTTCGGCGGTGGCGGCATGCGCACCGGCGGCACGGGCGGCGGTGGTGGCGATGCGGCGATGCTGGCGCAGATGCGCGCCCGCATGCGCGACCGCATGAAGCAGCAGTTTGCGGCGTTCGCGGGCACGCTGGACGATACCCAACGCGGGCAATGGAATGCCGGTGTCGATGCGCTGGTCAATGCCAAGCGCGTGGTGGCCTATCGGCTGGTGAACGGCAAGCCGGAAGCGGTGATGCTCAAGGTCGGCGCCAGCGATGGCACCAGTACCGAAGTCTCCGGCCGCAGCCTCAAGGACGGTGACAGCATCATTTCCGGTGAGCGCGCGGCTACGGAGAAAAAGTGATGGCAGGCCCCGTCCCGGTTCTCCTGGCCCATCAGCTGGGCAAGGTCTATGCCGCCGGCACCGAAGCCGAGGTGGTGGCACTGAAAGACGTGAGCCTGCGCATCGAGCGCGGCGAATTCGTCGCCATCATGGGGCCGTCCGGTTCGGGCAAGTCCACCTTGATGAACCTGCTGGGTTGCCTGGATACGCCCACCAGTGGCCGCTGCGAATGCGATGGCGTGGACGTGGCCACGCTGGATGCCGAACAGCTGGCACGGTTGCGGCGCGACAAGATCGGTTTCGTGTTCCAGGGCTTCCACCTGCTGCCGCGGATGAACGCCACCGACAACGTGGCGATGCCGATGGGTTACGCGCGGATTCCGCCGGCCGAGCGGCGACGGCGGGCGCTGGCGGCACTGGGGGCGGTGGGGCTGGCGGATCGTACCGATCATTTCCCCAACGAGCTGTCCGGTGGCCAACAGCAGCGCGTGGCGATCGCCCGTGCACTGGTCAACAGCCCGCCGATCCTGCTGGCCGACGAGCCCACCGGTGCGCTGGACAGCAAGACCGGCGAGGAGATCCTGTCGTTGTTCAAGCGTTTGCGCGATGATGGGCATACCGTGATCCTGATTACCCACGATGCCCAGGTGGCAGCCCATGCCGACCGCATCTTCGTGATGCGGGATGGCGAGTTGTTCGCGCAATCCGAAGCGGTGGCAGCATGAATTTTTCGGACATCCTGCGCACGGCATTTTTTGCCTTGCACGGCAACTGGATGCGCAGCGCGCTGACCTCGCTGGGCGTGATCATCGGCATTGCCGCCGTCATCGTGATGATGTCGATCGGCCAGGGCACGCAGGCCGAAATCGACAAGATGGTGTCCGGGCTGGGCTCGCAGCGGCTGGATATCGGCAGCGCCGGCGGGATGGGGCCGGGTGGTGCGCGCATGGCCCAGGGCAGCCGCTGGTCGTTGACCGAAGGTGATGTGGAGGCGATCCGCACTGAAGTACCGGAAGTGCAGTATGTCGCCGGCTCGTTGCGGGGCGGCACGCAGGTGGTCTTTGCCGAAAACAACAGCTCGACGCAATGGCAGGGCGTGCAGGCCGACTGGTTTGCGATCAACGACTGGAAGATCGCGCAGGGGCAGGGCTTCGATGCCGGCGATTACGGCGGTGGTGCCAAACCCGTGCTGCTGGGTGAAACCGTGCGCAAGACCTTGTTCGGTGACGAAAGCGGCATCGGCCAGACCGTGCGCCTGGGGCGGGTGCCGTTCACCGTGGTCGGGATTCTGGGCAGCAAGGGCCAGGGCGGTTTCGGCCAGGACCAGGACGACATCGTGGTGGTGCCGCTGGAAGCCGCACGCCGCCGGCTGTCCACCGCGCAGGGGATGCCGCCCAGCACGGTGCAGGCGATCGCGGTGGGGGTGGACGATGCCCGCAACCTGGACACGGCCCAGGCCGAGATCGAAAGCCTGCTGCGCCAGCGCCACAAGATCGAGCCGGGCGCCGACGACGATTTCGCGGTACGCAACATCAGCCAGATCGTGGCCACCCGCACTGCAACCACCAACCTGATGTCGAAACTGCTGGGCGCGGTCGCCGGCATCTGCCTGATCATCGGCGGCATCGGCATCATGAACATCATGCTGGTCTCGGTGACCGAGCGCATTCGCGAGATCGGCCTGCGGATGGCGGTGGGCGCAGGCCCGCGTGACGTGCGCCGGCAGTTCCTGGCCGAAGCGATGTTGATCTCGCTGATCGGTGGCGTGATCGGCATCGCGATCGGCGTGGCCGGGGCACTGCTGCTGGGCAAATTCGGCGATTTGCCGGTGCAGCTCAACACCCGGGTGGTTTTGCTGGCAGCCGGCTTCTCCATCGGCACGGGGTTGTTCTTCGGCTACTACCCGGCGCGCAAGGCCAGCTTGCTGGATCCGATCGAGGCGCTGCGTTCGCAATAGTCGCGCGGGCTTTGCGATTCCTTAACGAACGGGGGGTGCGAGGCTTGTGGCAAAATGCCCTTTCGCCCCGCCGGATCCATTCCCGTCATGACCTGTTGCGATCCCGCTTCGTTCTGCCTTGAACGGATGCCCGTGCGTGGCTGATTTGTACGGTCATCTGCCGCGTGGTCCTGCGGGTGTCCTGCGTGCAGCCAAATGGTCGTTGCTGGGGCTGCGCGCGGCGTGGCTGCACGAATCCTCCTTTCGCCTGGAAGTCTGTCTGTTCGCCGTGCTGGGGCCGCTGGGCTGGTATCTGGGTCAGACCGGAGTGGAGCGCGTGCTGCTGATCGGCAGCTGCCTGCTGGTGCTGGCGATGGAGTTGATGAACTCCTCGATGGAAGCGGTGATCGAACGCTATGGCGCGGAACACCACGAACTGGCCGGACGCGCCAAGGACATGGGGTCGGCGGCGGTGTTCGTGCTGATGATGAATGTGGTACTGGTCTGGGGCGTTTTGCTGGCCCCGCAGCTGCTGCGATATTGACGAGATGACAAGCGCATGGATCTGAGTTTTCTGGCTTCCCCCGATGCCTGGCTGACCTTGGTCACGCTGAGTGCATTGGAAATCGTGCTGGGCATCGACAATCTGGTATTCATCTCGATTGCGGTGGGCCGCCTGCCGGTACAGCGTCGGCCGCTGGCCCGCAAACTGGGCATTGCGGTGGCCTGCATCACCCGCATCCTGTTGCTGGTCACGTTGGCGCACCTGGCGCGGATGCAGAGCAACCTGTTCGCCGTGGGTGGCATGGGCATCTCGATCCGCGACATCGTGCTGGTCGTGGGTGGTGCCTTCCTGCTGGTCAAGGGCACGCTGGAAATCCGCGACCTCATCACCGGTGGCGAGGACGAAGATCCGCGCACGACAAAGGCGTCGGCGGTGTTCGGCATCGTCATCGCGCAGATCGCGGTGATCGACATCGTGTTTTCGCTGGACTCGGTCATCACCGCCGTGGGCATTGCCCAGCACATCCCGATCATGGTGTTTGCCATCCTGGTGGCGGTGGCCATCATGTTGCTGGCGGCCAATCCGCTGGGTGCCTTCATCGATGCCAACCCGACCGTGAAGATGCTGGCGCTGGCCTTCATCCTGCTGGTGGGTGCGGTGCTGATCCTCGACGGGCTGGAAGTGCATGTGCCCAAGCCTTACATCTACTTCGCGATGGCGTTTTCGGTGATGGTGGAATGGCTGAACCTGCTGATGCGGCGCAAAGCCACGGCACACAGGGTGCCGGGTGCCGGCGAGTGGTGAGCCGTGGCCGCAACTGCTGATCTGGAATGACGATGCAATTGCCTTATCTGCACCAAATCGATCCCATCGCCGTTGCCCTGGGGCCATTGAAAATCCACTGGTACGGGCTGATGTACCTGCTGGGTTTCCTGGTGGCCTGGTGGCTGGGTCGCCGGCGGGTACGTGCAGGCCGCCTGCCGGGGGTGGATGACAACGGTTTCGGCGATCTGATGTTCTATTCGATGCTGGGCGTGGTGCTGGGTGGTCGCATCGGCTACATCCTGTTTTACGATTTCGGCGAATTCCTCGAGGATCCGCTGATGATCGTGCGGGTCTGGCAAGGCGGAATGAGCTTTCACGGGGGCCTGCTGGGCGTGCTGGCGGCGATCGGCTGGTGGTCGCGTCGGCAGCGTCTGCATTTCTTCGATACCGTCGATTTCATGGCCCCGCTGGTGCCCGCGGGCCTGGGGTTCGGCCGGCTGGGCAATTTCATCGGCGGCGAGTTGTGGGGCAAGCCCACCGTCGGGACTGCGTTCGAGCGCATCGGCGTGGTGTTCCCGCACGCATTGCCGGAACCGTTCGCGTCGATGGATGCGGCCACCTTGCGCAACTATTTCGAAAGCGGCGCGTTGAACGCATTCGCCCGCCACCCGTCGCAGTTGTACCAGGCGTTTCTGGAGGGCCTGGTGATGTTCTGCGCGCTGGTGTGGTTCTCGCGCGTGCCGCGTCCGCGTTACGCGGTGTCCGGCCTGTTCGCGCTGCTGTACGGCTGTTTCCGCTTCCTGGTGGAATTCGTGCGCGAGCCCGATGCGCAGCTGGGCTATCTTGCGTTCGGCTGGCTGACCATGGGGCAGGTGCTGAGCGTGCCGCTGGTCCTGCTGGGGCTGTTCTGGCTGTGGCGCTCGCGCAGCGCGCCCACGCTGCAGCCGGAGCCGCGCTGATGCGGCAATACCTGCAGCTGCTGCGGCACGTGCTGGAGCACGGCAGCGAGAAAGCCGACCGCACCGGCACCGGCACCCGCAGCGTGTTCGGCTGGCAGATGCGCTTCGACTTGAACGAAGGCTTCCCGCTGGTCACCACCAAGAAGCTGCACCTGCGCTCGATCATCCACGAGCTGCTGTGGTTCCTTGCCGGCAGCACCAACATCGCCTACCTGAAGGCCAACAAGGTTTCGATCTGGGACGAATGGGCCGATGCCGATGGCGAACTCGGCCCGGTCTATGGCAAGCAGTGGCGCAGTTGGAAAGGAGCCAATGGCGAAACCTTCGACCAGATACGCTGGGTGGTGGACGAGATCCGCCGCAATCCGGACTCGCGCCGGCTGATCGTGTCGGCATGGAACGTCGCCGACCTGCCGAAGATGGCGCTGATGCCCTGCCACACGCTGTTCCAGTTCTACGTCGCCGACGGCAAGTTGAGCTGCCAGCTGTACCAGCGCAGCGGCGACATCTTCCTCGGCGTGCCGTTCAACATCGCCAGCTACGCGCTGCTGACTCACATGGTGGCGCAGGTGTGCGGGCTGGGCGTCGGCGATTTCGTGCACACGCTGGGTGATGCGCATCTGTATTCGAACCATTTCGAGCAGGCTCGCACGCAGTTGTCACGTGCGCCGGCGACACTGCCTCGGCTGAGATTGAATAACGCCGTGCACGATATTTTCGCCTTCCGGTTCGAGGATATCGCCATCGAGGATTACCTGCCGCATCCGGCCATCAAGGCACCGGTCGCGGTATAATGCGGTCGTCTGGCCTCGTTCGGCTTTACCTCCTGAGACGTGTCGAATGCCCACTTCCTCGCCGCCCGTACTGGATGCAAAACCGGCAGACCACGGTTCGACGGAGGATGCGGGCTTGCGTCCGGTCCGCTCCCTGTCCTGCATCGTGCCCTGCTTCAACGAAGCCGAGAATCTCGAGCAGCTGCTGCCACGCCTGAGCGAGCAGCTGGTGCGGCTGGCCGCGCGCTGGGAAATCGTGCTGGTGGACGATGGCAGCACCGATGCCACGGCCATGCGGATGTCGCACTGGGCGCAGTATCCGGGGGTACGGGTGCTGCAGTTGTCGCGCAATTTCGGCAAGGAGGCGGCCCTGACCGCCGGGCTGGAGGCGGCTGCCGGTGAAGTGGTGGTGCTGATGGACGCGGATTTGCAGCACCCGCCGGCCATGCTCGATATTTTCGTGCGGCATTGGCGTGCGGGTGCGGATGTGGTGTATGCCGTGCGCGAACATCGCCGCGACGAAGGCTTGTTCAAGCGCATGGCGGCGGGCTGGTTCTACGGCATGGTCAATGGAAACGGCCGGTTCAAGGTGCCGCCGGGGGCCGGCGATTTCCGGCTGATGGATCGCACCGTGGTGCAGGCCCTGCTGGCCCTGCCGGAGCGCAACCGGTTCATGAAAGGGTTGTACGCCTGGGTCGGTTTTACCGCTGTCGCGGTGCCGTACATGCCCGAAGAGCGCGGCCATGGCCAGAGCCACTACAGCAAGCTGCGCCTGCTGCGGTTGGCGATGGATGGCCTGTTTGCCTTCACCCTGTGGCCCCTGCGCGTGGTCATCCTGCTGGGCTTTCTGCTGGCGCTGGCAGCGTTCGCCTATGGTGCCTATCTGTCGGCGGTGTACATGTTGTCGGGGCACGTGGTCAGTGGCTGGACCACCATTGTCGTGAGCCTGATGCTGTTTTCCGGCATCCAGCTGGTGTCGTTGGGCGTGGTTGGCGAATACGTGGGGCGCATCTACGAAGAGTCCAAGCGCCGCCCCATCTACGTGGTCAAGCGCGAATTGGGCCAAGGCCTGCAGCGAGGTGAACCGTGACTGCAATCAGCGCGCAGCCGGCCTGGCGCCAGCATGCCCGAATCCTGATCTGGATCGTGCTTTGGCTGGCCGCCACCGCCTGGATGCGACCGTTGATGCATCCGGATGAGGGCCGCTATGCCACGGTGGCCTGGGAGATGGTGCGCTCGGGCGATTGGTTGACGCCAACCTTGAATGGCATGCCGTTCTTCCACAAGCCGCCGCTGTTCTACTGGATCACGGCCATGGCGCTGTACGTGTGGGGGCCGGTGGAATTTGCCGCACGCGTGGCGTCGCTGGCCGGGGCCAGCCTGGCGGCATTCTCGCTCTACCTGTTCACCCGGCGCTGGAGTGGCGAGGCAGCTGCCCGGCGCGTGCTGTGGGTGCTGCTGGTGTTGCCGATGTTTTTTGCAGCGGCCCAGTTCGCCAATCTCGACATGCTGGTGGCAGGCTGCATCACCGCCACGGTTCTGGCACTGGCACATGCGGCACTGTGCTACGAGCAGGGCCTGCCGTATCGAGGGGTGCTGCGGGCTGCCTATGTGCTGGCAGCGCTGGGCATTTTGTCCAAGGGGCTGATCGGTTTCGTGCTCCCGGCGATGATCGTCGGCCTGTGGCTGGTCGTGCGCTGGCGCTGGAAAACCCTGCTGGCCCTGGTGTCGGTTTCCGGGTTGGTGCTGTTCCTGCTGGTGGCCGCCCCCTGGTTCGTGGCGATGCAGCAGCGGTTCGACGGGTTCCTGCATTATTTTTTCGTGGTGCAGCACTTCCAGCGCTTCGCCGCCACCGGCTTCAACAATGTGCAGCCCTGGTGGTTCTATCCGGCCGTCCTGCTGCTCTGCAGCCTGCCATTGGCGCTGTGGCTGAAGCCGTTGTTCGCGCGTGGGTACTTCACGGCGCCGGGCGTGCAGGGTGCAGTGCGCCTGCTGATGGGGCTGACCGTCTTCTGCGTGGTGCTGTTCTTCTCGCTGCCGAAGTCCAAGCTGCTGGGCTACATCCTGCCTGCGGTGCCGGCGCTGGCGTGGTTGATCGCCGATGCCTGCGGCATCGGGCAGGCAGGCCCGGCGCGCCTGCGGCGCTGGAATCTGTCGCTCGGCATCAGTGCGCTGATCGGGCTGACCGCCGTGATCGGGTTGAGCATCAACCAAAGCCATTCTTCGAAGCCGATCGGCGTGGCCTTGCGTGCCCATTATCAGCAAGGGCAGCCGGTCTTCATCCTCAAGGATTACCTGTACGCCGTGCCGTTTTACGCGCGCCTGCAGCAGCCGGTGCACGATGTGGATGACTGGAGTGACCCGGACATCGCCCGCCGGGATACCTGGCGCAAGGAAATCGCCGATGCCGGCAGTTTCGCGCCGGCTCTGGCCCGGCAGCTGTTGATCTACCCGCAGGCGTTGCCACACGCCTTGTGCAGCGCCGAGGTGTCGTGGGTACTGGGGGCGGAGGATGCCGCACAGACGTACCCCTTCCTGGCCCGGGCCAGGGTGGTGTATGCCGGCAATCGCCAGCGGTTGTGGCAGGTGGATACGCGGGTGACGGCGCAGGCCGCCGCGCTGGGCTGCCGTGCTGGCGCAGCACCGGCACCGGTTGCCATGCGATGACGGCGGCAGCCCGGCCCGAGGCAGGCGGCCCGCGGATCTGCATCTGCGTGGATGACTTCGGCTTGCACGCCGGGATCAACCAGGCGGTGTTCGCGCTGCAGCAGCTGGGTCGGGTGCAGGCGGTGTCGGCCATGGTTGGGGGCGCGGCCTGGGCCGACGGTGCCCGGATCTTGCGCACGCTGGATCCGGAACAGCTGGAGGTGGGGCTGCATCTGGATTTCACCGAGTGCCCGTTGCTGGAACAGTCGCGCAAGCCGCATCGGCAATTGCTGCTGCAGGCGTTCACGCGGCGGCTGGATGGCAAGGCCTTGCAGCAGGAGATCCACGCCCAGCTGGATGCGTTCGAACACGCCATGGGGCGGGCACCGGCGTACGTGGATGGCCACCAGCATGTGCATCAGTTGCCAGGCATTCGCGAGCAGTTGCTGCAGGCCATTGCGCAGCGCTACCCAACCCGCAGGCCGTGGCTGCGCAGCACCCGCAGCCCTGCATCCGCCGCCCACGCCGATTGGCGGACACAGGCCAAGAGCCGCGTGATCGAGTGGCTTGGCAATCGCGGCCTGCAGGCCGGTGCGCAACGCCTGGGGCTGCTGCAGAACGGACACTTGCTGGGGGTTTACGATTTCCACGGGGACGCCCGGCACTATCAGGCGCGTCTGGCGCAATGGCTGCGTGCCGCCCGCGATGGCGATGTGCTGATGTGCCATCCGGGCCTGGAGTCGATGGCTGAAGACGCCATTGCAGCAGCAAGACTGGTGGAGTTCGCGGTGCTGTCCGGCCCCGGATTCGCGGCCCTGCTGGCGGCGTCACAGGTACGGCTGCTGCCGCTGCATCGGATTTTGCAGACGTCACCGGGTTGAGCGGCAGACCGCTGCATTTGCTCCACCTTGTCCGCAGCTCCGTTCGCCCGCATCATGGCGGTGATGCCCAGTCTGACCCTGATCGCCGCCGTGGATCGCAATTTCGCCATCGGCAAGGGCAATGCCCTGCCGTGGCATCTGCCTGATGATTTGCAGCATTTCAAGGCGCTCACGCTGGGCAAGCCGGTGTTGATGGGGCGCAAGACCGCCCAATCGCTGGGCCGGGCGCTGCCGAAACGGCGCAACCTGGTGCTGAGCCGCACCGCTGCGGTGCCGTTTCCCGGCATGGAAACGGTGGTGTCGCTGGAACAGGCGTTGGACCGGGTTGCCGGCAGCGACGAGCTGTGCGTGATCGGGGGGGGCGAGATCTATGCACTCGCGCTGCCGCATGCCACCCGGCTGCATCTGACCCTGGTCGACACCGTGGTCGAGGGCGCCGATGCGTTCTTTCCGCGTGTCGACTTCAGCCAATGGCGCAAGATCGCACGGGTTGCCCATGCTGCCGATGCGCGCCATGCGTTCGCGTTCTCCTGCGTGGAATACGTGAAGCGCTGAGGTGAAGGTGCGGCCCAGGCAAGCCGAGATTCTGCAACGAGTGGGGCGAAGCGGCTGTCTTCCGCTTGCACGCCGGGTCGGTTGATCAATGCGCCGGCGGCCCGTCCTGGCGCTGCGGCGGTTGTGCCGGCCGCAGCTTCGGTGGCCGTTGCTTGGGCTGCGGCGCGGGCACGTCGCGCCCGGGTACCTGCACCACATTCAGGCCTTCGGCATCCAGCTGCAGTGCGGTGAGCTTGCCGCTCCACACGGCGCCGGTGTCGATGGCGTGGATGCCGTTGCCGATATGCAGGCCCAGCGCGCTCCAGTGGCCGCAAACGATGTTCAGGTCGCGCGGGGCGTGGCCGGGCACCGAGAACCACGGATACAGTCCCGGCAACTGGGTGCCGGGGGGGCCCTTGTGTTCGAAGGCGATCCGTCCGCGCGGGCTGCAATACCGCATGCGGGTGAAGATGTTGATGATGGCGCGATCCCGCTCCGGGCCTTGCAGACGTGGCGACCATTCCGGGCCGTCGCCATACATGTTGCGCAGCAGCTTGCGATAGTTGTCGCCGTGCAGGCGTGCTTCCACTTCCCGCGCATGTTTTTCGGCAAGGAAAGTGGTCCATCGCGGGGCCAGGCCGGCGTGCACCATCATCCAGCCCAGGCCACGATCCACATGGCAGAGCTTGCGCTTGCGCAGCCACGTCAGCAGCTCGGGCGCGTCGGGCGCAAACAACACGCCCTGCAGATCCGCGTTGACTCGGCGTTGTTCGTCCGGGGTGCGTTCGGCGACCGCCAGCAAGGACAAATCATGATTGCCCAGCACCACGCTGCTGACGTCGCGCAGGGAATGCACCAGGCGCAGGGTGTCGATCGACTGACCGCCACGGTTGACCAGATCGCCGCAGAACCACAGGCGATCCAGCGCCGGGTCGAACCGGATCCGTTCCAGCAACCGCTGGGTGACGTCGTAGCAACCTTGCAGGTCGCCAATGGCCCAGACCGCCATCAGAGCACCATCAATGCAGGGTGCGCGGGATGGACAGGGTGAACGCCGGAATCGGTGCGGCGAAGCGGGTGCCGTCGTCGGCCAGCATGTCGTAGCTGCCACGCATGGTGCCGATATCGGTTTCCAGTACCGCGCCGGAGGTGTATTCGAAGCCCTCCCCCGGGCGCAGCCACGGCTGCTCGCCCACCACGCCTTCGCCTACCACTTCACGTACTCGCCCGTTGCCATCGGTGATCAGCCAGTGCCGCCCCAGCAGGCGGGCAGGCTGTTTGCCCTGGTTGCGGATCTGGATCGTGTAGGCGAACACGTAGCGGCCTTCTTCCGGAATCGATTGGTCATCCAGGAAATGGGCATTCACCGCGATGTCGAATTGATAATCGTTGTTGCTCATGGCGCCATTCTAGCGGCGCACGACGGGCTGCGCCCATGCTTTTGCGCGGTGGCCTGCCGGGTGTGTTCAGCCGGCAGCGAGCAGATTGGCCAGCTGGGCAAACCCCGTGACCGGAACCTGCTCGGCGCGCGCCTCCGGGCGCAGGCCGGCGGCCTCGATGACGGCGCTGTCGGCGACGCCGCCCAAGGCATTGCGCAGGGTCTTGCGACGCTGGCCGAAGGCGGCGCGAACGACGTTGGCGAACACCGCGCGATCCCGCACTTCGATGTGCTGCGCCGGTTTCGGCACCAGCCGCACTACCGCCGAGTCCACCTTCGGCGCCGGCCGGAACGCGCCCGGCGGCACCACGAACAGCGGCGTCACCGCGCAATAGGCCTGCAGCATCACGCTCAGGCGGCCATACACCTTGCTGCCGGGGCCGGCGGCCATGCGTTCGACGACTTCCTTCTGCAGCATGAAGTGCATGTCGCGGATCGCGGCCGCGTGGTCGAGTGCATGGAACAGGATCGGCGAGCTGAGGTTGTAGGGCAGGTTGCCGACCAGCCGGATCTGCCCGCTGGCATCGCCGCGCTGCGCGGCCAGCGCACTGAAGTCCACACCCAGCACGTCGCCTTCGATCAGGTGCAGGCTGCCGTGCGCGCGCGCGGCGGCCTGCAGCGGCGCGTGCAGGTCGCGGTCGAACTCGATGGCGGTGACTTCGCCATGTTTTTTCAGCAGCGGGAAGGTCAGCGCACCCTGGCCGGGACCGATCTCGACGATCGCGTCGCCCGGCCGCGGGTTGATCGCCTGCACGATCTTCTCGATCACGCCCTTTTCGTGCAGGAAGTTCTGGCCTAGATGCTTCTTGGCCGGTTCGGTGAAAGGCGTGTTCATAACAGGCGCGTCCCCAGCGGCACGTCGCGATCCGGCACGCACAACGCCACCGCGCCGTCGGCGTCGTGGAAACCGGTGACCAGGCATTCGGACATCAGCGGGCCGATCTGTTTTTTTGGAAAATTGACCACGGCGACCACCAGCCGCCCGACCAGCTGTTCAGGCGTGTAGTGCACGGTGATCTGCGCGCTGGACTTGCGCACGCCCAGTTCGGGGCCGAAATCGATCTGCAGCACGTAGGCGGGCTTGCGCGCCTGCGCGAACGGTTCGGCGGCAAGCACCCGACCAACGCGCAGCTCGACCTTCAGGAAGTCGTCGAAGCCGATGGTGTCCATCACGCGCCTACGCGCCGCGCCGCCAGCTGCGCGCAGGTACGGATCGCGGCGAACAGGCTGGAGGGGTCGGCCTTGCCGATGCCGGCAAGGTCGAGCGCGGTGCCGTGATCCACCGCCACCCGCGGGTAGGGCAGGCCGAGGGTGATGTTCACCGCATTGGCGAAATCGGCGTGCTTGAGCACCGGCAGGCCCTGGTCGTGGTACATCGCCAGCACCGCGTCGAAGCCGCGCAGCTTGTCGGGCAGGAAGGCGGTATCGGCCGGCAGCGGGCCGGCCAGCTGCAGGCCTTCGGTGCGCAGGCGGTCCAGCGTCGGGATGATGACGTCCAGTTCCTCGCGACCGAGGTGGCCGTCTTCACCGGCGTGCGGATTCAGGCCGAGTACGGCGAGGGTGGGTGCGACGATGCCGAACTGTGCACGCAGCGCCGCATCGACGATCCGCAATGTGCGCTCCAGCGCGTCCGGGGTGATCCGATCGGCGACTTCACGCAGCGGCAGGTGCACGGTCTGCAGGGCCACCCGCATGGCGGGATTGGCCAGCATCATCACCACCTCACACTCGGCCTGCGCTGCAAGCAAGTCGGTGGTGCCGGTGAAGGTGATGCCGCCCTGGTTGATGACCGCCTTGTGCACCGGCCCGGTGACCAGGCCGTCCAGCTCGCCGTCGATGCAGGCGCGTGCCGCGTGGCTGATGGCGTTGATCAGCGAAGGCACGTTGGCCGGGTCGGGCGTGCCGAACCGCGTGACGGCCGGGTGCGGGTAGTCGACGATGGCCAGACTGCGCGGATGCTGCGGGGCTTCATCGCGCGAATGCAGGTGCAGGGGCAGGCCCAAGGTGTCGGCGGCACGCCGCAACACGACGGCATCGCCATACACCACCACCTCGGCCGCCCAATCCTGTTGCGCGGCGTGCACCACCAGTTCCGGGCCGATGCCGGCCGGTTCACCGGGAATCAATGCAAGCCGGGGACGCATCAAGGCATCAGCGCACGTTGCCGCTGGACAGGATCGAACCGGCTGCATTCGTGCCCTGTTGTTCCTCGACCGGGGTCACCTTGTGCTGTTCCTTGGGAGTTTCCGGCAGGGCGGGGCGGGTGGATTTGCCGCTGTCATCGCGCGTGTCGACATAGGCTTCGCCGCGCATTTCCCGCAGCCAGCGGTTCCATTCCTCTTCCAGCTTGCGGCGACCGATGGTTTCACGCACCTGGCCGCGCATGTTCTCGTCGCCGGCGGCGATTTCACGGGTGCCGATGCGCTGCACGATCACCCAGCCGGCGTCGGTCTTGAAGGGCGCCGAGGTCTGCCCATCGGACAGCGCGGCCAGCTGCATGCCGTAGGCGGTGCCGTAGCTGTCGGCCCCGACCCAGCCCAGATCGCCGCCGCGGCGCCGAGTGGTGGCATCGTCCGAGCTGTCGCTGGCCAGCTTGGCGAAATCGGCACCGCCGGCCAGACGTGCGGCCAGGGTGTCGGCCTTGGCCTTGGCGGCGGCATCGTCGGTCTTGTCATCCACCTTGACCAGAATCTGCCTTGCCGAATACTGAGTGACTTTCTCGCCGCTGGCGGCGGCCTGGGTGCGGCTGCCAACCAGTTGCAGCAGCTGGAAGCCGCTGGGGCCGCGGATCGGGCCCAGCACCTGGCCATCCTGCATCTGGGTGATGGCGGAGGCGAATGCCGGCGGAATCTCGTTCAGGCCGCGCCAACCCAGATCGCCCCCTTCCAGCGCATTGGGGCTGTCGGAATAACGCACCGCTGCAGCCGAGAACGTCATTTCGCCCTTGTCGATCAGGCCTTTCACGCCTTCGACTTTCTTCTGCGCGGTGGCGATCTGTTCAGGGGTGGCACCTTCCGGCGTCCCGATCAGGATGTGGGCGAGATGGAACTGCTGGCTGGCGGCGGCAGATGCGTTGGCCATCGCCGCATCCACTTCCGCCTCGCTGACATTGATGCGGCCCTGCGCGAAGCTCTGGCGCAGTTTCTGGGTGACGATTTCGTCACGCAGGTTGTTGCGGAATTCGGCAAAGCTCATGCCGTCCTTGCCGATGCGCTCGCGCAGCTGGTCCACGGACATGTTGTTTTGCTGGGCCACGCCCTGCACCGCACGTTCCAGATCCTGGTCGGTGGCGGTGATGCCGGCATCGGTGGCACGCGCCAGTTGCAGGCGCATCAGAATCAGGCGTTCCAGCACCTGGCGCTGCAGTACGTCGGCGGGCGGGAGCTGGTTCTCGCGACCGGCATACTGCGCGCGGATATTGGCCACCGCGCGTTCCAGCTCGCTGCGCAGGATCACGTCCTCGTTGACCACGGCCGCGATCCGATCCACCGGCTGGGGCGTGGCATAGTCCTGCGCCGGTGCGCCGGAGGCGAACAGCAGGACCGGCAACAAGGCCGCCAGCAGGGAGTGGGGGGCGCGCAGGCGAAGGCTGGGGGTCATGGAATTTTCGTGTTGTCCGGCGTGGAAGGCTGGCCCGTCGCGATTTGCGGCGGCACCAGATACAAATCATCGTGATTGTAGCCGAGGATGGAACGCCGCAAGGCGCGCTGGGTGTCCTGGCCAGCCGAGCCCAGGCCTTTCAGTTCGATTTCGAACATCAAGGTGTTGCCCAGATCGCCAGCGCGATTCTGCACGTATCGACGGGCCACAACCCGAACGGCGACACAACAGCTGTCCCACTGCAGGCCGGCCAGGCTTTCCAGCGTCTTGCTCTCGCGCAGGGAGTAGTACTGGCGGCCGACGATGCTCCAGCGGGCATTGATCGGGTACAGGAACGAGGCATCGACCTGCTCCAGCAGCGCGCGGCGGTAGCGGTAGGCCAGGTTGAACACGCCTTCGTTGGGCAGCAGGTAGCGGGCCCGGAAGCTGGCAAGGTCGGTGCGCTTGAACTTGGGGTCGTGCTGATAGGAGGCGCCAATCGTCCAGCGGTCGGTGGGGGCGTAGTTGGCATCCACCACCCAGGCCGAGCGGCCTTTCTCGGTGATCGGCTCGTTGAGCAGACGTACCCGCGAATCGGCGAAATAGCGGATCTGGCCAAGACTGAGCGAGAGCCGCTCGTGGCCGTCGGACTGGCGGATCATGCGGGTGCTGATTGCCAGCGTGAGCTGGTTGGCATCGGCCTGGCGGTCGGCGCCGGAATAGCGGTTGTCGCGGAACAGCTGGTTCCAGCTGAAGGTCAGCGGCTGGGTGTCGAACACCGGCATGTCGCTTTGATTGACGTAGGGCACGTTCAGGTAGAACAGGCGCGGCTCGATGGTCTGCAGGTAATCCTTGCCCTTGACCTGCATGTCGCGGTCGAAAAACAGGCCGGTGTCCAGGCTGAAGATGGATTGCCCGCGCGAGGGCGAATTGCCGCCCAGGGTTTGCCCCAGCGCACTGTCCAGCGCGTAGCTGGTGTAGCGATAGGCCAGCGTGGGCCGCAGGAACCAGGCGTCGCCCTCCAGCGGGGCGCTGATCCACGGTTTGAGATCCAGGCGCGAGCCGGCAGCATAGATGGGGTGATGGAATCTCACCGCTTCGGCATCGATGCCGTATTGCAGTGCGGGAGTCAGGTGCCGTTCCCAGCTCGCGAATGCGCGTGGCAGGCGGTCGTACGGCAGGATCGCCTTGCTGAACGTGAAGTCGGCCAGCTGCCAATGGTCGGCGCTGAGCCCGGCGTTCCAGTCCTTGCCGCGGCCGTACACGCCAACTGCGCTGTAGGCGGTGGTTTGCGACAGGCCATCGATGTTGTTGTTGAAATCTTCGTAGTAGCGCGGGTCGCTGATCCAGTTGATGTCGGCACGTGCCTGCCAATTCGGCGAGACGTTCTGCACGCCATCGAAATGCAATTGGCTGCGATCGCGGTCGCGCAGCTTGTCGTTCGGCATCCACAACGCTTCCAGCGTGCCATTGCCGGCCGTGTCGAGATAGCGGAGCTGCCCGCTCAAGGCCGCGCCACGCTTGCTCATCCAGCGTGGCACCAGGGTGACATCGTAATTCGGTGCGAGGTTCAGGTAGATCGGCTGCCGATAATCGAAGCCATTGCGGCCGGAGTTGGACATCGACGGCAGCAGCAGACCGGTGCGGCGGTCATCGGTGGTGGGGAACATGAACCACGGGACATACAGCACTGGCACCTTGCCCACGCGCAAGGTGGCGCCATGTGCCACCGCCATGTTGGTGGTGGTGTTGATGTCGATGCGGCTGGCGCGCATTTCCCAATGGCGTTCGTCGGGCGGGCAGGTGGAATAGGTGGCGCCGTACAGGCTGCCGACGTCGCCGGCCATGTTCAGGCTGTGCGCGGTGCCGTTGCCGCGCCGCGACAACAGTTGGTATGCCAGATCCTGCATGGTGTGGGTGTCGGAATTCTGGTCACCCTCCGCACGCGCGGCGCGCAGACGCAAGCCGGAAGCCTGATAGCGCACGCTGCCTTCGGCGTTGTAGCGGTTCTCGGCCTTGCTGAAAGTGAGTTGGTCGGCACCCATGAACTGGTCGCCACGGCGCATGGTGACATTGCCGTTGAACACCGGGTTGGCTTCCGTCCCCGACAGCAGGTCGCCCTCGAGATCGGTGGGTTGCTGGTTGTTGTGGCCCAGGTTCAGGCCTTCCGGCGCCTGTTGCGCATCCGGGAAAGCCGGCACGGCATCCACCACCGGGCACAGTTTGTAGGACGGCGCGGATTTGCCGTCGGCAGCGTGTGCCTGCAGCGAAACGGCGACGCACAACGACAAGGGAAGCAGGCGCAGGATTTGGCGCACGGGTGATCCGAAAGCGAAAAACGGATGGCTAGCTTGCCGGAAGCGGCGGTGGGCGGCAAACCCCGATCCCCAGACCATGCAGAATCCGGTGTCAGAAGCGCAGCACATCCACGTGCGCCACGCTGCATTCGGCCAATGCCGCCAGGTCATAGCCGCCTTCCAGCAGCGACACGATCCGGCCATCGCATTGGTGATTGGCGATCTGCACCAATTCCCGGGTGAGCCACGCAAAATCGTCGGCGCTCAATTGCAGGCTGGCCAGCGGATCCCGACGATGCCCGTCGAAACCCGCGGAAATCAGCAGCAGTTGTGGCTGGAACGCGTCCAGGAACGGCAGCAGCTCGTTTTGCCAGACTGCACGAAACGCCTTGCCGTCGGCGCCTTCCGGCAGTGGAGCATTGGCGAGGTTGCCGATGCCGGTTTCATTGTGGGCACCGCTTCCCGGGTACAGCGGCCATTGGTGCGAACTGGCGAAGCACACCCGCGGCTCCTGCGCGAAAATCGCCTGCGTGCCGTTGCCGTGATGGACATCGAAATCGGCGATGGCCACGCGCTCAAGCCCGTGTCTGGCCAGTGCGTGGGCGGCGGCGACCGCGATGTTGTTGAACAGGCAGAACCCCATCGCGGCACTGGCGGTGGCGTGGTGGCCGGGCGGGCGTACGGCACAGAAGGCACGCTGGGTGCGGTCGGACAGCACGGCGTCCACCGCCGCCACCCCGGCCCCCGCCGCTCGCAGCGCGGCCTCTGCCGAGCCGGGTGACAACAAGGTATCCGGATCCAGCGCGATCAAGCCGTGTGGCTCCGTTTCCAGCACCAGCTGCAGCAGGCTTTCCTCATGCACGCGCAGCAATTGCCCGCGACTGGCCTGCGGCGCCTGCTGCCAGTCCAGATCCGGATGGGCGGTCTCCAGAGCGCGCAAGACCGTCAACAGGCGCGCCGGTCGCTCGACATGTTCCGGGCCGGTGTCGTGGGCAAGGCAAGCCGGGTGGGTGAAAACCTGGATCACGGCGACGCCCTGCCTGCGGCGCTTACTTGCGACGTTCGTGCTGCCACAGCACCTCGCCGTGGCCACTGGCGCGCGCCAGCACGCGGCACAGCACGAACAGCAGGTCGGACAGGCGGTTCAGGTAGTGCACCGGCTGCGGGCGCACGCTTTCCAGCCGCGCCAGTTCCACCGTGCGGCGCTCGGCGCGGCGCACCACGGTGCGGGCGATATGGCAGCGCGCGCCGGCCTCGCCGCCGCCGGGCAGGATGAATTCCTTCAGCGGCGGCAGCTCGCGGTTGTAATGGTCGATCTGCGCTTCCAGCGCCTCGATGTCGGCATCGAAGATGGCCGCATGGCCAGGGATGCACAGCTCGCCGCCGAGGTCGAACAGCTGGTGCTGGATCCGCGTCAGCAGCTCGCGCACGTCCTCTTGCATCTCGCTTGCCAGCAGCAGGCCGATGCAGGAGTTGGCTTCGTCGACGGTGCCGTAGGCTTCGACCCGTGCCGAATCCTTGCCGACGCGGGAACCGTCGCCGAGGCCGGTGCTGCCGTCGTCGCCGGTGCGGGTGTAGATCTTGCTGAGGCGGTTGCCCATCAGGCCGTCTGCGCGCGCAGCGCCGGCACGCGCCGGCGCAGCAGCTCGAAACCGCCGAACAGCAGCGCCGCGTAGAACAGGGTGCCCAGCACGGTCCACTGGAAGAACGGCACGCCGGCGATGAAAGCGGCGGCCAGGCCGGCGGCGTTGTGCGGATACATCGCACCGAACGCCCACACCCCGGCATTGGTCAGCACGAAGAACAGCAGCGAGCCGGCCAGCGAATAGCCCAGCACGCGGCCGGCACTGACCTTGCCGCGCAGGCCGAAGCCCAGCACGGTGGACAGGGCGATGCAGGCGTACACCATCAGGTAGCCGGCGCTGGCGAAGTAGCTCCAGTAGATGCCGCCGTTGATCAGGCCCAGCACCAGGTCGGAGGCGAACATCGCCACCAGCGGCACGATCAGCGCCCATTGGCGCTTGGCGAAATAGGCGCCGCCGAACAGCGCCACCGCTTCGATCGGGGAGAAATTCGGCGGATGCGGAATGACCCGGCTCAGCGCCGCGACGAAGATCAGCGCGGTGAGCAGCAGCGGGCCGGCGGGGAGCGTCGAGGCAGGGCGATTCATGGCATTCGGACGGGCAGACTGCGGAGCCGTTAGCATAGCGCAATGTCCATTCAAGCCCCTGCAAACGGCCCCGCGCATGACGTGCTGATCGTCGGCGGCGGCCTGGTCGGTGCCAGCCTCGCGATCGCGCTGGAGGCGCAGGGGCTGGATGTCGGCATGGTCGAAGCCGCGCCGGCCGGCGCGCTGCCGCCGGTGTTCGACCAGCGCAACCTCAGCTTCGCCGAAGCCACCCTCAATGCGCTGCAGGCGCTGGGCGTGCTGCCGCTGATGCGCGCGGCCACCGGCCCGATCCGGCGCATCCACGTCAGCCGCCGCGGCGACTTCGGACGCATGCTGCTGGACGCGCAGGCCTACGGACGCAGCGAGTTCGGCCGGGTGGTGGTGGCGCGCGATTTCGGCGAGGCGCTGGAAGCGCGGCTGCTGCAATTGCAGCGCCTGACCCGCTACCGGCCCGCGCGCTTCGTCGGTCTGGACGATGGCGATGACGGCCTGCGTGCGATCCGCATCGCCGACGCCAGCGGCGAGCGCACGCTGCGCACGAAGCTGCTGGTGGCCGCCGACGGTGCCCGCAGCGCGCTGCGCGAAGCGCTGGGCATCGCGACGCGCGAGCACGACTACGGCCAGACCCTGTTCGTCGCCCGCCTGCGCACGCAGCGTGCGCCCGACGGCACCGCCTTCGAGCGCCTGACCGACCACGGCCCGACCGCGCTGCTGCCGCGCGGCGACGGCCATTACGGGCTGGTGCACGGGGTGCCGCGCGAGGACGCGGAGCGCGTGGCCGCGCTCGACGATGCAGTCTTCCTCGCGCGCGTGCAGGACGCGTTCGGCTGGCGTGCCGGCCGCTTGCTGTCGGTCGGCGAGCGCAGCCGCTACCCGATGCTGGGCTGCGTGGCCGATGCGCTGGTGGCACCGCGTGCGGTGCTGGTGGGCAACGCAGCGCAGTCGATCCATCCGCTCGGCGCGCAGGGCTTCAACCTCGGCCTGCGCGATGCGCTGACGCTGGCCGAATGCATCGCCGAACACGCCGCCGATCCTGGCGATGACGCCGTGTTGCGCCGTCACGCCGCGCGCCGTGAAGAAGACCGCAGCCGCACCATCGCGTTCTCCGACGGCCTTGCCAAACTCACCGCCAACGACGCGCCGCTGTTGCGCCCCCTGCGCAGCGCCGGGCTGGTGGCGGGCGACGCCTTCGGCTGGCTGCAGGGCTGGCTGGTGGGCGGCGCGATGGGCTATCGCGGCGACGTGCCGGCGCTGTGCCGCAAGGTGGCCGCATGAACCGGCGCGGCCTGCTGGACGCGGTGGTCGTCGGCGGAGGCGTGGTCGGCGCCGCCAGCGCGTTGATGCTGGCGCGCGAAGGCCTGCAGGTGGCGCTGGCGGAAGCACGCGCGCCGACGCCGTGGCAGCGTGCGGCGCGCGACCTGCGGGTGTTCGCCTTTGCGCCCGACAACGCCGCGCTGCTGGCGGATCTGGGCGTGTGGGCGCAGGTCGAGGCCGGGCGCGTGCAGCCCTATCGCGGCATGCGCGTCTGGGACGCGGCCGGCGGCGCGCCGCTGGCCTTCGATGCCGACGCGCTGGGCGAACCGCAGCTCGGCTGGATCGTCGAGAACGGTCTGCTGGTGGACGCGCTGTGGAATGCGCTGCCTGCGGCCGGCGTGCGCCTGCACTGCCCAGCGAAAGTGGAAACGCTGGCGCAGGACGCCGGCGGCGTGCGCCTGGGCCTCGACGACGGGCTGGTGCTGGAGGCGCGGCTGGCGGTCGCCGCCGACGGCGGCCATTCCGCGCTGCGCCGGCTGGCCGGCATCGAGGCGCCGGCGCACGACTACCACCAGCGCGGACTGGTCGCCTTCGTCGCCAGCGAAGCGCCGCACCGCGACGCCTGCTGGCAGCGCTTCCTGCCCACCGGGCCGGTGGCGCTGCTGCCGTTCAACGACGATGGCGATGCGCAGCTGCGCGGCCGCCTCGGTTCGATCGTGTGGACGCTGCCGGACGCCGAAGCGCAGCGCCTGCTGGACGCGCCGCCGGCGCAGTTCGAACGCGAACTGTCGGCGGCTTTCGGCGGCGAGTTGGGTGGCTTTGCGTTGCAGTCGCAGCGCGCGGCGTTCCCGCTGCGCCGGCAGTTGGCGCAGCGGCAGGTCGAGGGCCGGGTGCTGCTGGTCGGCGATGCCGCCCACGTCATGCATCCGCTGGCTGGCCAAGGCGTGAACCACGGCCTGCGCGATGTCTCCGCGCTGCGCGCGATGCTGCGCGACGCGCAGGCCAAGGGCGGCGACATCGCATCGGCGACCCGGCTGTCGCGCTGGGCACGCGCGCGCCGCAGCGACAACGCGCTGGGTGCGCACGCCTTCGACGCCATCAACCGCGTCTTCAGCAACGACGCCCTGCTGCCGACCCTGCTGCGCGGGCATGCGCTGGGGCTGGCCGGGCGGATGCCGCCGCTGGTGCGCGCGCTGTGGCGGCACGCGGCGGGACGCTGAGACGCGTCTGCCAGCAGGCATGAAAAACGCCCCGCGAGGGGGCGTTTCCATGTCTGGCGGAGAGAGGGGGATTCGAACCCCCGAAGCGCGGTTTAGACGCTTACACACTTTCCAGGCGTGCTCCTTCAACCACTCGGACACCTCTCCGGAACCGCGCATTCTAGCGGGGTGTCGGCGAGTCCACAAGAAAATTCCGTGGGGTGCCGCGAGGGCTGGCGGGCCGTGCCAGAATACGGGCATGTCCTACCTCGTGCTTGCCCGCAAGTGGCGCCCCAAGCGTTTCGCCGAACTGGTCGGCCAGGAGCACGTGGTGCGCGCGCTGACCAATGCGCTGGAAACCGGCCGTGTGCATCACGCTTTCCTGTTCACCGGGACCCGCGGGGTGGGCAAGACCACCATTGCCCGGATCTTCGCCAAGTCGTTGAACTGCGAGCGCGGCACCTCGTCGGATCCGTGCGGCGAATGCGAAACCTGTCTGGCGATCGATGCCGGCCGCTACATCGACCTGCTGGAGATCGACGCGGCCAGCAATACCGGCGTGGACAACGTCCGCGAGTTGATCGAGAACGCGCAGTACATGCCCTCGCGCGGCAAGTACAAGGTCTATCTGATCGACGAAGTGCACATGTTGTCGAAGGCCGCGTTCAACGCGCTGCTGAAGACACTGGAAGAGCCGCCGGAACACGTCAAGTTCCTGTTTGCCACCACCGATCCGGAAAAGCTGCTGGTGACGGTGCTCAGTCGCTGCCTGCAGTTCAACTTGAAGCGGCTGGACGAAGACCAGATTCGCGGCCAGATCGAGAAGATCCTGACCGCCGAAGGCATCGAGCGCGATGCCGCTGCCGTGGCGCAACTGGCGCGTGCGGCCGATGGCAGCCTGCGCGATGGTTTGTCCTTGCTGGATCAAGCCATCGCCTATGCCGGCGGCAAGCTCGATGGCGCCACGGTGGCGGCGATGCTGGGTACGGTGGATCGTACCCGCGTGCAGGCGTTGCTGGCGGCCCTGGCCGACGGTGATGGCGCCCGCATGATGGATGAAGCGGCGCAACTGGCGGATTTTTCGCCCGACTGGGCCAGCATTCTGGATGCGTTCGCGCAGGCCTTGCATCGCATCCAGGTCAAGCAACTGGTGCCCGGCGTCGATGTCGGCAGCGATGCCATCGATGTGGCCGGGCTGGCCGCGCAGTTGCGACCGGAGCAAGTGCAACTGTGGTACCAGATGGCCTTGCATGGCCGTCGCGATCTGGGCTATGCGCCCAGCCCGCGCAGCGGATTTGAAATGACCTTGCTGCGGATGTTGGCGTTCCGGCCGGAAGCGCAAGCCGTGCTGGCAGCTGATGCCCCGGTGGCGCGGGCCGCCGTGCCGGCTTCCGCGCAGGTGCGCTCCGACGCAGCCGCGCGCGCGCGCGCGGCATTGGCAGAAATGCCTGCCCCCGCAACCGTTGCGATACCGGCAGCGAGGCCTGACGTGGCCGCAGTGCCGCCTGCACCGGCAGAACGGATCGCCCGCGCAGAGCCCGCAAAAGCCGCCGCCCCGGCACCGGTGATGGAGCCTTCACGGCAAGCCGCCAGCGCCTTGCTGGTGACCGATGGCGAGCATTGGTTGGCACTGGTGGCCAACTGCGGTTTGCGTGGGCCGGCCAAGCTGCTGGCCGAGCATGCCTGTTTCGTGGCGCATGCCGATGGCGTGCTGCGCCTGTCGCTGACCGCCGAGCAGGAGCATCTGAAATCACCGGGCCTGGTCTTGCAGTTGGAAGGTGCCCTGGGCACGCAACTGGGGGGCGATGTGCGGGTGCAGTTCGACATCGGCGCAGCACGTGGCGAGACCGCCAGCGAACGCAATGCGCGCGCGCGCGACGTGCGCCAGAGCGAAGCCGAAACCGGGTTCGCCGCCGACCCCGGCATCCAGCGGCTGATGCAGCAGCACGGCGCACAGATCGTGCCGGATTCCGTCCGCCCGCTTGGCGACAATTGAGTTTTCCCCACATCGCAACAACGGAAGAACGACATGCGTGGAAACATTGCCCAGCTGATGCAGCAGGCGCAGAAGATGCAGGAAAACGTGCAGCGCGCGCAGGAAGAAGTGGCGGCGCTGGAAGCCACCGGCAGCGCCGGCGGTGGCATGGTCAGCGTGACCCTGGGCGGGCGCATGGACTGCCGCAAGGTGCGCATCGACCCCACCGTGTTCGGCGACCCGGAAATGGCCGAAGACCTGATCGCCGCCGCCTTCAACGATGCGGTCAACAAGATCAACGCCGCCTCGCAGGAAAAGATGGCGGCTGCCACCGCCGGCATGCCGCTGCCGCCGGGCATGAAGCTGCCGTTCTGATATTGCGAATGACGGGGCATCCTGCCGCCGCATTCGCAACGCGGGCGGAAAACGCGGTTTTCGCCCGCTTGCGCGTCGCCCTGCGTGCGCCGCGTGCGCACATCCATGCGCGCAACCACGCAACCAGGCTTCAGGACACATGAGCGCCTCTCTCCTCGACCAACTCATCGACGCGCTGCGCGTGCTGCCGGGCGTAGGCCAGAAATCCGCGCAGCGGATGGCCTACCACCTGCTGGAGCGCCAGCGCGACGGCGGCCGCCGGCTGTCTGTGACGCTGGCCGAGGCAATGGAGCGGATCCGCCACTGCGGCCGCTGCCGCGATTTCAGCGAGACCGAAATCTGTCCCGTCTGCGCCAGCAGCGCGCGCGACGCGCAGCTGCTGTGCGTGGTGGAAACCCCGGCGGATCGGCTGGCCATCGAGCAGGCCACCGGTTTCCGCGGCCTGTATTTCGTGCTGCAGGGCCGGCTGAGCCCGCTGGATGGCATCGGCCCGCGCGAGCTGGGGCTGGACCTGCTGGCGCAGCGGCTGGAGGAAGGCGAGGTGCGTGAACTGATCGTGGCCACCAACCCCACCGTGGAAGGCGAGGCCACCGCCCACTATCTGGCGCAACTGGCGCGCGCGCGCGGCGTGCAGCCCAGCCGGCTGGCGCACGGCGTGCCGCTGGGCGGCGAGCTGGAATACGTGGATCGCGGCACCTTGCTGCACGCGTTCGGCAGCCGCAGCGAAATTCCCACGGAGACATCCCGATGAGCGAGACGATTTTCCACAAGATCCTGCGGCGCGAAATCCCCGCCGACATCGTGTACGAGGACGCGCATCTGTTCGCGTTCCGCGACATCGCGCCGCAGGCGCCGGTGCACGTGCTGTTTGTGCCGAAGCAGGATTTCGCCACCCTCAACGACGTGCCGGAGGATGCCGCCGTGGTGGTTGGCCGGCTGGCCACCGCCGCCGCACGTTATGCCAAGGCGCAGGGGTTTGCCGAAGACGGCTACCGCATCGTGATGAACTGCAACGGTGATGGCGGCCAGACCGTGTTCCAGATCCACCTGCACTTGCTGGCCGGCGCGCCGCTGGGACGGTTCGGCACGCCCTGAGCGTGCGGGTTTGGTGTCAGCGGGTTTGGTGTCAGGGCCGGTGCCTGCGCAGTGCCTGCGCCAGCGCCGGATCCTTCGTCCCGCCGTAGCGCACGTCGGACACGCGGCGTGCCAGTTGCGCCAGATGTTCACCGGCTTGCGGGGTGTCGGCCGCCACGCGCGCGGCCCAGACTTGCGCCGGTTCATGCGGCGGGCGGCCGCGCCCGAGTTTGCGGTAGCGCGCCTCCAGTGCATGCCAGGCGCGCAGCAGCGGGTCGCGCTGGCGTTCGCCACGGGCGATCAGCCATTGCATCCACAGCAGGGCCAGGCCGGCGATCAGGGTGAACACGATCACCAGATCGCG
Source organism: Lysobacteraceae bacterium (assembly GCA_028868545.1). GTDB lineage: Bacteria > Pseudomonadota > Gammaproteobacteria > Xanthomonadales > Xanthomonadaceae > Thermomonas. Next base: position 36,606 of record JAGWUF010000004.1, on the reverse strand, counting down.
CGGCTGCAGGCTGTCGATGCCCAGCGGCTTGAGCAGGTCGCGCTGGCGCTGGGCGTTGAAGCCCAGCACGAAATCGTTCCAGCCGCGACGCATCCAGTCGGCGGCGTTGAATACGCCCACCAGTCCGGTGAAGCCGCCGATCTGGCCGGGGCGCCGGTCGGCCAGCGTGTCGCGGATGCGTTCGGGGGCGACCGCGGCGGTGGGATCCACGCGGATCCAGCCTCGCGTCGGCAACCAGATTTCACTCCAGGCATGGGCATCGGATTTGCGCACCAGCCAATAGCCGCCGATCGGGTTGCGGTAGCCGCCGCTGTAGCCGGTGACCACCCGCGCGGGGATGCCGGCCGCGCGCATCAAGACCACGAATGACGAACTGAAATGTTCGCAGTAGCCCTGTTTGCGATCGAACAGGAAATCGTCGATTTCGTTGCGGCCGGCCAGCGGCACGGTGAGGGTGTAGGTGAATTCGCGACGGATCATCGCCAGCGCACGATCGGCGATGGCGGTGTCGCTGCGGCCCTGCGGATCCACGCCCGCCTCGCGTCGCCACTGCCGGCCCAGCGCCAGCGTGCGCGGGTTGTAGCCGACGGGCAACGCCAGCGCGCGGGCGCGCAGCGGGGCGGGCAACACCGGCTCCAGTGCCGCTGCGGGGGCCGAGTGCATCCGCCAGCGCGAGACGCCGTATTGCGGGGTATCGGCCCAGGGCGTGTAATCCAGGCTGATGCGTGCGCCTGCTGGCAGCTGCGTGGGCAGATCCAGCGCCACCAGTTGCCGGTTTTCGCTTGGTTCCAGTTCGATCTGGTAGTCCCAGCCCGGGCCTGCCGCTTGCATCGGGGCCGGGGTGTACGCCTGCAGAGCCTGCGCTTGATGCCAGCTGCGGCCATCGAAATCCCACAGCACCGGGCCACGCCAGTACAGCTGGTCGGGGCGCGGAGTGGCACCGAAAAATTGCACGCGCGCGGCCGGGCTGTCGTCCAGCAGCAAGTCGAACATGCCGCCCGGGGTCATGCTGTCGGACAGGCCGGGGGTGGCGATGCTGCGTTCAGGCAGGCCCCACAGCGGCGTGGGCAGCCGCGGAAACAGCCAGAACGCCGCCAGCGCCAGCGGCATGCCGATGGCAAACAGACGCAGCACGTCCGCCAGCGCCGCGCGTTGCCAAAGTGTCTCCCCCGCGCTGCCGACGCCTTCGCTTTCCTCGATCGCCAGCCGTTGCAGTGCCAGCAAGGCCAGCAGCACGGCGGCCAGCGCCAGCAGCAGGCTGAGCGGGCCTTGATCCAGCAGGAAGGTGGCAAACGGCCCGAACAAGCCAAATCCGACCAGGCTGCGGCCATCGCGCAAGCTGGTGGTTTCCGCCGGCTTCAGCGCCAGCATTGCGGCCAGCACCGCGCAGGCACTGTCGCGACCGATGCCGGGGGCGACTGCCAGCACCGCCGCCAGCCCGCACAGCCCCAGCAACAGGCGCAGCAAAAACGGCAGTGGCTTGCGCCAAGAGGCGGCGCCCACCACCAGCGCCCCCGCGCCGAAGCCCAGCCCCAGCGCCAGCGGCAGTTGCAGCAACAACGGCAACAGGCAGGCGGCGGCGGCCAGCAACACCTGGCCGCGCGCGGTGGGCGTCATCGACGGGGACGGTGTGCGATCAGCCACGCCGGCCTTCCTCTGGCAGCAGGGCCAGTGCGCGCAGGCAGCGGTGGCGATGCGGCGCGCCATTGCCGAACGGAATCGTGGGCAGAGCGGGCAAGGCCAGCGCATAACGCCGGCCGGCGCGCTCGGCGTCATCCACCCAGCGCGCCAGCCGCCGGATGCGCTGTTCGTACGGCAGGCCCTGAGTGTGCTGCCAATCCAGCGTCAGCTCGCCGCCGCGCGGCAATTCGAATTCACGTACCAGCAACTCGTCGCGCCGGGCGGACGCCTTCCAGGCTACCGTGCGGGGCGGGTCGCCAGGCCGGTAGCTGCGCAGGTGGTGGGGATCCTCGCCGCTGCGCGCCAGCTGCGGATGGCCGTGGCCACCGGTTGCCGACGGCAGCGGCGGGGCCTGATGTTCCATGCCCGGGTACACCAACACCGATTGCGCCGGCCAGACATGACTCCAGGCGCGGGCCAGCCCCAGCGGCTGGACGCTGCGCAATTCGATCCGCGGCAGCGGCAACAGCCCGCGGCGGGCGGTAGCCAGTGCCAGCAGGACGGTGCCGCCCTGCTGATCCAGCCGGGTGTGCGCGGTGGCACCGGGCACCGCCAGCCGCAAGCCGCGACGCTGGCGGGCGTCGCTGGCCGTCAGTGCGATCCGCAGCTGCAGGGTTTCGCCAGCCAGCACCGGTTCGGCCGCCACGGTGTCCATGCGCACGCCCGACAGCTGCAGGTGCGCGGCGATCAGGCTGGCCAGGGTGGCCCCTGCCAGCAGCAGGGCCAGCAGCAGGGCCGGGTTGTTGTTGAAGTTGAGTGCGCCCAGCAGCATGGTGCCCAGCAGCAGGGCGAAGAACAGCCCGGTGCCGGTGGGCAGGACGTAGATGCGGTGTCGATCCAGCACCACCGGCAGGGTTTCGGGTGCGCGTGGACGCATCCACGCCTGCATGCGCTGGCGCAGTTCCGCCAGCACGCTCAGTCCACCGCAACCGCGTGCAGGATCTGCTTGGCCAGCGTGGTGGGGGCGACATCGGCGTCGGCCACCAGACGATGTTCGGTTACCGCCGGGAACAGCGCCTGCACATCCTCCGGCAGCACATGCCGGCGCCCCAGCAGCAGGGCGTGGGCGCGCGCGGCCCGCAGCAAGGCCAGCCCCGCACGCGGCGACAGCCCGACCCGCACGCCGGGATGCTTGCGGCTGCGTGCAATCAGGGCCTGCAGGTAATCCAGCAGGGCATCGCTGGCGGTCACCGCCTGCACGTCCTGACGCAACGCCAGGATGCGCCGGGCGTCGAGTACCGGCGCGATGGTGGCGATCAGTTCGCGGCGGTCGCGTCCGGCCAGCAGGGCGCGTTCGGCGGCATCGTCGGGGTAGCCCAGGCTGAGCCGCAGCAGGAAGCGATCCAGTTGCGAATCCGGCAGCGGGTAGGTGCCGGACAGATCCACCGGGTTCTGGGTGGCGATCACCAGGAACGGGTCGGGCAGGGCGCGGGTCTGGCCGTCCACGGTGACCTGGTGTTCGGCCATCGCTTCCAGCAGCGCGCTTTGGGTACGCGGCGGTGCGCGATTGATCTCGTCGGCCAGCAGCACGTGGGTGAAGATCGGGCCCGGATGGAATTCGAACTGCCGGGTCTGTGCGGCGAACACGGAAACGCCCAGGATGTCGGCGGGCAGCAGGTCGGAGGTGAACTGCACCCGCGAGAACCCCAGCCCCAGCGTCGCGGCCAGCGCGTGGGCCAGCGTGGTCTTGCCGAGGCCGGGAAGATCCTCGATCAGCAGGTGCCCACCGGCCAGCAGCGCCACGAACGCCAGCCGCACCTGTTGCGGCTTGCCCAGTACCAGGCCGTTGACCTGTTCCTGCGCCTCGCGCAGAGCGGTGATGAGTGCATCGGGTAGCATCGTGCCGGAGCTCGAGGTGGCGGACATGGAGGCCTCGGTGTGTTTCAACGCAGTGTAGCGGGGCGGAATGCGGATGCGGGAACGGCAGCAGGTGGACATGGCAAGACGCGCGTTCATCGCGCTGTGGCTGGTCTTGCTGTTGCTGAAAGCCGTGCTGGCCGCGCACTTGCCGCTGTTCGTCGATGAGGCGTTCTACTGGCAGGAAGGCCGGCATTTGGGCTGGGCCTATTCGGACCTGCCGGGCCTGACTGCATGGCTGAGCCGATTGGGTGGGTTGCTGGCACCCGGCAGCCTGCTGGCGCTGCGGCTGCCGTTCCTGCTGCTGGCGGCGCTGGTGCCGTGGCTGGTGGTGGGCATGGGCACGCGGGCACTGGGGGCGCGGGTGGGCTGGCAGGCCGGCAGCCTGTGCCTGCTGTTGCCGCTGGCGGGCAGTCTGGGGGTGATGGCGCTGCCGGATGTGCCCTTGCTGCTGGCCAGCGTGCTGTGTCTGGATGCGGGATTGCGCCTGTTGCGGGCGGTCGATGGCATGGCCGCAAGCGGGCTGGCACTGGGGTTGGTGCTGGGTGGGCTGAGCCATTACCGGTTCGCAGCCGTGATCGCGGTGGGTCTGGGGGTGTTGGTGTCGTTGCCGGAGGGACGCCGGGTGCTGCGTACGCCACGCGTCTGGTGGGCGATTGGAGTGGGGGCGCTGGCATGGCTGCCATTGCTGCTCTGGAACCTGCACAACGCCGATGCCGGGCTGCGTTTCCAGTTGCTGGATCGGCACCCGTGGACGTTCAGCTGGGTGGGGCTTGAACTTGGCCTGATCCAATTGCTGCCCGCCACGCCGGTGTTGTTGTGGGTGATGTGGCGGGCGACCCGGCCGGCCTGGCATGCGGCGCGCCCGGAATTGCGCTATCTGGCCCGCAATGGGGCATTGATCGTGCTGGGTTTCCTGCTGCTGGGATTTTTTGCCGATCAGCAGCGGGTGAGCTTTCACTGGCCGCTGCCGGGCTTCGTGGCCCTGCTGCCGTTGACGGCGGGTCTGCTGCTGGAGGTCTCCACCGGGCTGCGGCGTGCCACCTGGGCAACACTGGCGCTCGGGCTGGGGTTGACCCTGGGGTTTTTCGTCATCACCAGCGTGCCGGCGTGGCGCACGCAAATGGCGCTGGCCGGTGCCCAGACCGGTGGCTTTGCCGGTTGGGACACGCTGGCAGAGGCCGTGACGCAGCAGCGCCAGCGGATGCCCGCCGAGACGCGCGTGGTGGCGGGGGATTTCAAGATCGGTGCCGAGCTGGGGTTTGCCATCGGGGATGCCGGGCTGCCGGTGCTGGCGCATCCGAACAACGACCGGCATGGCCGAACGGCGCAGTTGGCGTTGTGGCAGTTGCTGCAGACTTCGCGCGCCGGGCTTGGGCCGGCCCCGCTGCTGGTGGTGGCCAGCCCTTCCCATGCGGGCTTCGATGACGACCACGCTTATCTGCGCCGATTGCGTGCCCAGCTGGGGCCGTTGCCGCCGCCGCAGGTGGTGCAGGCCGATGGCGGAACCAAGCAGTATTGGCTGTTCGCGCTGCCGGGCGTGGTTACGGCAGACTGAAACCGGCCTGCCGCAGCAAGCGTGCGCAGGCGATCAGGGGAAGCCCGACCAGGGCGGTCGGGTCACGGTTGTCGATCGCCTCGAACAGGCAGATCCCGAAGCCCTCGGATTTGAAACTGCCGGCGCAATCGTATGGTTGTTCGGCATCCACGTAACGGACGATTTCACGGGTTTCCAGTGCGCGCACCTGCACATGCGTGATGTCGTGCGCACACAGGCTGCGGCCGTCGGGATGGGCCAGACATACAGCCGTGTGAAAGCGCACGCAACGCCCCGACATCGCGGTCAGCTGGGAGATGGCAGCCGCGCGCCCGCCGGGTTTTCCCAACGCCTGCCCCTCGCATTCGGCAACCTGATCGGAGCCCAGTACCCAGCAGTCATCGGTTTGCCGGCCCGCCACCGCCTGTGCCTTGGCCCGCGCCAGCCGCACCGCCAGTGCATCCGGGGGTTCTCCCGGCAGCGCGGTTTCATCCACCTCCGGCCGGGCCACATCGAACGGCAGGCGCAGCCGTTGCAGCAGTTCGCGGCGATAGCGCGAGGTCGACGCCAGCAGCAGACGGGGCACGCGCATCATTCTTCGCCGCGGGCTTGCGCGATGCGCTGCAATTGCTGATCCAACTGCGCGCGGGCGCGATCCAGGGTCTGGTGGACATTCGCCAATTGCGGAAGGCTGGCGCGCTGGGCGTTGTCCTGCAACCACAGGCGCTGCTGCAGCAAATCCTGCATGGCGGCGCGCACCGGGTTCACCTGATCGCCGGCAATCGCCTCGATCTCGCCACGGGCCGTACGCAGCCGCGCCTCGAGGGCGTCGGCGGCATCCAGCACCTGGCCGATGGCGTGCTGGCGCAGGCGGTAGCGGCCCAGCAGATGCAGCACCAGCAGCAGGCCGGCGCCGGCAAGCAGGGCAACGACGGGAAGGATCAGTCCGGACATGCCTGCAGTCTGAGCGAGGCGGCAGGGCATCGCAAATCGGCTGCGCCGGCGGCGGCCCGGGCCGGCCCCGGATTTGACAGCGGGCGGGGGACTGCGTACGATTGCGCGCCTTATGTCCAGCCAGTCGTTCAGCCGGGTTCCGGAACTCTTGGATGCCTGGCGCATGGTTGCGGCGGCGCGCGAGTTCGAGGGGCGCATCCCGTTGCAGGCGATGGCCCGGTTGCGTGGCAGCCTGGCGGATGATGACGGCGATGTCCGCTACACGCTGGCATTCGGTGTCGATGCGTTGAAGCTGCCGTTTGCCGAGTTGCGGATCGAGGCCGAGTTGCCGCTGATCTGTCAGCGCAGCCTGCAGCGGTTTCTGTTGCCGGTGCGGTTGCAGCAACGGCTGGGGCTGATCCGCGACGAGGCCGAAGAGTCCGCTCTGCCGGCCGAGTACGAAGCCTTGCAGGTGCCGGCGGACGGCATGCTGCGGCCAGCCGAGCTGGTCGAAGACGAGTTGATCCTGGCGTTGCCGGTGGTACCGGTGTCGCCAGCGGCCGAAGTGGTGGAGCGTGAATTCGCGCCTACCGTGGAGGAGGTGGCCAAGGCCAGCCCGTTTGCGGCGCTGGCGGGCCTGAAGAAAGAATAAGTGCGACAATGTCGCGCTGTGTGTCATCGCAATGATTTGATTTGCAACAATTTTTGGAGTTGTTCCCATGGCCGTTCAGAAGTCCCGCGTTTCCCCGTCCCGTCGTGGCATGCGTCGTGCGCATGACGCCCTGTCCGCCAAGCAGCTGGCCACCGACCCGACCAGCGGCGAAACCCACCTGCGTCACCACGTGACCGCCGACGGCTACTACCGCGGCAAGCAGGTCATTGCGCCGAAGACGCAGGTTGCCGACGAAGAATAATTTCCAGCCGTTGGCCCGCGGTCGCATCCGTGCATGATCGCGTCGCTGCACACTGCTGCAACACGAGTTGGATGACGCCAGGCCGCGCCGAACAGCGCGGCCGTTGGCGTTTTTGTGCGTATCGTTTTTCGCTGCAGGACAAGGACGGCGTGTCGCCGTGACCCGGATCCCGGGCGGTATCGGCTAGTCTTGTTCGATTGCTCAGGGAGTTCACAGTCAGATGAGTCACACCAGCAACCCCGTCTTCGCCCGCATCGCCGGCACCGGCAGCTACCTGCCGCAGCAAGTGTTGAGCAATGACGATCTGGTCAAACGCGGCGTGGAGACCAGCGACGAGTGGATCACCAGCCGCACCGGCATCCGCCAGCGGCATATCGCGGCGGAAGGGGAGCTGACGTCCGACCTGGCCCTGCAAGCCTCGTTGCGTGCGCTGGAGGCGGCAGGCGTTGCCGCCGAGGACATCGACCTGATCGTGGTCGGTACCACCACGCCTGACCTGATCTTCCCGTCCACCGCCACCATCCTCCAGCACAAGCTGGGCGTGGCAGGGTGCATGGCGTTCGACGTCAATGCCGCCTGCTCGGGCTTCATCTACGCGCTGACGGTGGCCGACAAGTTCATCCGCAGTGGCGCGGCCGGCACCGTGCTGGTGGTGGGTGCGGAAACCCTGACCCGGATGCTGGACTGGAACGACCGCAATACCTGCGTGCTGTTCGGTGATGGCGCCGGCGCGGTGGTGCTCAAGGCCGATCACGAGACCGGCATCCTCAGTACCCATATGCACGCCGATGGCGGCAAGAAGGATCTGCTGTGGAACCCGGTGGGCGTGTCTGCCGGCTTCAAGGTGGACGAGCACAATGCCGGCGTGCGGGTGCAGATGGCCGGCAACGACGTGTTCAAGTATGCGGTGAAGGCGCTGGATTCGGTCGTGGACGAAGCGCTGGTGGCCAACGGCCTGGACAAGTCCGCGCTGGATTGGCTGGTGCCGCACCAGGCCAACCTGCGCATCATCGAAGCCACCGCCAGGCGGTTGGACATGCCGATGGAGCGGGTGATCGTCACCGTCGATCGGCACGGCAACACATCCTCCGGCTCGGTGCCGCTGGCACTGGACGAAGCGGTGCGGTCGGGCAAGGTGCAGCACGGCCAGTTGTTGCTGCTGGAAGCCTTTGGCGGCGGCTTCGCCTGGGGTTCGGTGTTGCTGCGGTATTGATGCCGCGTCCGTCCATACGCGCAGGTACAGACGGGATAGAGCAAATACTCGTATCATGTCCGGCCATTTTTGCTGGTCGTTGATCGGAGCGGGTAACGCGTGAACGCAGCGCAGGTTTCATCGTCCCTGGCCCTGGTGTTCCCTGGCCAGGGCTCGCAGTCGATCGGCATGCTGGCCGAGTTGTCGGAGCTGCATCCGTCGGTCAAGGCCGCGTTCGAAGAGGCGTCGGATGGTGCCGGCGTGGATCTGTGGGCGCTGTCGCAGGGCGGTCCCGAGGAAATGCTCAATCGCACCGAATACACCCAGCCGGCGGTGCTGGCGGCGGGGGTGGCGGTGTGGCGGCTGTGGCACGAGCAGGGCGGCGCGCAGCCGGTGGTGCTGGCCGGCCACAGCTTGGGCGAATACACCGCGCTGGTCGCGGCCGGCGCGCTGTCGCTGCGCGATGGCGCGCATCTGGTGCGCATCCGCGGCCAGCTGATGCAGGACGCCGCGCCGGCAGGTACCGGCGCGATGGCGGCGGTGCTGGGTGCCGACGATGCACTGGTGGAAGCCGTGTGCCGCGAAGCCTCCGATGCCGCCGTGGTGGTGCCGGCCAACTACAACTCGCCCGGCCAGATCGTGATCGGCGGCGACGCTGCGGCGGTGGATCGCGCGCTGGCACTGCTGCAGGAAAAGGGTGTGCGCAAGGCGGTGAAGCTGGCGGTCAGCGTGCCGTCGCACACACCGATGATGCGCGAAGCGGCCAACCGGCTGGCACACACCATGGCCGGGCTGGAATGGAAGTTGCCGGCGCTGCCGGTGGTGCAGAACGTGGACGCGCGCGCGCACGACAGCGTCGACGCCATCCGCGACGCGCTGGTGCGCCAGCTCTACCTGCCGGTGCAGTGGAGCGGCTGCGTGCAGGCGCTGGCCGCACGCGGCGTCGTGCGGATCGGCGAATGCGGCCCGGGCAAAGTGCTGGCCGGGTTGGTCAAGCGCATCGACAAATCGCTCGACGCGCGCGCGTTGGGCACGCCGGCGGATTTTGCCGCCGCCATCGAGGAATGGACGTGAGCGAAAAACCCTTGCAAGGCGAAATCGCGCTGGTCACCGGCGCATCGCGCGGGATCGGTGCCGCGATCGCGGATGAACTGGCCACGCTGGGTGCCACCGTGATCGGCACCGCCACATCGGATGCCGGTGCACAGGCCATCGGCGAGCGCATGGCCGCCACCGGTGGCCACGGCCGCCGCCTCAACGTCAACGAAGCCGGCGCCATCGAGGCGCTGGTGGATGCGGTGTCCAGCGAGTTCGGCGCGGTCTCCATCCTGGTCAACAATGCCGGCATCACCCGCGACAACTTGTTGATGCGGATGAAGGACGAGGACTGGCAGGTCATTCTCGATACCAATCTCACCAGCGTGTACCGCGCCTCGAAGGCGGTGCTGCGCGGGATGATGAAAGCGCGCCGTGGCCGCATCATCAACATCGCTTCGGTGATCGGCGTCACCGGCAACGCCGGTCAGGCCAATTACGCGGCGGCCAAGGCCGGCATCATCGCGTTCAGCAAGTCGCTGGCGAAGGAAATCGGTTCGCGCGGGATCACCGTCAATGTCGTGGCCCCCGGCTTCATCGCCACCGACATGACCGCCGACCTGCCGGAAGCCGCGAAGGCGGCGATGCTGGGTCAGATCGCACTGGGCCGCCTGGGCGAACCTGCCGACATTGCCCATGCGGTGGCGTTCCTGGCCGGCCCGTCGGCCAGCTACATCACCGGCGAAACCCTGCACGTCAACGGTGGCATGTACATGCCGTGAGCGGTGCTGCCTGTCCCGTTTCCACCGGCGACGCACCCTCCGGTTTTCCCTTAAACTACGCAATTACGGCCTAACCCGCCCCACGAGGAGCATCGAAACATGAGCAGCATTGAAGAGCGCGTCAAGAAGATCGTCGTCGAACAACTGGGCGTCAAGGAAGAAGACGTCACCACCAGCGCGTCGTTCGTGGACGACCTGGGCGCGGACTCGCTCGACACCGTGGAGCTGGTGATGGCGCTGGAAGAAGAGTTCGAGTGCGAAATCCCGGACGAAGACGCCGAGAAGATCAGCACCGTGCAGGCGGCGATCGACTACATCAAGGCGCACGTCAAGGCGTAAGCCGGCGTCCCGCGTTGCAGTACCCCGGGGGCCGCGTTTGCGGCCTTCCGTGTTTTCGAGAAGGCACTGGTTGTCTGCAAGGAGTGGAAGATGGGCAAGCGTCGCGTCGTGGTCACCGGGATGGGCATCGTTTCGCCGTTGGGGCTGGATCTGGCCAGCAACTGGGACGGCATCTGCAATGGCCGCTCGGGGATTGGCTTGGTGGAGGGCTTCGATGCCGGCACCTATCCCACCCGCATCGCCGGCGAGATCCGCGATTTCGATGTCACCCGCTGGGTGAACCCGAAAGATGCGAAGAAGATGGACCACTTCATCCACTACGGCATGGCCGCTGCGCTGATGGCGAAGGACGATGCCGGGCTGGACGTGACCGAAGCCAACGCGACGCGCATCGGCGCGCTGGTCGGTGCCGGCATCGGCGGGATCTGGGGCATCGAGGAGACGGCGGTGAAGCTGCATGAAGGCGGGGTGCGCAAGATCAGCCCGTTCTACATTCCTTCCACCATCATCAACATGATGCCGGGCCAGTTGTCGCTGGCGATCGGGATCAAGGGGCCGACGTTCTCTGCGGTCTCCGCCTGCGCAACATCCAACCACAGCATCGGCATGGCGATGCGGATGATCCAGTACGGCGATGCCGACGTGATGTTCGCCGGTGGCGCCGAGCGCGGCAGTTCGCCCACCGCGATGGGCGGTTTCTGCGCGATGAAGGCGATGAGCACCCGCAACGACGATCCCGCCCGCGCCTCGCGGCCGTGGGACGCCGGGCGCGACGGCTTCGTGCTGGGCGACGGTGCCGGCATTCTGGTGCTGGAGGAATACGAACACGCCAAGGCCCGCGGCGCGCGCATCTACTGCGAGCTGGCCGGCTTCGGTGCAACGTCGGACGCCTTCCACATGACCGCGCCCAGCGAGAACGGCGAAGGTCCGGCGCGCTGCATGGCGATGGCGTTCGCCGATGCCGGCATCAACCCCGAAGACGTGGGCTACCTCAACGCACATGGCACCAGCACGCCGCTGGGCGACCTGGCCGAAACGCTGGCGATCAAGCGCGCGCTGGGCGAGCATGCGTACAAGACGATGGTCAGCTCCACCAAGTCGATGACCGGCCACCTGCTGGGCGCGGCCGGCGGGGTGGAGGCGATTTATTCGATCAAGGCGCTGCAGACCGGCATCATCCCGCCCACCATCAACCTGGAAAATCCGGGCGAAGGCTGTGACCTGGACTACGTGCCGAACGTGGCGCGCGAGGCGAAGATCGACGTGGCGGTGTCCAACGGCTTCGGCTTCGGCGGCACCAACGGCACGCTGGTGTTCAAGCGGATCTGATTTTCCTTCTCCCTCCGGGGGAAGGTGCCCGAAGGGCGGATGAGGGCGGATGGCGGATGAGGTGGGGTGCACTTCAACAATGATCGAACAATCCCTGTCCGCCAACCTCGACCTGCTCGCCCTGCATCGGCTCGACCCGGAGCGCTACCCCGTGTTGCTGGAATCCAGCAGTGGTGGCACCTTGGGCGCACGCGATTTACTGCTGGCACACGCTGGCGAAGGCTTCGCCCTGCACCGCGATGGCGTGGTGCGCACGCTGTCCGGCGAGGCGCTGGAGGGCGGTTTTCTTGACGTACTCGACCGGCACTGGCAGGCCGCCGCGACGGATGCCGGCCTTTCGCTGGCCGGTGGCTGGGCGTTGTTGCTGGGCTATGAACTGGTGGCGCAGGTGGAGACGGTGCTGGCGCTGCCGCAGGCGGATGGCGGCCTGCCCGTCGCCATCGCGCTGCGCTGCCCGGCGGTGGTGCAGCGCGACCGCGCCACTGGCGCGCTGCGCATCATGGCCGCCAGCGGTGAAGGGGCATGGCGTGCACGGATCGAAGCCGACATGGCCCGCGCGCGCGCGCTGCCGCCGCCGGCCGCGTGGCGGCAACCGTCCGCGGTTGCCGAAGACCCGCCGCAACGTTATCTGGCGGCGGTTGCAAAGGCATTGGATTACCTGGCGGCAGGCGACGTGTTCCAGGTCAACCTCTCGCGCGGCTGGCTGGCGACGTTCGACGGTGCGCTCGATCCGGCCGCGCTGTTCCTGCGCCTGCGCGCGCACAACCCCGCGCCGTTCGCCGGGATCTTCCGCAGCCCGTGGGGCAGCGTGGTCAGTGCCTCGCCGGAACGACTGCTGTCGGTCAATGATGGCGTGGCCGAAACGCGTCCGATCGCCGGTACTCGGCCGCGCTTCACCGGCGATGACGATGCCGCGCGCATCCGCGAACTGGTGGGGCACCCGAAGGAACGCGCCGAACACGTGATGCTGATCGACCTGGAACGCAACGACCTCGGGCGTGTCTGCGCCGCCGGCAGCGTGTGCGTCGATGAATTGATGGTGGTGGAAAGCTATGCCCACGTGCATCACATCGTCAGCAACGTGCGTGGTCGCCTGCGCGATGGCGTGACACCCGGCCAAGCGATTGCCGCGCTGTTCCCCGGCGGCACCATCACCGGTTGCCCGAAGGTGCGCTGCATGCAGATCATTGCCGAACTGGAAGGCATCGGGCGCGGTGCTTACACCGGCGCGATGGGCTGGCTGGGGCACGATGGCGACATGGATCTGAACATCCTGATCCGCAGTGCCGAGGTGGAGGGCGACACCCTGCGCTTCCGCACCGGTGCCGGCATCGTGATCGATTCCGATCCGCAGCATGAGCTGGAGGAAACCCGCGCCAAGGCACGCGGGATGTTGCGGGCATTGGGGGTTGAATGATGGGTCGGACGTTGCGCAGAGGTCGTCATCGCATGCGGACATCATGGGGTTCGGCTCAGTCGCTCCCCGATACTCGCTTGGTGAGCCGAACCCCATGATGTCCGCTTCCTACCTTGGTTGCGAACGTGTGGGTGGCATTGCCGCATCCAATCGCGGCCTGCACTACGGCGATGGCCTGTTCGAAACCCTGCGCGTGCACCAAGGCTGCGTGCCGCTGTGGCCGCAGCATCTGGCGCGGTTGCGTGCAGGTGCGCAGCGGCTGGGGATTGCATTGCCGGATGTGGCCTTCATCGAAACCCAAATCAACGCACACATCGCGGGCTGTGATGCCGGTGTGTTGAAACTGCTGCTCACCCGTGGCGATGGTGGGCGCGGTTATGCGCCTCCGGTTGATGCGTTGCCGGTGTGGCAATTGGGCTTGCACCCGCTGCCGCCTGCGGCACGCACGGGGTTGCATCTACAGGTATGCCAAACGCGGCTGGCGATCCAGCCGGCACTGGCCGGCATCAAACATTGCAACCGGCTGGAGCAGGTGCTGGCGCGGCGTGAAGTGGTGCTGGCCGGCGGCGATGAAGGCCTGATGCAAGATGGCGACGGCCGTGTGGTCAGCGCCACCGCCGCCAATCTATTGGTTTTTCGTGAAGGCCGCTGGCTGACGCCATCGGTGCAGCGTTGCGGCGTGGCCGGCGTGCTGCGTGGCCGGCTGCTGGCGCAGGATTGGGTGACGATTGCCGAGGTGTCGCTGGAGGATGTCGAATCTTCCGACGCACTGGCACTGTGCAATGCCGTGCGCGGTATCCTGCCGGTTTCCACGCTGGGCACGCGCACCTGGACGGCGCATCCGGCAATCACCGACTTGCAGGCCCGTTTGGCGATGACCTATCCGATGTTCCAAGACGCCGTGGTGTCGGCATGAAACGCTTCGTACTGGTGTTGCTGGTGATCCTGCTGGCCGTGGTCGGCTGGCTGGGCTGGCAATACCTGCGGTTTGCCGATGCGCCGCTGACGGGCATTGCCGCCGATGCCAGCGTGCAATTGGAACGCGGCGACAACCTCGGCAAGCTGCTGAAGAAATTGCGCGCGCAGCACGTCCGTACCGGCCAGGTGCTGTACTGGCAGGTGCTGGCCCGACAGACCGGCGCGGCCGGCAAATTGCAGGTGGGTGAATATGCCTTGCCAGTGGACATCACCCCACGCAGTCTGTTGCAGGCGATGCGCGAGGGCAAGGTGATCCGCCGCAGTTTCACGATTGTCGAGGGCTGGAACATCCGTGACCTGCGCGCCGCGTTGCGCAAGCTGCCGCTGCTGCTGCAAAAAAGCGCGGACATGAGCAATGCCGAATTGATGGTTGCGCTGGGCCATGCCGGCCAGCATCCCGAGGGTCGCTTCCTGCCGGAAACCTATGCCTGGACGCGCGGCGACAGCGACATCGACATTCTCCAGCGCGCCTACGCGGCGCTGGAAAAAACTCTGGATGCCGAATGGAAAACCCGCGCCGAAGACCTGCCCTTCGACAAGCCAGAACAGGCATTGACGCTGGCTTCCATCATCGAAAAAGAAACCGGCAACGGCGAGGAGCGTGCGCGCATCGCCGGCGTGTTCGTGCGCCGGCTGAAAACCGGCATGCGCCTGCAAACCGACCCCACCGTGATCTACGGCATGGGCTCGAATTACGCCGGCAACATCCGGCGCAGCGACCTGACCACCGACACGCCCTACAACACCTACACCCGTGATGGCCTGCCGCCGACACCCATCGCGATGCCCGGCAAGGCGGCGCTGCACGCGGCCACCCACCCGGCACCGGGCGATGCCTTGTACTTCGTGGCGGTGGGCGATGGCAGCGGGCGGCATGTGTTCAGCGCCAGCCTGGGCGAACACAACGTCGCCGTGCGCGATTACGTGGCGCGTTATCGTGCCCGGCAGCAGGCGGGCAAGCAGTGACGGCCCTGCAAACGCAACCGCGCCTGGTGACGCTGGAAGGCGGCGAGGGCGCCGGCAAGAGCACGGTGCTGCGGGCATTGCGCGATGCGTTGCTGGCTGATGGTTGCGAGGTGGTGTGCACCCGCGAGCCGGGCGGCACGCCGCTGGCCGAACGCATCCGCAGCCTGCTGCTGGATGCCGGCGACGAACCGGTGGATCCGCAGGCCGAATTGCTGTTGATGTTCGCCGCCCGTGCCCAGCATGTGCGCGAATTGATCCTGCCGGCCCTGGTGCGTGGTGCCTGGGTGCTGTGCGACCGCTTCACCGATTCCAGCTACGCCTACCAGGGCGCGGCGCGCGGCATGGATATGAGCTTCATCGCCGAACTGGAACGCCGCGTGGTGGGCATCGCACCGGGCCTCACCCTGCTGCTGGATATCGACGTCGCGCATGCACGGCAACGCACGCGCGGGCGCGAGCTGCTGGCCGGCGATGTGCCCGACCGCATCGAACGCGAACGCGATGAATTCTTCGAGCGTGTGCGCGCCGGGTTTTTGGCGCGTGCCGCGCAGTTCCCCGAACGCGTCCACGTGCTGGATGCCGGTGCGGATGCCGCCACCGTGGCAGCAGCAGCGGCCGCTGCGCTGGCCGGCTATCGGGAGGCGCAGACATGAGCACTCTGCCGCCGCTGGCACCGTGGCAGCAGCGTGCCTGTGCGCAGGCGTGCGAGGCGCTGGCGCAGGGACATTTTGGTCATGCCACCTTGATTGCCGGGCCCGCGCGCATCGGCAAACGGCTGTTGGCGGAAACCCTGGCGCAGCGCGTGCTGTGCCAGGCGCCGGCGGTCGATGGCAGCGCCTGCGGCAGCTGCAAAAGCTGTCGTCTGTTCGCCGTGCGTGCGCAGATGGAAACCCCCGAGCTGCGTCCGGACGGCAGTCTGGCGCATCCGTGGGGGCACAGTGCCCATCCCGACCTGTATTTCCTCGGTTTCGAAATCAACAGCAAAACCGGTAAGCCGCGCGCGGAAATCGTGATCGAACAGGTGCGTGCGTTGACCGAGAAAATGGGGCTCACCGCGCAATTGGGCGGCGCGCAGGTGGTGATCGTCGAGCCCGCCGATGCGGTGAACTGGCATGCCTGGAACGCGATTCTGAAAACCCTGGAAGAACCGCAGTCAGGTCGGTATCTCTGGCTGTTGTCAGCCCAGCCGTCGCGGTTGCCGGCCACCATCCGCAGCCGCTGTCAGCGCCTGGAACTGCGACTGCCGCCGCGCGAGGAAGCATTGGCCTGGCTGCATCAACGCGGGCATTCGGAAACGTTGGCACGGGAGGCGCTGGAGGCCGCACGCGGTCACCCGGGCCTTGCCGATGCCTGGGCCAGCGGCGACGGTCTGGCCTTGCGTCGGGAGGTGCACCGTGATGCCGACGCACTGCAGCGCGGCCAGGCCGATGCCGGCGAGCTGGCACAGCGCTGGGTGGCGGATGGACGCGCCAGCGAACGGTTGGGACATCTGGCCGACCGTGCCCTGCACGAGGCGGCGGGCTTGACCGGCTCTGCCGCAACCCGCAGGCTAGCAGCACGTTTCGATGCAGCCAACCGCGCCCGCGACTTGTTGCGCAGCACGGTGCGGGCCGATCTGACCGTGCTGGAAGCGTTGCTGCTGTGGCGCTGAGGGCCGCAACACACGGCTGCAGGCGTTGCTGCGCGGTATTTCAGGGAACGACAGGAAATGACAGGGGATAGGCGATGAGCAATCCAATGGGTGGCGCACGACAGGGCATCCTGTCGTTGGCGATCAAGGACAAAACCGCGCTGTACGGCGCGTATATCCCCTACATCAAGCAAGGCGGCATCTTCGTGCCCACCACGCGCCGCTACTTCATCGGCGACGAAGTATTCCTGCTGCTGACCCTGCCCGATTCCAACGAACGCCTGCCGGTGGCGGGCAAGGTGGTATGGGTGACGCCCACCGGCGCGCAGGGCAATCGCGCCGCCGGCATCGGCGTGCAGTTCGCCGATAGCGCCGAGGGCGAAGCGGTGCGCAGCAGGATCGAAACCACCCTGGCCGGCACCCTGGGCGCGGATCAGCCGACCCAGACGATGTGAGAGAGTGCGGGGTCATTCCCGCGTGCGCCCACCCAATCAGGTCACCCAGACTTCCTGCTTCCGTACAGTTGTGTACTGGCATTCGCAGCGATTAGCGTGCAAGAAACTAAGCTTTCCGGCAAGGATGTATCTTGCTTTTGAGTCCTGTATTGGAGGGCGATGGTGAATACGCGGCTATGAAGACAAGGAGGAAAGCCAAGAGGAAAGCCAAGGACACCCACAATCCCCCCACTCCCGGCCTGTCTTCTCCAAATCCAGCATTCACCACGCGGATGCAGGCCACTTCCACACGTGATCTGCGGCGCGATTTTCCATCGCCCACGCGCCCACCTCCCTTGCGGGCAGCCAGACTGGTCTGTGTTCAAATCGCCTTCTGCTCCTGCTCCAGCGCCTGCGCCAGCCCAATCCCCTTCACCCACCGTTGGTTCAACCGCTGGGCGGCATCGATCAAGTCGTGGGTGCTGCCCACAATCCGCCAATAGCCCGAGCCAATGGCCTTGACTCTTACCGCCCAGCGGCCTGGGTCAGCCTCATAACGTGCCAGCGCGCGGGGTGTTTTTGCCAAGGCCCCGCGTTTTCCCGGCCGCATCTGCTGGCCCGTCCAGTCCACCAACCCCACATACGCACGCAGGCTGAGCCCCATGTGGACGCGAGCCGCTTCTCCCGCAATCGGGCGCAGCGGTCGATCCAGTGTGTCGGGCGTCACGTGGATCAGACGCCGCTGGATGCTGGTGTAATCGGATGTGGCCAGTGCGCGGGCCATGCCGGCGCGTACCGGGTTCAGGTCCACGTAGGCCATGGCCGCCAGCAGCGCCCGTTCATCACACAGCCGCTGCGCCTTGAAGCGGCCTTCCCAGAACCGGCCCTTGCAGCCGTCCTCGGCATTGGCGCTGCGGGCGATGGGCTCGGCCAGACACTTCATAAACCAGGAGAGATCGCTCAGGCGCGCACGCAGCACTGCCAGCCGTTCAGGCTGTTGCAGCAATTGCCGACATTTGGATACCCGGGCGGCATCGGAATCGTCCCTGGGGGGATACAGCCGTACCCAGCGGTCTGCCACTTCCGTATCGGACAAACCGGCCAGCCACGCGGGATCGAACTGGACAACGACATGCAGATGGTTGCTCATCACCGCATAGGCATGAATGGCAACGGCAAAGCACTCGGCAAGCCGCAGCAGGCGCTGTTCCACCCATGCCTTGCGATGCTCGAAGGACTGGCCGGTGTAGCGGTCTTCACCGCAGAGAAAAGCGCGGCGCACGCAGCGCTGGACGCAATGGAAGCTGCCGGCGGTGCCGGGGGCGATCAGAGCGGCGCGTGCGGTGATCATGGGGCCAGTTTCGGGCACGCGACGGCGAGTGGCTATCAGGCAATTCCGGGATTGGGGTCGGGAAAAGGGGGTTGGGTGGGTGTCCCTGTTCGGTTTTACGCCACCGGCTCGCGCAGTACCGGGCTGTCCCAGCCCGCACGTGGTGCGAAACGCGCGCCGTATTTTGCTTGCAGGGTTTCCAGCCGCGCCAGCAGCACATCGGCACCGGCGGTGCGGATATGCTGGATCGGGCCACCGCGGAACGGGGCGAAGCCGGTGCCGAAGATCACCCCGGCATCCAGCAGGTCGGCATCGCTGACAACGCCGTTGTGCAGGCAGGCCACCGCTTCGTTGAGCAGCGGCAGGATCAGGCGGTCTTCCAGGTCGCCGGGCGCGACGAAGCCGGCTGGCAGTTCGGGTTTCACCGCCTTGCCATCGGCCCATTTGTAGATGCCCTGGCCGTCCTTCTTGCCGCGCTTGCCGGCTTCCACCGTGGCCAGCGCTGCCGGCACGTCGAGGCCGAGGAACGGCGCCAGCTCGCGGCCGACGCTGGCGGCCACGTCCAGGCCCACGGTGTCCAGGAGTTCGATCGGCCCCATCGGCATGCCGAATTTCACCGCCGCCTTGTCGATGGCCGGGCCGGGGATGCCCTCGGCGTAGGCGGTCGCGGCTTCCAGCATGTACGGGAACAGCACCCGGTTGACCAGGAAGCCGGGCGTGCCCGCCACCGGCACCGGGAACTTGCCCAGCGCCTTGCAGAACGCGGCCAGACGCCGTTCCGTCTCGGCGGCCATGCCGTCGTGGCGGATGATCTCCACCAGCGGCATCTGCGCCACCGGGTTGAAGTAGTGCAGGCCGGCGAACTGCGCCGGGCGCGCGATATGCGGGCGCAGCTCGTCCAGCGGGATCGACGAGGTGTTGGTGGTCAGCAGCGCGCCCGCCTTCATCCGCGGCTCCACCGACTGGTACAGGTCGCGCTTGGCGTCGGGATTTTCGATGATCGCTTCGATGACCAGGTCGGCCTCGGGCACGCCGGCACCATCAAGGTCGGACTTCAATCGCGCCGCCACCGCCGGGCGCTTGCTTTCGTCCTTCACCTTCTTCTCGAACAGCGCCTGCGCGCGCGTCATGGCGTCGTCGATGAAACGCTGCTCGCGGTCCTGCAACGTCACTTTGAAGCCCTTGTAGGCGGCGAACGCGGCGATGTCGCCGCCCATCACGCCGGCACCGACCACGTGCACGCGGGCGATGCCGAAGTCGCCCTTGCCCAGCGCCTTCAGCCGCTCGGTGAGGAAGAAGATGCGGATCAGGTTGCGCGCCGTGCTGCTGCCGGCCAGCTTGACCACTGCCCGGCGCTCGGCGTCGAGACGCGTGCGGATGCCGGCACCGCCGCTGCGCTCCCACGTCGAGATCAGCGCGTAGGGTGCGGGATAGAACGCCTTCGGTGCCTTGTGCGCGACCTGCTTGGTCATCTGCGGTGCCAGCAGCTTGCGCGCGATGAAGGTATTGGTGAGCCAGCCCAGTGCGCGCTGCTTGAACGGGCGGGTGGTGCCCTGCAGCGCCAGTGCGGCGGCGGCGTCAATCAACACTGCCGGTTCCACTACCTTGTCCACCAGGCCAATTCCGCGCGCGGCCTTCGCGCTCAACGCGCGCCCGGTCAGCATCATGTCCATCGCCGCCGGCGCGCCCACGAGGCGCGGCAGGCGGGCGCTGCCGCCCCAGCCGGGAAAGATGCCCAGCTGCACCTCCGGCAGGCCGATGCGGGTGGAGGCATCGCTGCTGGCCACGCGGTAGCGGCAGGCCAGCGCAATCTCGGTGCCGCCACCCATGCAGAAGCCGTGGATCGCGGCCGCCGTGGGGATGCGCAATTCGGCCAGTATCTGGAAGGTGCGCTGGCCGCGCTGGATGGCATCGTTCACGGTGCCCTTGCGGTCGAAGTCCTGAAACTCTTTCAAGTCGGCGCCGGCGATGAAGCCGCTGGCCTTGCCGGACGCGATCACCAGCGCCTTCGGCGGCTCCAGGGCGATGCGTTCCAGCAGCTGGCCCAGTTCGATCAAGACCGCCTGCGAGAACGCATTGACGGTGGCGTCGGCGCGGTCGAAATACAGCACCAGCACGCCGTCGTTGCGTTGCCTGGGGTGCCAGTGGCGCAGCGCGAGTCCGGCGAATCGGTCAGCAGAGGAAGCAGCCATGTGCAAGCCATCCAAACGATCAAAGCCCTATCCTAGCCCGGTGAAACTTGAATATTTGTCTAATTGCCGGCGCAGGGTCTGCCATCGCACGGTGGGCGGACGGAACTTTTGCGGCATCCTGCAGTCACAGGGCTCGGACACTGCCGGGCTCGGCAACGAGGGCGGCAGGCAATGACGGAGGATCGGGTGTCGCTAGCGCTGGATCAGGATTTGGTGGCCAGGGTGCAGCGCGGCGAGATGGCCGCGTTCGACCTGCTGGTACGCAAATACCAGCATCGCATTGCCGCGGTGATTGCGCGCTACATCCGCGACTGGTCGGAAGTGCAGGACGTGGCGCAGGACACGTTCATCCGTGCCTACCGCGCCATCGGCGGGTTTCGCGGCGACGCGCAGTTTTCCACCTGGTTGCACCGGATCGCGGTGAACACGGCCAAGAACCACCTCGCGGCGCATGGCCGCCGGCCGCCGGGCGAAGACATCGACATCGAGGATGCCGAGCAGTTCGAATCCGGCCTGCGCCTGCGCGACAACGACACGCCGGAACGCGAGCTGATGCGGCAGCAACTGGAGCAGGCGGTGTTGTCGGCGGTGGATGCACTGCCGCAGGACCTGCGCGAAGCCATCCAGATGCGAGAAGTCGAGGGCATGCGTTACGAGGAGATTGCCGAACGCATGGGCTGCCCGATCGGCACGGTGCGCTCGCGCATCTTCCGCGCCCGCGAGGCCATCGACGCCCGCATGCGCCCCTTGCTGGATCACGATGAATTGCCGAAGCGTTCGAAAGCCTCATGAAAACCGAAACCGACCGCCACTGCATCGACCTCACCCAACTGTCCAGCCGGGAACAGCTCTCGGCCCTGCTGGATGGCGCACTTCCCGAGGATCAAACCCGCTTCCTGTTGCGTCGTCTGCAACACGATGGCGAGTTGGCCAGCAGCTGGGAGCGCTGGCGGCTGGCCGCTGACGTGATGCGTGGCAGCGTGCCCAGCCAGCGGCTGCCAGCGGATTTTGCGCAGCGGGTGACGGCATCGCTGCAAGGGCGTGCACTGCCGCCTGCGAACGCGCCCTTGCCTGCGCCCAGGCATCGTTGGCTGCAGTGGGGCGGGGGTGCGGCACTGGTGGCATCGCTGGCGGTTGCAGCGTTGGTGTCGCGCCCGCAATTGCAGCAAGACAGCACGTCGCCAGCCACGTCAGCCATACCCGCCACGGCATCGGTGGAACCGGCGCCGGCGGCACCGCGGCCGGCACCGGTGGTACCGCAGGCACCGGCACCCGCCATGCAGGCCCCCGGCCTGCTGGTGGCCGCGGCGGCGGTCACCAGCAGGCCAGTGCGGCGTGGCGGTATCCGCCCATCGCCGGTGGTCGCTCCTGCAGCGGCTGCCCCCGTGCTGGAATTGGCGCAGTCCCTGCCGGATGCCCTGCCGGCCATGGAGCTGACCGGCCGGCCGTGGCCGCGCAAGATCCTGCCGCAATACGACGCCGGCAATGGCCTTGCCGTGGGCTTCGCCACGCAATTACCGGCGGCCCCGCTGGCAACGCACGGGTTTGCTGCGCCCCCCGGCTGGTTGCCGACGGAGCCAGTGGAGAAAAAAACGCACGCCGCCGACGCAGGGCCTGCACGGCCGTGACGTCGTCGTGGTTGGTGCGCGCAGTGTCCTGCACCGACGCATCCTTTCCCCAGTCCTGAAGAATGAGGAGACCTTGCTCATGCCTGTCAATCGAATGTTCCGCCTTCGCCCCTTGCTGCTGGTCGCTGCCCTGACGGTGGCCGGTGTGGGGGCCTGCAGTGGCCAGACAGCGGGCAACGCGCAAGTGCCGCTGCAGGGCCAGCCCAGCACCCCGGCGACCGAGTTGGTGGGCAACCTGCCCGACTTCACCCGGCTGGTGGAACAGGTGGGGCCGGCGGTGGTCAGCGTGCAGGCGGAAATCGGCAGCAAGTCGCAGGCACGACGCGCGCAGTCGCAATTGCCGCAGGACGATCAAGGCGACGATTCGGGCGATGAGCAGATTCCCGAATTCTTCCGTCGTTTCTTCGGCCCCGGCATGCAGCCGATGCCGGGGATGCCGGGCATGCCCAACGCCCGCCCGCGCGGCACATCGCTTGGCACCGGCTTCATCATCTCCAGCGATGGCTACCTGCTGACCAACCATCACGTCATCGACGGTGCCGACACCGTGCGCATCCGGTTGGCCGATCGGCGCGAGTACACCGCCAAGGTGGTGGGCAGCGACGAACAGTCCGACGTGGCCTTGCTGAAGATCGACGCCAAGGGCCTGCCGGTGATGCGCATCGGCGACTCCAAGGTGCTAAAGCCCGGGCAGTGGGTGGTGGCGATCGGTTCGCCGTTCGGCCTCGACCATTCGGTCACCGCCGGCATCGTCAGCGCGGTCGGCCGTGCCAACCCCGGTGCCGACCAGCGCTACGTGCCCTTCATCCAGACCGACGTGGCGATCAACAAGGGCAATTCCGGTGGCCCGCTGCTGGACACGCGCGGCCAAGTGGTGGGCATCAACTCGCAGATCTTCAGCAATTCCGGCGGTTACATGGGGGTGAGCTTCGCCATCCCGATCGACGTGGCGATGAACGCCGTGCAGCAGCTCAAGGCCACCGGCAAGGTGACGCGCGGGCAGCTGGGCGTGCAGATCCAGGGCATGGATCGTGATGCGGCCAGGGCGTTGGGCCTGCCCGATGCCAGTGGTGCGCTGGTGGCGCGGGTGGAGGCGGGCAGCCCGGCCGAACGTGCCGGGGTGCTGCGTCAGGACGTGATTCGCCGCGTCAACGGTCAGCCGGTGTACGACTCCAGCGACCTGCCACCGATCATCGGCGCGATGGCGCCGGGGACAAAGGTGACGCTGGAAGTGTTCCGCGACGGCAAGCCGAAAACATTGTCGGCAACCCTGAATGCCCTGGATGAGCGTGCCGCCGATGCCGGCAGCGGGACCGGGCCTGGCCTGGGCAAGGCCGCCGCACCTGCCGCCGCCAATGCCCTGGGCATCACCGGCCAGGATCTGAGCCCCGAGCAGCGCACACGCCTGGGCCTGCAGAAGGGCGAAGGCGTGCTGGTGGCGCGGGTGAACGGCGATGCGGCGCGTGCGGCCGGCTTGCAGGCCGGCGACGTGATCCTGGCGGTGGGGCGTGCCGATGTGGGCAGCGTGGTGGCGCTGGAGGCACAGCTGCGCGCGGTGAGTGCCGGCAAGCCGGTGATGCTGCTGGTGCAGCGCGGCGGTGGCACCCGCTACATGGCAATCAACCCGGCACAGGACTGAGCCGCCATGGCTCTGCCCGTGCGCCAGGCGGTGAACGGGCAGGGCTGTGCGATAATGAACGGCTAACTTCCGGCGGCCTGCAAGCCGCCCCGCTCATCATCGAATCCCCCATGCAGCACGACGCCATGCGGTTCATCCGCAACTTCTCCATCATTGCCCATGTCGACCACGGCAAATCCACGCTGGCCGACCGCATCATCCAATTGTGCGGCGGGCTGTCCGAGCGCGAGATGGAGGCGCAGGTGCTGGACAACAATCCCATCGAGCGCGAGCGCGGCATCACCATCAAGGCGCAGTCGGTGTCGCTGCCGTACACCGCGAAAGATGGCAACACCTACTATCTGAACTTCATCGACACCCCCGGCCACGTCGACTTCAGCTACGAGGTCAGCCGCTCGCTGGCGGCCTGCGAAGGCGCGCTGCTGGTGGTCGACGCCGCGCAGGGCGTGGAAGCGCAGTCGGTGGCCAATTGCTACACCGCCGTGGAGCAGGGGCTGGAAGTGGTGCCGGTGCTGAACAAGATCGATCTGCCCACCGCCGACATCGACAAGGTCAAGGAGGAAATCGAGGCCGTCATCGGCATCGACGCCGATGACGCGGTGGCGATCAGCGCCAAGACCGGTCTGAACGTCGGCGACGTGCTGGAAGCCATCGTCAAGCGCATTCCGCCGCCGCAGCCGCGCGACACCGACAAGCTGCAGGCGCTGATCATCGATTCGTGGTTCGACAATTATCTTGGCGTGGTCTCGCTGGTGCGGGTCATGCAGGGCGAGCTGAAGTCCGGCGACAAGATGCTGGTGATGAGCACCGGCCGCACCCATCAGGTCGATGCGGTCGGCGTGTTCACTCCCAAGCGCAAGGTGCTGCCGGTGCTGCGCGCCGGCGAAGTGGGCTGGATCACCGCCAGCATCAAGGACGTGCACGGCGCGCCGGTCGGCGACACCCTGACCCTTGCCGGCGACCCGGCACCGAAGCCGTTGCCCGGCTTCCAGGAAATGCAGCCGCGCGTGTTCGCCGGGTTGTTCCCGGTGGACGCCGAGGACTACCCGGATCTGCGCGAGGCGCTGGACAAGCTGCGCCTGAACGATGCCGCGCTGCGCTTCGAGCCGGAGTCCTCCGAGGCGATGGGCTTCGGTTTCCGCTGCGGCTTCCTCGGCATGCTGCACATGGAAATCGTGCAGGAGCGACTGGAGCGGGAATACAACCTCAACCTGATTTCCACCGCACCCACCGTCATCTACGAGGTGCTGAAGACCGACGGCAGCATCGTGCCGATGGACAACCCCGCCAAGCTGCCGCCGGTCAACCAGGTGCAGGAGATCCGCGAGCCGATCATCCGCGCCAACATCCTCACCCCCGAGGCTTACATCGGCGGCATCATCAAGCTGTGCGAAGACAAGCGCGGGGTGCAGATCGGCATCACCTACATGGCCAGCCAGGTGCAGATCAGCTACGAACTGCCGATGGCCGAAGTGGTGCTGGATTTCTTCGACAAGCTGAAATCGGTCAGTCGCGGCTACGCCTCGCTGGACTACCATTTCGTGCGCTTCGAGGCCGGTCCGTTCGTGCGCGTGGACACCCTCATCAACGGCGACAAGGTGGATGCGCTGTCGATCATCGTCCACCGCAGCCACGCGGATCGCCGTGGCCGCGAGCTGACCGAGAAGATGAAGGATCTGATTCCGCGGCAGATGTTCGACGTCGCCATCCAGGCCGCGATCGGCGCGCAGATCATCGCCCGCACCACGGTCAAGGCGCTGCGCAAGAACGTGCTGGCCAAGTGCTACGGTGGCGACGCCACCCGCAAGAAGAAGCTGCTGGAAAAGCAGAAGGAAGGCAAGAAGCGGATGAAGCAGGTCGGGCGGGTGGAAATCCCGCAGGAGGCCTTCCTCGCCGTGCTGCAGGTGGACAACAAGTAATGTTTTTTCCTCTCCCTGCGGGAGATGGTGGCCGAAGGCCGGATGAGGGGCAATTGGAGAACATCGCATGATGGTGTGGTTTGAAACGATCCTGGTCGCGCTCACCCTGCTTTCGGGGTTGATCTGGCTGCTGGACAAGCTGTTCTTTGCCAAGCGCCGTGCGGTTGCCGCTGCACCGGGGCAGGCCAAGGACCCGGTGTTGCTGGATTACGCCAAGTCGTTCTTCCCGGTGCTGGCGCTAGTGCTGGGCTTGCGCAGTTTCGTTGCCGAGCCGTTCCGGATCCCGTCCAGCTCGATGATGCCCACCCTGCTGATCGGCGATTTCATCCTCGTCAACAAATTCAGCTACGGGCTGCGTTGGCCGATCACCAACAAGAAATTCCTGGCCAATGGCGAGCCGGCACGCGGCGACGTGGTGGTGTTTCGCCCGCCGCAGCATCCGCGCGAGGACTGGATCAAGCGGGTGGTGGGGCTGCCCGGCGACCGCATCGGCTATCACGACCACAAGGTGTCCGTGAATGGCCGGGTCTTGCCATACCGCGCCGAAGGCGTGTTCACCGGCGTCGGCCAAGGCATGGGGGAAACCGGCGACACCCGGCTGACCGAGGGCATGCCCGGCCGGCCGCATTTCGTGCTGGAACGCGAGATCAGCATGGCCGAGGGTGACTGGACGGTGCCGGCGGGGCACTATTTCGTGATGGGCGACAACCGCGGCAACAGCGAGGACAGCCGGTTCTGGGGGTTCCTGCCGGAAGCCAACCTGCGCGGCAAGGCGTTCCTGGTGTGGATGAACTTCGACAGTCAGGCCGAGCACTGGGTGGATGTTTCCAGGATCGGAACCCGGATCCCCTGATTGACACGGAATCGAATACCCTGCTCTTCATTCGGCAATCCAGGCGGGCATCGCAACACGGGCATCGCAACCGCAACACGGGCATCGCAACCAAGAGGGGAAGCACGCATGAAGCAGGCACAACGCGGCATCAGCATGATCGGGTTCCTGATCACCTTGTCTCTGGTGATTTTCTTTGCCTATTGCGGCATGAAGATCGGCCCGATGTACATGGAGTACTACTCGGTGAAACAGGCCCTGAAGGGGCTGGCGGAAGACCAGGAACTGGCCACGGCCTCCAAGGACAAGATCCACCAGATGTTCATTCGCCGGCTGGACATGAGCTATGCCGAGCACGTCAAGAAGCTGGATCCGTTGAAGTTCGAGAACACCGACGGCGGCTTGAAGCTGGTCATCGACTATGAGCAGCGCGAAGAATTGATGGCCAATCTCGACGTGGTCGGCAGATTCCATGCCGAGCAAGTGCTCACGCGTGGCGCTGGTGCCAACAACAACTGAGCAGATGCCTGCCGGGTTCGCCGGGCATGTGTTCGCGGCCCCGGCCCTGCTGGCGCAGGCGCTGACCCATCGCAGCGCCGGCAGTCCGCACAACGAGCGCCTGGAGTTCCTGGGCGATGCCCTGCTCAATCAGTTCATCGCCGAGGCCTTGTATCGGCATTGGCCGAAGGCGGATGAGGGCGCGCTGACCCGCGCCCGTGCCGAACTGGTGCGCGAATCGGCGCTGGCCGGCATCGCCCGCACCCTCGACATCGGCGCGCGGCTGGTGCTCGGGCCGGGCGAGATGAAAACCGGCGGGCATCGCCGCGACTCCATTCTGGCGGATGCGGTGGAGGCATTGATTGCCGCGATCTATCTGGACGCCGGATTCGAGGCCTGTCGCACGGCGGTGCTGCCCTGGTTCGCGCCGTTGATCGCCGCCTTGCCGCCGCCCAACAAGGTCGGCAAGGACGCCAAGACCCGCCTGCAGGAATGGTTGCAGGGGCGGCAGCACCCGTTGCCGGTGTATGCGCTGCTGGCAGAAGGGGGTGAAGATCACGCGCGGGTGTTCAAGGTGCGCTGCATCCTGGCCACCCCGGCCCTGCACACCGAAGGCGAAGGCGGCTCGCGTCGGGCGGCGGAACAACAGGCGGCAGAAGCCGCGCTACAGATCATCGAATCATGACCCTGTCCAAGCAGCACAGCGGCGCGGTGGCCGTCATCGGCCGCCCCAACGTCGGCAAATCCACCCTGGTCAACGCGCTGGTCGGCGCCAAGGTCAGCATCACCTCCAACCGTCCGCAGACCACGCGGCACCGGCTGCTGGGCATCGCCACTTTTCCCGGCGGCCAGCTGCAGCTGGTGGACACGCCCGGCATCCATGGCGAGCAGGGCAGGCGCTCCGGCAAGGCGATGAACCGGATGATGAACCGCGCCGCGCGCGGCGCGCTGGAAGGCGTGGATGCCGCGCTGCTGGTGATCGAGGCCGGGCGCTGGGATCACGAAGACGGGCTGGCCTTCGACGCCCTGCGCGAGGCCGGCCTGCCGGTGGTGCTGGTAGTCAACCAGGTCGACAAGCAGAAGGACAAGACCGCACTGCTGCCGTTCATCGCCAAGGTGACCGAAGGGCGCGAATTCGCCGCGGTGCACCCGCTGTCCGCGCTCAAGCGCAAGGGATTGGAGCCGCTGGTGGCCAGCCTGCTGGCGCTGATGCCGGAAGCCGAGCCGGCGTTCGGCGAGGACGAGATCACCGACAAGAGCCAGCGCTTCCTCGCCGGCGAGCTGGTGCGCGAACAGCTGATGCGCCGGCTTGGTGAGGAGCTGCCGTATTCGACCACGGTGGAAGTCGAGAAATTCGAGGAAGAACCTTCACCGAAAACCGGCGTGATGTACCGCATCGACGCGGTGATCTGGGTCGAGCGCGAGGGCCAGAAGGCCATCGTCATCGGCAAGGGCGGCGAGCGCCTGCGCGAGATCGGCAAGCATGCCCGCGAGCAGATGGAGCGCCTGTTCGACGCCAAGGTGTTCCTGCAGACGTGGGTGCGCGTGCGCGAAGGCTGGAGCGACGATGAAGCCGCGCTGCGCGCGCTGGGTTACCACGATTGACGATGCGCCACGTCGGTGAGCCGGCGTTCGTGCTGCACGCCCGCCCGTGGCGGGAAACCAGCCTGCTGGTCGAGGTGCTGAGCGCGGAGCACGGCCGCATCGGGCTGCTGGCGCGCGGAGTGCAAGGGCCGAAGAGACATGCACTGCGGGCGGCGCTGCAGCCGCTGCAATCGATCCGGTTCGATGCCGTGCAGAAGGGCGAGCTGGCGCAACTGGCCGCCGCCGAGGCGGTGGATGCCGCGCCGCTGCTGCGGGGCGATGCCGCGCTGGCGGCGTTCTACGTCAACGAACTGTGCCTGCGGCTGGCGCCGCGGCAGGTGCCGCAGCCGGAACTGCACGCGGCCTATGCCCAAGTGCGCGAACGCCTGCGCGCGGGCGAGCCGCTGGCGTGGACGCTGCGTCGGTTCGAGCGCGACCTGCTGGAGGCGTTGGGGGTGGGGCTGGCCTTCGGGATGGAGGGCGACGGCGGCGATATCGACCCGGCGGCGCGCTACCGGCTCGATCCCGAGCAAGGGCCGCGCCGCCTGCACAGCGAGCGCGCCGGCGAGCGCCGCGAAACCACGACCGGGCGTGCGCTGCTGGCGCTGGCAGCGGATGTGCCGCCAGACAGCGAGGATCTGGCCAGCCTGCGCCTGCCGCTGCGGACGGTGCTGCTGCACCATCTGGGCGGGCGTGGCCTGAAATCGTGGGAGATGCTGGGCGAGCTGGGGCGGCTGGGCGCGCCGAAGGAAACGGGCGCGCCTTGACTGCGCGGGCTCAGCGGTGCAGCTCGCCCGCTGCTTCCGGCTGGTAGCGGATCGACAACACCTGCAGGCGTGCGCTGCGACCGCCCGGCATCGGCCAGTCAATACTGCTGCCCACGCGCAGGCCCAGCAGGGCACTGCCCACCGGTGCCAGGATCGACACTTTCTCGCCGCTGCCATCGGCATCGCGCGGATACACCAGGGTCAGTTCGTACTCGTGCGCATGCTGCTGGTCGTCCATCACTTGCACCAGTGCGGTGGAATTCATGGTGATGACATCGGCCGGCATGTCGGCCGGTTCCGCCAGGTCGGCGCGCTCCAGTTCCTCACGCAGGGCAGCGGTGTTCAGGCCGCTGTATTGCGGACGCTCCAGCAGATCTTCGATGCGTTCCACATCGATGCGGGACAGCAGCAGGGCGGGGCGTTGGGTCTGGGTGGACATGGATGGCGGCTCCGGCAAAGAAATGCGGGCGGCGCGGCTGGCGCGTCGCCCGCAGGCATTTGAATTTGCAGGCATTATCCGCCGACTGGCGGTCCCGGGGCAAGTTCGGCCTGCGCCATCGTCGGGGTGGGGAACAGGAACCCTGCCACCACGCGTCGGCCTTCGCCGGCCAGGATCGAATAGGTACGTGCCGCGGCGGCGTTGTCCATCACCTCGAGCCCCACCCCGCGTTGCAGGCAGTGGGCCAGTGCCGCAGCGGGCGGAAACACCTGCACCGGGCCGGTACCCAGCACCAGGAGCTCGGGCGCGAGCGCCAGCAGCCGCTCCAGATCGACCGGTTGCAGGTGGCGGGCATCCTGCAGCGGCCAGTCCTCCAGCAGGGTGTCCGCGGCGATGATGAAACTGCGGGTCAGCCGGCGCGTATTGACCAGCGCGCTGCCGCCATCGGCACCGCGCAGGAAATATTGGTAATCCGGGCGTTCCAGCAGCAGGTGCATGACCGACGTGGCCGCGATGGGCTCAGGCGCGCGGCAGCACGATGTGCCGCTTGTCCTGCGAGGGCCGGTAAAACACGGCGGTGTGGCCGATGCGCTGCACCAATGCGGCATCGGCGCGTTCGGCCAGCGCGGCAATCATGGCATCGCGCTGCTCGCGGTCTGCCCCGGTCACCTTCACCTTGATCAGTTCATGATGCTCCAGCGCCAGCACCACTTCCGCCACCAGCGCCTCGGTGATGCCCTTGCCACCGACCTGCAGCATGGCTTTCAGGTCATGTGCCTGTCCACGCAGAAAACGGGTCTGGGCATTGGTCAGGGCGATAGGCATACAGGACGCGATGGAAATGGAGATGCGCAGGGTATCATGCGGGATCATTTCCCCGCGCCCCCGGCGGCCATGGCCACCCGCAGCAAATCCAGCCAGCGCTGGCTCAAGGAACATTTTTCCGACCCCTTCGTGAAGAAGGCACAGGCCGAAGGCATGCGTTCGCGCGCGGCCTACAAGCTGGAAGAACTGGCCGAGCGTGACCATCTGCTCAAGCCGGGCATGGTGGTGGTGGATCTGGGTGCGGCCCCCGGTGGCTGGTCGCAATGGATGCGGCAGGAGCTGGATCGGCTGGATCCGGCCCGCCCCGGGCGGGTGATCGCCAGCGACATCCTGGAGATGCCGTCACTGGCCGGTGTGGAGTTCCTTCACGGGGACTTCAGGGACGATGCCGTGTTATCGCAGTTGCTGGCGATGCTGAACGGCGACAAGGTCGACCTTGTTTTGTCCGACATGGCCCCCAACAAGAGTGGTGTGGACGCGGTGGATCAACCCCGTGCGATGCACTTGGCCGAGCTGGCCATGGAATTCGCCGATGGCCAGTTGCGGACCGGCGGCACGTTCCTGATCAAGCTGTTCCAGGGGACGGGGTCGGACGATTATCTGCGGGAGCTGCGGCGGCGTTATGCCAAGGTGGTGGTCCGCAAGCCGGCGGCATCGCGCAAGCGTTCGCCGGAGGTGTATGCACTGGCCACCGGCAAGCTGGCGCAGATGAAGCGATGAAGGCGACATAAGGACGACATGAACGATCTTGCGAAAAACGTGCTGCTCTGGGTGGTGGTTGCCGTCGTGTTGATGGTGGTGTTCCAGAGCTTCTCGCCGAAACTGGGTGCCAGCCAGGACGTGGTGTATTCGCAGTTCGTGCAGGATCTCGAGGCCGACCGCATCAAGACGGTGGACATTTCCAGCAACGAGCGCAGTCTGGTCTTCGAACGCGCCGATGGCAGCAAGGGCACCACCACCGCGCCGATCCGCGACCGCGATCTGATCAACGACCTGATCCAGCACAAGGTCAAGTTCGATCAGGCGCCACCGGAGTCGGGGGTGTCGTTCTGGTCGCTGGTGCTGAACTTCCTGCCGGTGCTGCTGATCATCGGCTTCTGGCTGTTCATGATGCGGCAGATGCAGGGCGGCGGCGCGGGGGGCAAGGGTGCGATGTCGTTCGGTCGTTCGCGCGCCAAACTGCTCAGTGACGACCAGGTCAAGGTCACCCTGGCCGACGTGGCCGGCTGCGATGAAGCCAAGGAAGAAGTGGGCGAGCTGGTCGACTTCCTGCGCGACCCGTCCAAGTTCCAGAAGCTGGGCGGCAAGATCCCGCGCGGCGTGCTGATGGTCGGCCCGCCCGGCACCGGCAAGACCCTGCTGGCCAAGGCCATCGCCGGCGAGGCCAAGGTGCCGTTCTTCAGCATTTCCGGCTCCGACTTCGTCGAGATGTTCGTCGGCGTGGGCGCCTCGCGCGTGCGCGACATGTTCGAGCAAGCCAAGAAGCACGCACCCTGCATCATCTTCATCGACGAGATCGACGCGGTCGGCCGCCATCGTGGCTCGGGCATGGGCGGCGGCCACGACGAGCGCGAGCAGACCTTGAATCAGCTGCTGGTCGAAATGGACGGCTTCGAGGGCGGCGAGGGCGTCATTGTCATTGCCGCCACCAACCGTCCCGACGTGCTGGACAAGGCGTTGCTGCGACCGGGCCGTTTCGACCGCCAGGTGATGGTGGGCCTGCCCGACATCAAGGGGCGCGAGCAGATCCTCAAGGTGCACATGCGCAAGGTGCCGCTGCACGACAACGTGCGCGCGGATGTGCTGGCGCGCGGCACCCCGGGTTTTTCGGGAGCGGATCTGGCCAACCTGGTGAACGAGGCGGCGCTGTTTGCCGCCCGCCGAAACAAGAACCAGGTGGACATGCAGGATTTCGAGGACGCCAAGGACAAGATCTACATGGGTCCGGAGCGGCGCAGCATGGTGATGCGCGAGGACGAGCGCCGCAACACGGCGTATCACGAGTCCGGCCATGCGGTGGTGGCGATGTCGCTGCCCAAGGCCGACCCGGTGCACAAGGTCACCATCATGCCGCGTGGCTGGGCGCTGGGCGTGACGTGGCAGCTGCCCGAGCACGACAACATCAGCAACTACAAGGACAAGATGCTGGAGGAGATTTCCATCCTGTTCGGTGGCCGCATCGCCGAGGAGTTGTTCGTCGGCCAGATGTCCACCGGGGCGTCCAACGACTTCGAGCGCGCCACCAAGCTGGCCCGCGGGATGGTGACCAAGTACGGCATGTCCGATGCCATGGGCACCATGATCTACGCCGACAGCGATGCCGGTTTCGGCGTCCAGAACAAGACCATTTCCGAAGCCACCCAGCAGAAGGTGGACGCCGAGATCCGGCGCATCCTCGACGAGCAATACGCGGTGGCCAAGGGCATCCTGGAAGCCAAGCGCGATGTGGTGGAAGCCATGACCGCCGCGCTGCTGGAGTGGGAAACCATTGATGCCGAGCAGGTCAGGGCGCTGATGGAAGGCCGCACGCCCAACCCGCCTGCGGGCTGGGCCGACAAGCCGGGCAGGAATGGCAGGAATGGCAAGGACGATTCATCCACGCCTTCCGCGCCGGCGTTGGTGGATCCGGCACCGCAGGTCTGAGGCGTTGCGGGCCTAGATCGCCACGCACAACGGCGACTGCTTGATCCTGTTGAGTTGTTCGACAGTGAACCCCGGCATCCTCGGTCGTTGCAGGTCGACCGAATGCATCACGTTGCCGATGTCGTCGATGTGGGCCGGTGAGAACGAGGAGCCCAGCAGCACGTGGGCGACCTCGTGCGCGGTGCAGTACTGCGTGCCCGCGCGCGCGACGATGCAGGCAGGACGGTTCGCCATGTGGCCGCCGCAGCCGTTGATGCTCTCGGAGAACCGGTCGACGAAGAACACGCCGATGTCTGACGCCGGGATCTGCGGGCCCTGACCGAGGATCTCCGCGTATTCGCCGCCGGTGATCGTCCATTCGCAACTGCCGTCGATCTGCGTGAGGCGTTGCGCGACCACCGAATCGAGCCCCAGGCTCATGCCGCCACCGAACTCGATCTTGATGCCGTAAGGCGCGTACACCGCCTGGGTATGCGCAAGTATGGTGTTGAACGAAACGTCGGTCAGGCTGATGCTGCGGAACTGCAGGCGGACGCGATGCGTGAAGGGCCTGCCCGTATCGGGGATGCCGAGCGCCGCGCGGGTCATCGGGCCGACGATGCCGTCGGGCACCAGCCCGTTGCTGCGCTGGAAGGTCTTCACCGCAAGCTCGGTACGCGGCCCGAACATGCCGTCTTCGGCCAGGTTCGGTCGAGGGAATGATTGCCTGTTGAGCTCGCGCTGCACGGTGATGACTTCCGGCCCGCTGCTTCCCCGATGCAGTACTGCCATGTCATGTCTCCATTCAGTGGGTGGCCCGTGCCACTCCCGTATCGTGGACGCACCCGACACCGATGGGAATTCGCGGAAAGTCCTATTTGATCGGCCTGATGTGATAGATAGAAAAGCCGGTGCAAACGGATTACGCGGCACCGACAGCCAGCGAAACCAGGGAATCCGATCCGCATGTTCGACACCGCACCGACACTTGATTGCAATGGCCGCATCCTGCGGCTCGACCGCCCGCAGGTGATGGGGATCGTGAATGTCACCCCGGATTCGTTCTCCGACGGCGGCGCGCATTTCGACATCGACGCCGCCATCGCCCACGGCCTGCGGCTGGTGGAGGGGGGCGCGGCCATCCTCGACATCGGCGGCGAATCCACGCGCCCGGGCGCGCAGGAGGTCACCGTCGAGGAGGAGCTGCGCCGGGTGATTCCGGTGATCGAGACATTGGCGCGGCAAACCGCGCTGCCCATCAGCATTGATACGTGCAAGCCCGAAGTGATGCGCGCCGCCGTGGCGGCAGGTGCCGGCATGATCAACGACGTCTGCGGCCTGCGCCGCGAGGGTGCGCTCGATGCGGCGGCGGCGCTGGGCGTGCCGGTGGTATTGATGCACATGCTGGGCGAGCCGCGCTCGATGCAGGACGCGCCGGAGTACAACGACGTGGTGGGCGAGGTGCATCGTTTCCTGGCCGAGCGCACCTTCGCTGCCGAGATGGCCGGCATCCACAAGCGCAACATCCTGATCGACCCCGGTTTCGGCTTCGGCAAGACCACCGCGCACAACCTGCAATTGCTGGCGCAGCTGCGGCGCTTCACCGAGCTGGGGGTGCCGGTGCTGGTCGGGTTGTCGCGCAAGCGCAGCATCGGCGAACTGATCGGTCGCGACGCGCCGCGCGCGCGGGTGGCGGGGTCGGTGGCGGCGCACCTGATCGCCGCGCAGCACGGCGCGATGCTGTTGCGCGTGCACGACGTGGCGGAGACGGTGGACGCGCTGAAAATCTGGCAAGCGGTAGCGATGGTGCCGGCCCCGCGCAAGACGGCCGGCAAGCCCGCCATCGTCTGGCCGGATGACGCCTGAGCCCCGTGCCCGACCCCTGCCGTTCGGCAGTCGCATTGGCCGCTGCAATCCCCCACACTGCGCGCTTTCCATTCACCGACGGGGCTCCCATGCAGGCTTGGTTGCGACGCAAGGACATCGACCGGATCACCGTGCACGAAGAAGGCCGGCGCCTGGTTCCCACGTTGAGCTGGCCGCATCTGGTGGCGCTGGGGATCGGCGCGATCGTCGGCACCGGCATCTATACCCTGATTGGCGTGGGCGCGAACCTGGCCGGGCCGGGGGTGCTGATTTCCTTCCTGATCGCCGGCGTGGTCTGCGCCTGCGCGGCGCTGGCCTATGCCGAAATGGCCACCATGATGCCGGCCGCCGGCAGTGCCTATACCTACAGCTACGCGGTATTGGGTGAAGTGGTGGCGTGGGTGGTGGGCTGGAGCCTGATCCTCGAATACACGCTGGTGGTGAGCACGGTGGCGGTGGGCTGGTCGGGCTATGCGGTGGGCTTCCTGAAAGGCGTCGGCATCGACCTGCCATTGGCGATCAGCGTGGGCGCGCATTCCGGCGGCCTGGTCAACCTGCCGGCCATTCTCATCACCTGGGTGGTGGCCGGCTTGTTGATGGCCGGCACCCGCGAAAGCGCCACCCTCAATGCCTTCCTGGTGGTGGCCAAGCTCATCGCGCTGGCGGTGTTCGTGGCGGTCGCCCTGCCGGCATTCGATGCCGGCAATCTGCAACCGTTCATGCCGCATGGCTTCTTCGAAAGCATCGGTGCCGACGGCAAGAAGTACGGTGTGATGGCGGCGGCGGCGATCATCTTCTTCGCGTTCTACGGTTTCGATGCCATTTCCACCGCCGCCGAGGAAACCAAGAACCCGGGCCGCGACCTGTCGATCGGCATCGTCGGCTCGATGGTGGGCTGCACCTTGATCTACCTGCTGGTGGCGTTGGCGGCGGTGGGTGCGATGCATTACACGGTGTTCGGGCAAAGCCCGGAACCGCTGGCGCTGATCATGCGCGAGCTCGGCCATGGCGCAGCCGCCAAGGTCGTGGCCGCGGCTGCGGTGGTGGCGCTGCCCACCGTGCTGCTGGCGTTCTTCTACGGGCAAAGCCGCATCTTCTTCGTGATGGCGCGCGACGGCCTGTTGCCGCGCGGGTTGTCGAAAGTGGGCAAGCGCGGCACGCCGGTGGCCATCACCGTGTTCACCGCGCTGGTCACCTCGGCACTGGCGGGCGTGGCGCGGCTGGATGAAATCGCCGCGCTGGCCAATGCCGGCACGCTGGTGGCGTTCGTGGCCGTCTCGGTGTGCCTGCTGGTGCTGCGCAAGCGCGAGCCGCTTCGCCAGCGCGTGTTCCGCGCGCCGCTGGCGTGGGTGATCGGGCCGGTGGCCATCCTCGGTTGCGCCTACCTGTTCACCAGCCTGCCCACCCGGACCCAGCTGTGGTGCCTGTTGTGGAATGCGTTC
>JAGWUF010000036.1 GCA_028868545.1 Lysobacteraceae bacterium | reverse complement strand
GAGCAAGAAGTTCTACCTCCCCGATCTCGGTGAAGGCCTGCCGGACGCGACCATCGTCGAATGGCACGTGAAAGTGGGCGACGTGATCCGCCTCGACGAGAATCTGGTCTCGATGGAAACCGCCAAGGCGGTGGTGGACGTGCCCTCGCCGGTCTCCGGCAAGGTCATCGCGCTGGCCGGCGCGGCCGGCGACGTGATCGTCACCGGCAAGATGCTGGCCGAATTCGAGATCGACCCCAACCTGCCGCAGCGCGCGGAAGGCCAGGATACCGGCCACCACCACGGCCCGTCCCACGCCGCGCCGGAACCGGCCGCGCCCGCGCCGGCAGCCGCCGCGAAGGCGGAGCCGGAAGACGCCGGCACCGTGGTCGGTGCGATGCAGGTCGGCAACGCGGTGGTCAGCGAGGCCGCGGTTGCGGTCGGCGGCGTCAAGGCGGTGCCGGCGGTGCGCGCCACCGCCCGCAAGCTGGGTGTCGACATCACCCGCGTGCGCCCCAGCGGCCCGGATGGCACGGTGACGATGCAGGACGTGAAGCAGGCGGCGGCCGACGGCTCTGCCAAGCCGGGCGCCGCGCCGGCAGCACGCGCCGCGGCCCCGGCCCCGGCGGCGACCGCTGCCGCGCCGGCCCAGCGCAGCACCGTGTCGCAAGCCGGCAAGCCGATGCGCACCCAGCCGCCGGGCGTGGCCGCCAGCGGCCAGCCCGAGCAGCTCAAGGGCGTGCGCCGCAACATGGCGCGGGTGATGGCCGATGCCCGCGACCGCGTGGTGCAGACCACCCTGGTCGACGATGCCGACCTGCACCAGTGGCTGGGCAAGCAGGACATCACCGCCCGCACCATCCGCGCCATCGTCACCGCCTGCAAGGCCGAGCCCGCGCTCAACGCCTGGTTCGACGACGAAAACCTCACCCTGACCAAGCATCCGCACGTCGATCTGGGGCTGGCGGTGGACACCCCCGACGGCCTGTTCGTGCCGGCGCTGCGCAATGCCGACATGCTGGACGGCCGCGGCCTGCGCGAAGGCATCAACCGCCTGCGCACGCAGGTGGAAGACCGCTCGATCCCGGCGTCGGAATTGACCGGTTACACCATCTCGCTGTCCAACTTCGGCGTGTTCGCCGGCCGCTACGGCACCGTGGTGGTGGTGCCGCCGTGCGTGGCCATCGTGGGCGTGGGCAAGCTGTCGCACGACGTGGTGGCGGTGATGGGTGGCATCGAAGTGCATCGCCGCATGCCGATCAGCCTGACCTTCGACCATCGCGCCTGCACCGGCGGCGAAGCCGCGCGCTTCCTGAAGGCGCTGCTGGACGATCTGGCGCTGCCGCAGTAAACCCCGGCAGGGCGCACCCCCACCCCAACCCTCCCCCGTCAAGGGGGAGGGGGCAAAACAAAGCGCCTCCGGCTCTCAAGCCCCGCCCCCTTCACGATGGAGGGGGCCAAAGCAAATCACGGCGTGGCCCTGGCTTCAAAGCCCTTCCCCCTACACGGGGGAGGGGTTGGGATGGGGTGCTCTCTTCGCAAGCCATCAACAAACCAAGCCACCCCGTTTCGCATCACGCGAACGCCCCGAACGCAAACGCGCTTACTGCGCCTTGCCGCCTTCCAGCGCAGCCTCCACGAACGCGGCCAGCGCGGCGTTCACTTCATCGCTGCTCACGCCGTCACCCAGCGTGAAATCACCGCCGTCATCATCCAGCGCGCCCTGCTTGATCGAAGCCAGCCGCACGCCGGCATCGCGCGGCGAATCGAAGCCGGTGCTTTGCAGCAACACGCGCTCGCCCTGCATCAACTTGAAATAGAACTTGCCATCGGCCTCGCGGTATTGCTTGAAGGTGGGCAGCGCGCCGCCCTCTTTTTTCGCGGGCTTGCTGCCCGCCACCACCACCTTGGACAAGTCCCGCAGGCCCACCGCTTCGCGCAGCCGCGCCAGCGCCGGGGTGGCGTGGGTGGCGCGCAGGCGCGCGGCGCCATCGCGCAGCAGGGCCTCGATCTGCGCGGGTTTCGCCATCAAGGCCTCGTACTTCTCGCGCAGCGGCGCCACTTCCGCATCGATGCGCTCGAACAGCTGCGTTTTCGCATCGCCCCAGCCGATGCCGTCGGCAAACGCCTGCGCGAAGGCGCGGGTTTCTTCTTTCGAGGCGAATGCCTGGTAGAGCTGGAACACCGCCGACCCTTCGGTGTCCTTGCGCTCGCCCGGCGCGCGCGAGTCGGTGAGGATGCCGGCAATCAGCTTCTTCAACTCGTTGCGCGGCGCGAACAGCGGGATGGTGTTGTCGTAGCTCTTGCTCATCTTGCGACCGTCCAGGCCCGGCAAGGTGGCCACGTTGTCGTCGATCACCACGTCCGGCAGCACGAAGTGCGGCTCCGAACCCGGCTCGCCGTACAGGTGGTTGAAGCGCTGCGCGAAGTCGCGCGCCATTTCCAGGTGCTGCACCTGGTCGCGGCCCACCGGCACCTTGTTGGCGTTGAAGATCAGGATGTCGGCGGCCATCAGCACCGGGTACATGAACAGCCCGGCGTTGATGCCGGCGTCGTCGTCCTCGCCCTCGGCGCGGTTCTTGTCCACCGCCGCCTTGTAGGCGTGGGCGCGGTTGAGCAGGCCCTTGCCGGCCACGCAGGTCAAAAGCCAGGTCAGTTCGGGAATCTCGGGGATGTCACTCTGGCGGTAGAACCAGTTCTTCTCCACATCCAGCCCGCAGGCCAGCCAGGTTGCCGCGATCTCCAGCGTGCTGCGCTGCACCCGCGCCGGATCACCGCATTTCACCAGCGCGTGGTAGTCGGCGAGGAAGTAGAAATTTTCGGCATCGGCGGCCTGCGCGCTGGCCAGTGCCGGGCGGATGGCGCCCACATAGTTGCCAAGGTGCGGGGTGCCGGAGGTGGTGATGCCGGTGAGGATGCGGGTCTTGCTCATGCGCGGGGCTGGTTTCGAAACGGATCCGCATTCTAAGCGGTCGGGGCGCAACCCCGTTTTCCTTGTCTGGCCGTTGAAGGGAAGGCAGCGCGATCGTCGCGCCCCTGGAGACCGCCATGTTCCGCACCCTCGTCCTTGCCCTTGCACTTGCCGCCACCAGCAGCTGCGCCCTGCCCGCCCAGGCCCGCGACCTTGTCGCGCTGGGCGTGGTGGACCGCGACAGCGGCCAGACCCTCCCCGAATACCCCTGGCGCGGCCAGCATTGGGTGCCGGGCGTGCCCGGCCATCGCTATGCGGTGCGCCTGACCAATACCACCGGCGAACGCGTGCTGGTGGTGCTGTCGGTGGATGGCGTGAACGCGGTCAGCGGGCAGACCGCCGCCGCCGGGCAGGCCGGCTATGTGCTGGGGCCGTGGGAATCCACCGACATTGCCGGTTGGCGCAAATCGCTGGACGACATCGCCCAGTTCGTGTTCACCGACCTGCAAGACAGTTACGCCGCGCGCACCGGCCGCCCGGCCAACGTCGGTGTGGTGGGGATCGCGGTGTTCCGCGAAAAACCGCTGCCGCCGGTGTATTCCGCACCCTATCCAATGCCGGCACCACCACTTGCGGCACGCGAGCAGGCCAGCGACAGCATGGCCAAATCCGCCGCCCCGGCCAGTGCCGGCCGCGCCTTGTCGGAAGCGCGGGCGATGCCGCAGCAAATCGGCACCGGGCAC
The DNA here is from genome assembly GCA_028868545.1 of Lysobacteraceae bacterium. Lineage (GTDB taxonomy): Bacteria > Pseudomonadota > Gammaproteobacteria > Xanthomonadales > Xanthomonadaceae > Thermomonas. Next base: position 20,796 of record JAGWUF010000036.1, on the reverse strand, counting down.
GGCGCGCGCGAATGGTCACCGATCGGGCAGACCACGTTCGAACGCGCCAGCAGCCGGCCGGCACAAATCAGCCAGCTGCGTTATGACGATGCCGACAAGCTGGTGGCGATGGGGGTGATTCCGCCGCGCCTCCCGACGTATGCCGGCAGCACGCCACGGGCATTCCCGGGCGGCTTCGTGCCGGATCCGCGCTGATTACCAAGCGGGTTACTTGGTGGCCGCGCCTTCGATCTTTTCGCCGACTTTCTTGATGTCCTTGCCTGCCCCCTGCACGGTGTTGCAGGCGGTCAGGGTGACGCTGGCGAACAGCACCAGCACGAGCAGAGCGAGCAGACGCTTCATGGGAACCTCGAGGGAGCGTGGAGACGTGGGCACATTAAACCGCGATCGAACACGAACTGTGCGTGAATGCCGCTCAATCGCGCATCAAGGTAGATTTGCCGAACAGGCTTTCCACCAGATCCACCACCAGCAGTGCGGTCTTGTTGCGGCGGTCCAGTGCCGGGTTCACTTCGACGATGTCCAGCGAGCCCAGGCACCCGGTATCGGCCACCATTTCCATGATCAGCTGCGCCTCGCGGTAATTCACGCCGCCAGGTACGCGGGTGCCGGTGCCCGGCGCGATGGCCGGATCCAGCATGTCCACGTCGAAGCTCACGTGCAGATGGGTGTTTTCATCCACGCCCTCCAGCGCCTCTTCCAGGCTGCGACGCATGCCGACTTCATCGATGTAGCGCATGTCGTAGATGTCGAGGCCATGCTCCTGCACCAGCCGCTTCTCACCCGGGTCCACCGAACGAATGCCGATCTGCCGCACCTGCCCGGGCGTGATCGTCGGGCGCACGCCGCCCAGCCCGGTCAGCGCCTCCGGCCCGAGGCCGCACAGGCAGGCCACCGGCATGCCGTGGATGTTGCCGCTGGGGGTGATCGCGGAGGTATTGAAATCGGCGTGCGCATCCAGCCACAGCACCCGCAGCTGCTTGCCGGTGCTGCGGCAATGCGCGGCCACCGCGGCGATCGAGCCGATCGCCAGGCAGTGGTCGCCACCCAGCAGGATCGGCAGACGGCCGGCCTGCAATTCGCCCAGGCTGGTGTCGAACACGTTGCGATTCCAGATCACCACTTCCTGCAGATGCCGGTAGCCGTATACCGGCGGCGCCACCGGATTGCGCGGGCCCTGCACATCGCCCAGGTCGCGCACGTCCACACCACGGGCGGCGATGGCTTCCACCAGCCCCGCCACGCGCAGGGCTTCCGGCCCCATCGAGCCGCCACGTCGGGCGGCGCCGATATCGGTGGGTGCACCAAACACGGAGACGGGCGGGACGCTGCGCTGCATGGGCAATTCCATCTGATTCTGCCCATGGGGCTGACGCGGCTGGGCGGGCGAAGTGGTGCCGCTTGTCCGAATCGAACGGACGACCTACCGCTTACAAGGCGGTTGCTCTACCGGCTGAGCTAAAGCGGCGCGGGCGCCGATTCTACCCTGCCCGGTCGCGGCTGTCCGCCCGGCTCAGTGGCGGCTGGCGCAATCCAGAGGTTGCGCCGGCGCGATCCGTAGCAAGCCGACACGGTCTGCCGTTTCAGGCAAACGGGCCTCCAGCCACAGTGGGCCCGGGCTGCCTCCCAGCGCCAGCACCTGCGCCGCAAAGCCCTTGCTCGCCAGCTCTGCCTGCCGCCGTCGGGCGGCCGCTTCACTTCCGAATCGGCCCAGCGCGATACTGTTGCTGTCTTCGCCATCGGTCATCACGAACAAATCGCTCACCCCCGCCGCCTTGATCCGCTCGGCCACGGCCAGAGCGGCTTCGCGCGAGGCCAGCGCAGGCAGGAACACCTTCCAGCCGCGCACATCGCGCGCCACGCTGTCATGGGGTTTGGCGGCCACGCCCGCCTGCTGCAGGCGCGCTTGCGCCGTCTGCCGTGCGCGGGCATCGGCGAAGGGCCCGAAACGCAGGCAGACAGCACCCGCTGCAGCCGGCGATGCGGTGTCCTGCGCCTTCGCTGCAGCTGTACCCAAAGGTGGCAAGGGAGTCGCTGCCGGCGCCGCGGAAACCGGCGTGGCGGGCGGCGGAGACGCCTCCGTCAGCAGCTGCAAGGACGGGCCGGCCAGGGGCGCCGCGCTGGGGTTCGCGGCGGCAGGCGGCTGCAACAGCCACCACCCGGCCGCACCCAGGTTGAGCATCACGAGCATGACGATGGCGGCACGCAGCAGCATCGGCAGAGTTTATGCGATCCGCAACCGATACCAGCGCGCCAGCCCCTGCAGGACGACATCCGGCATCCACGCATGTGCCGGCAGTTGCCCCCGCAGCGCCGGCGCGCCGCCGCCATGCAGCATCAGCGGCGGCACCTGCCCCAGCTGCACGGCAGCCTGCTGCAGGCTGCGTTCGACCAACGCCAGCGCCGCGCCGTCGCAACCGGAGCGCAAGGCGTGCGGGGTATCGTCGGCAAACTCGGCGTAGACCCCGCCACTGGCCGGCAACTGCACGGCGCGGGCCTGCAAGGCTTCGCGCATCAACTGCGGCGAAGGGGCAATCCGCCCGCCGCGATGGGTGCCGTCGGCATCCAGCAAATCCAGCGTCAATGCCGTGCCCACCCCGACCACCAACGCCGCGCCGGCATCGGCCACCGCCAGCATCGCCAGAAATCGATCCACCCCCAGATGTGCCGGCTCGGCATACGCGATTCGCAGCGGCCCCAGTGCGACCTGCGTCTGCACGCAATGCAGCTGGCGGAAGCGCGCCGCCACGGCCTGCAGCAAGGCCTCCCGGCGCGCTGCCGAAGCAACACTGGCAATGCAGGCGTCATGGCCTTCCGGCAACGCCGCAAGCCACGCTCCGGCATCGTCGTACGCCACCGCCTGCACCACGCCCAGGCCACCGTCGGCCAGCACCGGGGCCCACTTGAGCCGGGTATTGCCCAGATCGAACAACCAGGTCGTCATGCCCTCGGCCTCATGCACGCACGCTCACGTCGCCGGCATGCACCAGCCGCTCCTCGCCCGTCGGGGTGCGCACCCGCAACGCGCCGTCCAGGCCGATCCCCAGTGCTTGCGCCTCCCACGTGCGTGCCGGCTCATGCACCCACAGCGCGCGTCCCCGCAAGGCGTCCAGCGCCGCGAAGCGCGGCAGGAACGGTGCCAACCCGTGGGCATCGAAGTCCACCAGTGCCGGCAGCAGGTGTTGCAGCAGCATGGCCACCACCGCATTGCGTGAGGGCGGCGCACTGGCCAGTGCCTGCAGGTCGACCCACGGCTGCGCTATGTCGACGGCCTGCGCAGGTGGCATCCGCACATTCAAGCCGATGCCGATCACCGCCCGCGCCACGCCGCCGGTTTCACCGCCGCCTTCGACCAGGATCCCGCCCAGCTTGCGCAGACCGCCGGCATCGGCCACCACCACATCGTTGGGCCACTTCAGGCGCGCCTGCGCAAACCCCAGCGCGTGCAGCGCCTCGCACACGGCCACGCCGACCACCAGGCTGAGGCCTCCCAACCGTGCCAGCCCGCCTTCGAAACAGCGCGCCAGCGACAGGTACACATGCGCCGCCAGGGGCGATGCCCAGCCGCGCCCGCGCCGGCCGCGACCCCCGGTCTGGCGCTCGGCCAGCAGCACCGCGCAGCCCTCGGTCGGGGCTTCGCGCCGCAACAGGGTGCTGTTGGTGGATTCCAGCGTCCACGCCAGCTCCAATGCCGCCAACTGCACGCGCACCGCCGGCGGCAACGCCGCCAGGATGGCGACGTCATCCAGCAAGGCCAGCGGCTGGGCCAGCCGATAGCCACGGCCCGGCACCGCCTCGATGGCGATGCCGTGCTGGCGCAAGGCTTCGATCCGCTTCCACACCGCGGCCCGGGTCACGCCCAGTTCGCTTGCCAGCCGGTCGCCGCTGACCGGCTGCTGCAACCGCAGCAACAGCGCACGCTCGGCGTGTGCATCGTTCATGCCTTCGTCCACCAGCGATGCAGCAGACGTGCACGTTCGAACCTGGATTCGGTGCCTGCACGCAGGCGCTGCAGATTGCCGCGATGGGTGAAGACCAGATACAGCGGCACCGCAAGGGCAAACGCCCAGCGGGCCGGGCCAGCACCATCGCCCCAGGCCAGCAGCGGCAGCGTGCAAGCGGCCAGTACCGTGGCCAGGCCGACATAGCCGGTGCTGATCAACACCAGCACCCACACCAGCAGCAGCGGCAACACCGCCATCGGCCACAGCACCAGCAGACCACCGACGGCGGTGGCCGCACCCTTGCCGCCGCGAAAGCCATGCCAGAGCGGCCAGACGTGGCCGATCACCGCCGCCGCCGCCGCGGCATAGGCCCATGCCGGCGCCACCTGCAGCGCCAGCCACGCCGCCAGCATGCCCTTGCCGACATCGACCACCACCACACCCAGCGCGAAGCGCCAGCCCTGGGTGCGGAAGGCATTGGTGCCGCCGGCATTGCCGCTGCCCAGGGTGCGCACATCGACGCCGCGCAGCCGCCCCAGCAGCAAACTGCCCGACAACGAGCCGAGCAGATAGGCGAGCAGCAGGATCAAGGCGATGGCAAGAGCACCAGGCATGCCGAAATCATACGCAAGGTGCCGGCTGCAGGCCGACCAGCAACGCGCCCGGACCGGCATGGGCACCGATCGCCGGCCCCACCTCCAGCAGATGCGCCGCTGCAACCGGCAACCGCTGCTGCAGGGCGGCCAGCAGCCGCTGGCCATCGTCGCGGGCATCGGCATGGCCGACGATCACTCGCCAACCGGCGGGCACGGCAACGCGCATGCCGGCCTTTGCAGCCACATGGCGGGCAAATGCTTCGGCGGCCTGCTTGCGCGCAAACAAACCGCCGGTCACCTGCAGCACGCCCTGTCCGGACATCACCGCAACCGGCGTCAGGCCGGTAAACCGCACCAGCGGTGCCGCCCAGCGCGGAATGCGGCCACCCCGAACCGCATGCGAGATGTCGCGCGCCATCGCGAACAGCAAGGTCAGTGGCCGCAAGCGTTCCAGCTCGGCGGTGATCGCCGGCAGCCCGGCCGAGGCGTCGGCCAGCTCGGCGGCGCGCCATGCCAGCAAGGCCTGGCCCACGCTCGCGTTGGCCGAATCGAAACAGCACAGCGGTCGCGCCTGCATGCGCGCGGCGGTTTCCCCCGACTGCAACGTGCCCGACAGCGGCCGCGAGACCCCGACGTACACGGCCGCAGGCTGGTAACCCAGCACGTGTTCGAACACGCGCCGGAAATCCCCCGGCGGCGGCTGGCTGGTCTGCGGCAGGCAGGCACTGGCCGCCATGCGCCGGTAGAACTCGGCGGTGCTCAAACCCGCGCGATCCAGATAATCGCGCCCGTCCAGGCTCACCCGCACCGGCACGATGTGGATGCCGTAACGCTCCGAAATTGGCACCGGCACGTCGGCGACGCTGTCGGTGATGACCGCCACCTTGTCCGCCGATTCCACGCTGCGCTGCTGCAGCAGCATGTCGTCGGCCTTCATCGCCTCCACCCGGCCATGCTGCGCGCAGACATCGAACAACTGCTGCGGCATGCCGGTGTGCCCGTGCACGCGCACCCGGCTGGCATTGCCTGCAACCACCAGCGAGTCCAGCCCGCAAGCCAGCAAGGTGTCCCGCAGGGCGCCGCGGTCGATGCCCTCGCCCAGCACCAGACACTCGGTGCAGTAGCGCCAGCGGGGATCCACATCCTGATGCAGGTGCGGCAAGCCACCGGCCTCGGCCGTCGCCACCGCGCCGACCTGGCGCGGCAAGCGACCATCACCCGCTAGGTAGTCGGCCATGCCTTCCAGCCAATCCACGAACCCCAACGCCCCCGCATCCACCACCCCCGCCTTCTGCAGCAGCGCCATCTGGCGGGGGGTGTCCTGCAACGCCCGCCGCGCCCGCAGCAGTGCCGCGGCAAAGGCCGCGCGCGCATTGTCGCCATGCTGGTACGCGCTTTCGCTCAAGGCCTCGGAAAAGGCCGTCATCACGCTGAGAATGGTGCCTTCCACCGGTTGCGCCAGCGCCGCGCGGGCGCTGTCCGCACCCCGGCGCACGGCGGCTGCCAGTGCGGCGGCATCCAGCTGCGGCAAGGCCCGCGCCTGCTCGGCCACGCCCATCAGGAACTGCGCCATGATCGCCCCGGAATTGCCACGCGCACCGTCGATGGCGGCATTGCCCACCCGCGCCAGCAGTTCGCCGGCATGGCGGCTGCGCTGGCCCAGTGCCGCGTGCAGCACATTGCCCAGGGTGGCCGCCAGATTGCTGCCGGTGTCGCCATCGGGCACCGGGAACACGTTGATGCGGTTCAACTCGTCGCGTGCCGCAATCACCCGCTGCGCCGCCACCACCAGGGCCCGCCGCAGAGTGGCGGCGGTGACGATGGGGGCAGGACGGAGGGGCAGGGCTTGTTCCGGCATTCGCGCAGTGTGCAGGTCATGCAGGCCACTGGCTTGTTGCGACGCAGCAATCCTGGGCGGCACCGACTGCTATAGTCACGGGCGGTGTCGAAACCTTCGCACCCCCTCTTCTCGGTGACGCCCATGCACCTGCCCCGCCCGCGCCAGACCCTGTTCTGCATCGCTTTGCTGGCGGTGTTCGGCTGCGCAAGCGCGGCGGAAGCCAAGCACCCGTTGCAGGAAAGCGGCAACACCACCATCGACCCGCCGGCCACCGCTGCCGACCGGTTCGACGAGGCCGATCTGGATGGCGCCATTGCCGCCAGCCACAGCCAGCGCACGACCAGGCCCAAGCCGCAGCCGGTCGCGCCTGCACGCACATCGGGCGATACCCGTGCCCTGCCTTCGCGCTTCCACAGCTTCCTGCCCGGCATGTTCCGCTGAGGGCGACCGGTCTTGACGGTCGCCGGAGCATTCGTGCCCCGCTGATTACAACCCGGGGGGCAACGTCACCTCGAAGCGCGCCCCGCCCAGCTCCTGCGAGCGGGTGACATGCAACTGGCCGCGATAGCTCTTGATGATGTCCTGCACGATCGACATACCGATGCCGTGGCCCTGCACCCGTTCGTCGCCACGCACGCCACGCTGCAGCACATGCGCGATGCGATCCTCGGCGATCCCCGGGCCATCGTCCTCCACCGTCACCACCAGCCCGGGACGGCGTTCGGCCACCCGCTCGCCTTCGGCCACGGTCAGCAAGACCCGTGATTTCGCCCATTTGAAGGCGTTTTCCAGCAGGTTGCCCAGCAATTCCTGCAGGTCGAAGGTTTCACCGTGGAAGCGCGCCTCGGCCGCGATCTCGAATTCGCACAGCACGCCCTTGCTGGCATACACCTTCTCCAGCCCCAGCACGATCTGTTCGGCCTGCGGCTCGATTTCGATCGGTGCGGCGAACAACTGATGCCCCGAACGCGCTGCGCGCGCCAGCTGATAGGACACCAGATCATTCATGCGCCGCAATTGCGCATCCACCTCTTCCCGCAATTCGCGCTCGCCGGTGCCGCTGTCCAGCCGCGTGCGCAGCACCGCCAGCGGGGTTTTCAGGCTGTGTGCCAGATCGGCCAGGGTGTTGCGCTGACGCTCCAGGTTTTCACGCTCGCTGTGGATGAAGGCGTTGATGCTCTCGGTCAACGGCTCCAGTTCGCGCGGGTGCGCTTCGCTCATGCCGGCAGCGGTGCCGGCCTGCACCCGCTTGAGTTCGCCGATCACGTCGCGCAACGGGCGCAGGCTCCAGCGCAACACCCACATCTGCAGCAACAGCAGAACCATACCCGCACCGCCCAGGTAGCGCCACAGGGCGGCACGGAAAATCGCCACCTGCCGCCCCAGCGCGGTGCTGTCTTCGAAGATGTAGACGGTGTAGGGGATCTCGCGTCCACCCTCGCCGCTTTCGCTGTACACCAAGCCATAACCGAAGCGATAGGCTTGCCCGGCCTTGCCATTGATCTGGGTCAGCGGCAACGGCCCTTCGAAGGTCTGCTTGCCCGGCGGCAACATCGCGCCGGTCGGCAGTTTGGGGCCTTGTGCGGAATCGGACTCCCACTGGCCTTCGGTCAGCACGATTTGCGCATACAGCCCGCTGCCGGGCCGTCGAAACCGGGAATCCGGTGTTTCCCACGGCGGCACCACACTGCCGTCGCGGGCGAAGTCGCTGCCGGCATAGGCCAGGGCATAACTGTGCAGGCGCTCGCGCAGGCCGCTTTGCGCGGTGTTCTGGAAGGCGCGATCGAGCGCGAAACCGGCCAATGCCAGGAACGCGATCAAGCCCAGACTGGCCGCCCACAGCTGGCGCGATTGCAGCGAGCGGGGCTGTGCCAACCGCAACCGCCGCGCGGCGGTGGCGGTGCCAGGATCAGGCGCCGCGGCAGTCATGCGCCGAGGTCAGGCAGGCTCAATCGCCGTTGCGCGCGATCGCGAAGCGATAGCCGCGGCCACGCACGGTTTCGATCGGCTTCACCGTGCCATCCGGATCCAGCTTCTTGCGCAGCCGACCGATGAAGACTTCGAGCACGTTGGAATCGCGGTCGAAATCCTGCTGGTAGATGTGCTCGGTGAGATCGGCCTTCGAGACCAGCTCGCCGGCATGCATCATCAAGTACTCCAGCACTTTGTATTCGTAGCTGGTCAGATCCACGTTGACGCCTTCCACGCTGACGGTTTGCGCGGCCAGATCCAGGTGTACCGGGCCACACTCCAGAGTGGGCTTGCTCCAGCCGGCGGCACGCCGCACCAGCGCATTGATGCGCGCCAGCAGCTCTTCGACGTGGAACGGCTTGACCAGATAATCATCGGCCCCCTGCTTGAGGCCGTCCACCTTGTCCTGCCAGCTGGAGCGCGCGGTCAGGATCAGGATCGGGAATTTCTTGCCGTCGGCGCGCAGCGCCTTGATCAACTCCATGCCGCTCATCTTGGGCAGACCCAGGTCGATGATGCCGACATCGAACGGCACCTCGCGCCCCATGTACAGGCCTTCTTCGCCATCCTGCGCGGCATCCACCGCATAGCCTTCGCGCTTCAGGCGTGCGGCCAGGGTTTCGCGCAACGGGGCTTCGTCTTCAACCAGCAAAATCCGCATGGTCACTCCTCAAAGATTGCTTACGGAAGGCGCGCACGCCCAGCGTCCCGCTCAGTCGCCATTGCTGCTCTTGCCCTGATCACGACCGTCACTGCCGCGCCGTGCCGGATCCTGCATGAATACCCGCACCCGGCCCTGATCATCCACCATCTTCACGCGGTGCATGTCGCGACCGTCGTATTGCACCCGCTCGGCCGACAGCACTTCGCCACGGTTGTTGCGTTCGGCACGCCGTACCGAATCGGACATTTCGTCGCGCGGCGGCGGGCGATCGGCCTGGCGATCGGCCATCCGATCCTGACCACGCTCGCGGGGCGGCGGGAATTGCTGCGCCCACGCAGAGGCAGCGGGCAGCAACGCCAGCAGCGCCACCGCAAGCAGGTTCGGCAATGTACGGATGCAGGCAGACATGTCACACCAGCCAGACAACGAAGGACGCGAGCATTGTTGAAACCAGGCGGTGAACCCCCCCTGAAGTTTCCTGAACAGGATACCGCTTCGTTCAGTTTCCTGCTGCACGGCCTCAGAACAGCTCGCCGATGCAGCAGCGCAGCGAGCCGCCGGCCGCCTCGATCGCGTCCAGTTCCACCGCCTCGATCCGCAACCCGGCCGCGGCCAGCTGCGCGCGGTGCGCCGGCGCCAGCGCTTTGTCCGCCGCTGCGCTCATCCACGCCGTGTCAGGGGAAAGCGCAATGCAGTTGGCGACGAACGCGGCGTGTTCGGCGGCATCGCAGACCACCGCGTGCGGGGCGTACAGGTCGGCAATCGCCGCGGCCACGGTCGGCTCGGCGAAGCCGGCCGGGCACACCACCGCCGCACGCCCGGCCAGCACCGCCAGCACCACATTGGTGTGGTATTCGCCGGCGGCGAGGTCGAACAGCAAGGTGGCGCGCAGGCCGAACGCCTCGTGCATCAGTGTTGCTCCGACCTCGTCGCAGCGCTCGGACAGGCCGCAGAAACCCAGCCCGCGGGCGCGGTCGATCACCAGCGCACCGGTCAGCTCGCAGGCATGCGGCTGGGTGGAGATGTCGATTTCCTGCCGGCCCAGCACATCGCGGAAGAAGGCACGGATGTCGCTGCGTGCAGCTTCGCGCTGGCGCACTTCATGGCGCATGCGGCCGATGATGCTGCGGCCGGCGGCGGTACCGAACACGTTGTTGGGGAACAGCGCGTCGGGGGTGTCGGGGCTGCCGGCGAAGCACACCGTCGGCAGCACCGTCGACAGCGCCCGCTGCAGCGCGCGGTGCTGGGCCGAGGCGCGGGCGGCGTCGAACGCCGCGGCATCGGCCATGTAGGCGTTGTCGCGCGCCGACTGCTCGGCCAGGCGGAAACCGTCCGGCGCGACCAGGAACGCGGCGCGCGCGGTGGCCGGGCCGAAGTCGGCGGCGGTGCCGCGGGCGAAGGCGGTGAAGGCGGCGATGTCGCGGGTGATCATGCGGGGAAATGCTCGCGTTCGGTCAGGGACAGTGCGCGCTCGATCAACGACCAATCGGCACCGGACAAGTGTGCGCCCTCGCTGAGAATTTGCCGGAAGGCGCGCCCGCCGGGCTGGCCGGCGAACAGGCCCAGCAGGTGGCGGGTGATGTGCTTCAAAAACACGCCGCGCGCCAGCTGCGCCTCGACGTAGGGGCGATACGCGCGCAGCAGTTCGGCGCGGCTGCGCAGCACGCCGCCGAACCACTGCACATCGAGCTGATGCAGCAGATACGGCGTGTGGTAGGCGGCGCGACCGAGCATCGCGCCATCGACATGCTGCAGATGCGCGGTGGCTTCGTCCGCATCGGCGATGCCGCCGTTGACCACCACCTGCAGCTGCGGCCGCTCGCGCTTGAGCCGGTAGGCCCAGTCGTAGCGCAGCGGCGGCACCTCGCGGTTCTCCTTGGGCGAAAGCCCCTGCAGCCACGCGTTGCGCGCGTGCACCACGAACATCCGGCAGCCGGCCTCGGCGATGGTGTCGATGAAGGCGATGAAGCGCTCCCACTCGTGGTCGTCATCGACGCCAAGCCGGCATTTCACCGTGACCGGCACGCTGCAGGCCGCGATCATCGCCGCCACGCTGTCGGCCACAAGCCGCGGCTCGCGCATCAGGCAGGCGCCGAAGCGCCCGGCCTGCACGCGGTCGGACGGGCAGCCGCAGTTGAGGTTGATCTCGTCATAGCCCCAGTCGGCACCGATCCGCGCCGCCTGCGCCAGCAACGCCGGCGCGCTGCCGCCCAGCTGCAGCGCCACCGGGTGCTCGCACGGGTCCATCGCCAGCAGCCGCGCACGGTCGCCCAGCAGCACCGCATTGGCATGCACCATCTCCGAATACAGCCGCGCATGCGGTGCCAGCAGCCGGTGGAACACGCGGCAGTGCGAATCCGTCCAATCCATCATCGGGGCGACGGACAGGCGCAGGGCGTGGTTGTCGATGTATCCACCGGTTGTCACTGACATTGATGTTGATGTTGTCCGCACTTGCCCGCCATGGTCGTCATTTGCCTGCGCATCCCGGCCCTGAACGCGCGGGACGCTGCCCGCCATTGTCCGCCGGAACGGCGCCAAGCCAAAGCGCCTGGCCTTGCTGACGCGCCGGGAATGCGGCTGCGGCACTGCCGCCAGTTTTGTCGGCGCTCTAGAATGCGCGTTGTTTCGTTGCGGGGCGAGGCGGTGGACTCTCCAGCCAGGACATGGCATCGGCTGTCGGCGGCGCTGCGCGAGGAGTTGCGGCACCATACCCGCCTGCACCCCAGCACTCGCCCCTGGGAAATGCCGCTGGCGGCTGCAGCAGCCTCGGGCCTGCCGTTGCTGGTCGGCGTCTGGTACGAACGCCTCGACCTCGGCCTGGTGGCGACCCTGGGCGGGCTGGTATTCCTCAGCCTGCCGGATACGCGACTGCAACATCGCATGGTGCTGCTGATGGCCGTGGCCTTCGCCACCATCGCCTGCTATGCACTCGGCGCGCTCACCCACTTCTTCCCGGCCGCGCTGATCATCGCGCTGACCTTGCTGACGCTGGTGGCAAGCATGGCCGCGCGCTTCTATCGGCTGTCGCCGCCGGGGATCCTGTTCATGCTGATGGCCGCCTCGATCGCGGCCTACAGCCCGACGCCGCTGATGGACATCCCCGCACGGGTGGGACTGGTGACCCTGGGTGCGTTGCTGGCCTGCCTCCTGGCGTTCGCCTACAGCCTGCTGCAACTCCGCCGCGGCCCGCTCGACGGCGAGGCGCTGGCACCACAGTTCGACTTCGACCGGGTGGTGATCGACTCCGTAGTCATTGCCGCGTGCGTCGGCCTGTCCCTGCTGCTCGCCGAATTGCTCGGGCTCGCCCGGCCCTACTGGGTTCCGGTCAGCTGCCTCGCGGTCATCCAGGGCGCCAGCCTGCGCATGGTCTGGAACCGCAGCGTGCAGCGCGTCTTCGGCACCGTGGCCGGGCTCGCACTGGCCTGGCTGTTGCTGACCCTGCCGCTGGGCGACTGGGGCATCGTGGCGGCCATGATCGCGTTGTCCTTCATCATCGAAGTGCTCGTCGTCCGTCACTACGGGCTGGCCACGCTGTTCATCACCCCGCTGACCATCCTGCTTGCCGAAGCGGGAAGCCGGACTGGGTTGTCGCCGATGGCGACGATGCAGGCGCGCGCGATCGACACCGCCCTGGGCGGCGTCATCGGCCTGCTGGGCGGAATGGCGCTGCACGTGCCCGCTTTCCGTGCGCGGATGGCCGCGGCGATCCGCCCACTGCAACGGCGGCTGGGTGGCGGGCCACCGCCTGCAGATCCGCGAGATGCGCGAGAATAGGCGACCCGTTCGACCACTGCCTGCCCACCATGATGAACACCCGCTATCGCAAACCCCTGCCCGGCACCGCGCTGGATTATTTCGACGCGCGCGAGGCGGTGGAAGCGCTGAAACCGGGGGCGTGGGCAGGGCTGCCGTACACCGCGCGGGTGCACGCCGAGAACATCGTGCGCAAGGCCGAGCCGACCCGCATCAACGACTACCTGCTGCAGCTGGTCGAGCGCCGCCGCGACCTCGACTTCCCGTGGTTCCCGGCGCGGGTGGTCTGCCACGACATCCTCGGCCAGACCGCGCTGGTCGATCTGGCCGGCCTGCGCGAAGCCATCGCCGCGGCCGGCGGCGACCCGGCGCAGGTCAACCCGGTGGTGCCGGTGCAGCTGATCGTCGACCACTCGCTGGCGGTGGAAGCGCCGGGCTTCGACCCGCAGGCGTTCGCCAAGAACCGCGCCATCGAGGACCGCCGCAACGCCGACCGCTTCGACTTCATCGAGTGGTGCCGGCTGGCCTTCGACAACGTCGACGTGATCCCGGCGGGCAACGGGATCATGCACCAGATCAACCTGGAGAAGATGTCGCCGGTGATCTACACCCACGGCGGCGTGGCCTTCCCGGACACCTGCGTCGGCACCGACTCGCACACCCCGCACGTCGATGCGCTGGGCGTGATCGCCGTGGGCGTGGGCGGGCTGGAGGCGGAGAGCGTGATGCTGGGCCGCGCCTCGATGATGCGCCTGCCCGATATCGTGGCGGTGGAACTCGGCGGCCGCCCCGGCCCCGGCATCACCGCCACCGACGTGGTGCTGGCGCTGACCGAATTCCTGCGCCAGCAGAAGGTGGTGGGCGCGTATCTGGAATTCCGCGGCGAAGGCGCTTCCGCGCTGACGATTGGTGATCGCGCCACGATTTCCAACATGGCGCCGGAATACGGCGCCACCGCGGCGATGTTCTTCATCGACGACAACACCCTGGACTACCTGCGCCTGACCGGCCGCGACGATGCGCAGGTGGCGCTGGTGGAAACCTATGCCAGGATCGCCGGCTTCTGGGCCGACGATCTGGCCCACGCGCAGTACGAGCGCACCCTGCACTTCGACCTGTCCAGCGTGACCCGCACGCTGGCGGGACCCAGCAACCCGCACCGCCGGCTGCCGGTGACCGCGCTGGCCGAGCGCGGCATCGCCGACGCAACCAAGCTCGACGCCGCGCGCGATGAAGAAGCGCAGGGCCTGATCCCCGACGGCGCGGTGATCATCGCCGCGATTACTTCCTGCACCAACACCTCCAACCCGCGCAACGTGATCGCCGCCGCGCTGCTGGCGCGCAACGCCAACGCGCGCGGGCTGACCCGCAAGCCGTGGGTGAAGAGCTCGCTGGCGCCCGGCTCGAAGGCGGTGCAGCTGTATCTGGAGGAAGCCAACCTGCTGCCCGAGCTGGAACAGCTGGGCTTCGGCATCGTCGGCTTCGCCTGCACCACCTGCAACGGCATGAGCGGCGCGCTGGATCCGGCCATCCAGAAGGAAGTGATCGAGCGCGACCTGTACGTCACCGCGGTGCTGTCCGGCAACCGCAACTTCGACGGCCGCATCCATCCGTATGCGAAGCAGGCGTTCCTGGCTTCGCCGCCGCTGGTGATCGCCTACGCGATTGCCGGCACCGTGCGCTTCGACATCGAGAAGGACGTGCTGGGCATCGACCGCGACGGCAACGAAGTGCGGCTCAAGGACATCTGGCCGTCCGACGCCGAGATCGACGCGGTGGTCGCGGCCAGCGTCAAGCCGGAACAATTCCGCCGGGTGTACGCGCCGATGTTCGCGCCGCGCGCACGCGGCCAGCAGGCCAAGCCGCTGTACGACTGGCGCGAGATGAGCACCTACATCCGCTGCCCACCGTACTGGGAAGGCGCGCTGGCGGGCGAGCGCGCGCTGGCCGGGATGCGCGCGCTGGCGGTGCTGGGCGACAACATCACCACCGACCACCTGTCGCCGAGCAACGCGATCCTGCGCTCCAGCGCCGCCGGCGAATACCTGGCCAAGATGGGCCTGCCGGAAGAGGACTTCAATTCCTACGCCACCCACCGCGGCGACCACCTCACCGCGCAGCGCGCCACCTTCGCCAATCCCAAGCTGCTCAACGAGATGGTGCGCGACGCGGACGGCAGCGTGCGCCAGGGTTCGCTGGCGCGGGTCGAGCCGGACGGCAAGGTGGTGCGGATGTGGGAGGCGATCGAAACCTACATGGCGCGTCGCCAACCGCTGATCATCATTGCCGGCGCCGATTACGGCCAGGGCAGCTCGCGCGACTGGGCGGCCAAGGGCGTGCGCTTGGCCGGGGTGGAGGCCATCGTCGCCGAGGGCTTCGAGCGCATTCACCGCACCAATCTGGTCGGCATGGGCGTGCTGCCGCTGCAGTTCCAGCCCGGCACCACCCGGCTGACGCTGGGCATCGACGGCAGCGAGACCTTCGACGTCGCCGGCACGCCGGCGCCCGGCGCCACCCTGACCCTGCGCATCCATCGCCGCGATGGCGCAACCGTCGAGGTGCCGGTCACCTGCCGGCTGGATTCCGACGAGGACGTGCACATCTACGCCGCCGGCGGCGTGCTGCAGCGGTTCGCGCAGGATTTCATCGCCGCCAACCAGCCGCACTGAGTCCGCGCGCGGCGGCACCTTCACCTGCTCCAGGCCAGGCCGGGCGCACACTGGCGGCACCTGTCCATGCTGCAAGAGGTCGCCGTGTCATCGCGCAACGACAATGAACGTCCCGACTGGGACGAAGTGCTGGTCGCCATCGTCGATTACGCCCGCGACTTCCAGCCGGCGTCCGATCTCGCCTGGCGCAGCGCGCGACTGGTACTGATCGACTCGCTGGGCTGCGCGCTGGAAGCGCTGGAACATCCCGCCTGCACCAAGCTGCTGGGGCCGGTCGTGCCCGGCGCCACGCTTGCGAACGGCGCGCGCGTGCCCGGCACCGGCTTGCAGCTGGATCCCGTCAAGGCCGCGTTCGACATCGGCGCCGCGATCCGCTGGCTGGACTTCAACGACACCTGGCTGGCCGCCGAATGGGGCCACCCGTCCGACAACCTCGGCGCGATCCTGGCGGTGGCCGACTGGCGCAGCCGCAACGGCGCGCCGCTGCGCATGCGCGAGGTGCTGGAATGCGCGATCAAGGCGCACGAGATCCAGGGCGTGATGGCGCTGAAGAACTCGTTCAACCAGGTCGGGCTGGATCACGTGGCGCTGGTGAAGCTGGCCTCCACCGCGGTGGTGTCGTCGCTGCTCGGACTGACCCGCGAACAGGCGCTGGCGGCGCTGTCGCAGGTATTCGTGGATGGCCAGAGCCTGCGCACCTACCGGCACGCGCCCAACACCGGCTCGCGCAAGAGCTGGGCCGCCGGCGATGCCTGTTCGCGCGCAGTGCGGCTGGCGCTGATCGCGCAGACCGGCGAGATGGGCTATCCCGGCGCGCTGACCGCACCGGCCTGGGGCTTCTACGACGTGAGCTTCCAGGGCCGGGCGTTCCGCTTCGAGCGCGAGCACGGCAGCTACGTGATCGAGAACGTGCTGTTCAAGATCAGCTATCCGGCCGAATTCCACGCGCAGAGCGCGGTGGAGGCGGCGATGACCCTGCACCAGCGGCTGCGCGAACTCGGCCGCAGCAGCGACGACATCGAGAAGATCGTCATCCGCACCCAGGCCGCGTGCCTGCGCATCATCGACAAGGACGGCCCGTTGGATAACCCCGCCGACCGCGACCACTGCATCCAGTACATGGTCGCCGTGCCGCTGCTGTTCGGCCGCCTGACCGCCGCCGATTACGAAGACGATGTCGCCGCCGACCCGCGCATCGACGCGCTGCGCGCGCGCATCCGCTGCGTGGAGGAACCGCAGTTCACCGCCGACTACCACGACCCCGACAAGCGCAGCATTGCCAACGGCCTGACCGTCCACTTCAAGGACGGCGGCACGCTGGACGAGGTGCTGGTGGAATACCCCATCGGCCATCCGCGCCGCCGCGACGAGGGCCTGCCGCTGCTGGAGCAGAAATTCCGCCGCAACCTGGCCCGGCGTTTCGACGCCGAGCGCCAGCAGCGCATCCTCGACGTGGCGCTGGACCAGGCGCGGCTGGAAGCGATGCCGGTGCGCGAGTTCATGGATCTGCTGGCGGGCTGAATTCGCGCGGGCGGGCTTGCTCCCACGATTCCGGCAAGTGCACACTGCAGCGTTGTCCGGCATTCCGACATCGCCGCCTTCGGGCATGCCGGGTATGCAGACGGACAGCGCCACAGATTGCGCTTCCCCGAGGGGCGATAGCCGCACAGGAACGAGTTGTTTATGCACGTCAGGGAAAGCACCATCGAGCAGGAGCTGATCGAAAAGCTCGGGCAGCTCAAATACACGCTGCGGCCCGATATCCGTGACCGTGCGGCCATGGAGCGCAACTTCCGCGAGAAGTTCGAGGCGTTGAATCGGGTCAAGCTGACCGATGCCGAGTTTCAGCGCCTGCTGGACGACATCGTCACCGCCGACGTGTTCAAGGTCGCGCACACACTGCGCCACCGCAACGCCTTCACCCGCGACGACGGTACCCCGCTGAACTACACGCTGGTGAACATCAAGGACTGGTGCAAGAACGATTTCGAGGTCGCCAGCCAGCTGCGCATCAATACCGATTACAGCCACCATCGCTATGACGTGCTGTTGCTGATCAACGGCGTGCCCGCCGTGCAGATCGAGCTGAAGACGCTGGGCATCAATCCGCGCCGGGCCATCGAGCAGATCGTCGAATACAAGAATGACGCGGGCAACGGCTACGCGCGCACGCTGCTGTGCTTCATCCAGCTGTTCATCGTCAGCAACCGCGACGCGACGTATTACTTCGCCAACAACAACACGCGCCACTTCGCGTTCAACGCCGACGAGCGCTTCCTGCCCATCTACCAGTACGCCGCGCCGGACAACAGCAAGATCAGCGGATTGGATGCCTTTGCCGATGCCTTCCTGCCCAAGTGCACCCTCGGGCAGATGATCAGCCGCTACATGGTGCTGGTGGCCAGCGAGCAGAAGCTGCTGATGATGCGGCCCTACCAGATCTACGCGGTCAAGAACATCGTCGAGTGCATCGACAAGAACCTGGGCAACGGCTACATCTGGCACACCACGGGCAGCGGCAAGACGCTCACCAGCTTCAAGGCGTCCACCCTGCTCAAGGCCAACCCGGCCATCGAGAAATGCCTGTTCGTGGTGGACCGCAAGGATCTGGATCGCCAGACCCGCGAGGAGTTCAACCGCTTCCAGGAAGGCTGCGTCGAAGAAAACACCAACACCGGCGCGCTGGTGCGGCGCATGCTGTCGGATGACGCGGCCGACAAGGTCATCGTCTGCACCATCCAGAAGCTCGGCCTGGCGCTGGACGAGAACAGCAAGCGCAACCGGAGTCGCGAGAAGCGCGGTCTGGCCAGCCACACCGAACAGCTCGAAGCCCTGCGCGAGGCGCGCATCGTGTTCATCTTCGACGAATGCCACCGCTCGCAGTTCGGCGACAACCACCAGGCGATCAAGGCGTTCTTCCCCAAGGCCCAGCTGTTCGGTTTCACCGGCACGCCGATCTTCGAGGACAACGCCAGCTACAAGCGCATCGAAGGCGACGAGCAGACGCTGAAGACCACCGAGGACCTGTTCCAGCAGTCCCTGCACGAATACACCATCACCCACGCCATCGAGGACCGGAACGTCCTGCGTTTCCACGTGGACTACTACAAGCCGGATGGGAAGAACGCGCCCAAGCCCGGCGAAACGCTGGCCAAGCGCGCCGTGGTGGATGCCATCCTGAGCAAACACGATGCCGCCACCGGCGGGCGGCGCTTCAATGCCATCCTCGCCACCGCATCCATCAACGACGCCATCGAATACTTCGGGCTGTTCAAGGCGGTGCAGGCCGAGAAACAGCAGGCCGATCCCGACTACGTGTCACTCAATATCGCCGCCGTGTTCTCGCCACCCGGTGACGTCAGCGCCGACGTGCGCCAGTTGCAGGAAGACCTGCCGCAGGAACTGGAAGACAACAAGCAGGACCCGGACGCCAAGAAGGCGGCGCTGAAGGCCATCATCGCCTACTACAACGCGCGCTTCGCCACCAACCACCGCATCGAGGAATTCGACGCCTACTACCAGGACGTGCAGCAGCGCATCAAGGACCAGCAGTTCCCCAACGCGGACCTGCCGATGAAGGGCCGCGAGAAGCTGGACATCGTGATCGTGGTGGACATGCTGCTCACCGGCTTCGACAGCAAGTACCTCAACACTTTGTACGTGGACAAGAACCTCAAGTACCACGGCCTGATCCAGGCGTTTTCCCGCACCAACCGCGTGCTCAACGACACCAAGCCCTACGGCAACATCCTCGACTTCCGCGGCCAGCAGAAAGAAGTGGATGCGGCCATCGCGCTGTTCTCCGGTGCCAAGGCCGACAAGGCGCGCGAGATCTGGCTGGTGGACACCGCGCCGGTGGTCATCGACAAGCTGAAAGAGGCGCGCGCCAATCTCGATGACTTCCTCGCCTCGCAGGGGCTGGACGGCAAGCCGGAGGACATCGCCAACCTCAAGGGCACCGCCGCCAAGGTCGCCTTCGTCAAGCACTTCAAGGAAGTGCAGAAGCTGCAGACCCAGCTCGACCAGTACACCGACCTGACCGCCGAGCAGCGCGAACAGATCGAAACCATCCTGCCGAAGGACGAACTGCGCAGCTTCCGCGGCCAGTATCTGCAGAAAGCCGAGGAACTGCGCGCCGACCAGAAGAAGCCCGGCGACCTGGACGAGGCCACGCGCAACGCGGTGGAGCAGCTCGACTTCGAGTTCGTGCTGTTCGCCTCCAGCACCATCGATTACGACTACATCATGAAGCTGATCGCCGACTACTCGGGCAAGGCGCCGGGCAAGGCCAGCATGAGCCGCGAGCAGTTGATCGGCCTGATCGCCAGCGACGCCAAGTTCATCGGCGAGCGCGACGACATCAGCGAATACGTGCGCGGCCTGAAGGCCGGCGAAGGCTTGGGCGAAGACGCCATCCGCGCCGGCTACGAGAAGTTCAAGGCCGACAAGGCCGCGCAGGACATGGCCGCGCTGTCGGCCAAGCACGGCCTGCCGGTGGCCGATGTGCAGGCGTTCGTCGATGGGATTCTTTCCCGCCGCATCTTCGATGGCGAACAGCTCACCGAGCTGCTGGCACCGCTTGATCTGGGCTGGAAGGCGCGCGCGCAGGCCGAACTGGCGCTGATGCGCGACCTGCTGCCGCTGCTGCACAAGCGCGCCGGCGGGCGCGAGATCGCCGGGCTGAAGGCGTACGAGGCATGAGCATGGCGAAGCGGGGGGCGAAGGGGGTGGTGCCGAGGTTGCGGTTTCCGGGGTTTCGGCGGGCGGGCCGATGGGCAGAAGTGCCGCTTGGAAAGATCGCGGACCGTATTGCCACAAAGAACGGCGACGGTCGTGTCACACGGGTTCTCACCAACTCCGCGGAGTTTGGCGTTCTGGATCAAAGGGATTACTTCGACAAGGACATTGCAACGGCAGGAAAGACCGACGGCTATTACATCGTCGGAAAGGGGGATTACGTCTATAACCCGCGAACATCTACGGCCGCTCCCGTTGGCCCGATCTCGCGCAACGATCTCGGCGAGGGCGTGATGTCGCCGCTTTACACCGTGTTCCGTTTCTCGGTGCATGAAACCGATTTTTACCAGCACTATTTCAAGTCCGTTGGATGGCATTCGTACTTGCGAAGTGCGGCCAGTACAGGTGCTCGGCACGATCGCATGAGTATTACGACCGGCGCTTTCATGCGTATGCCGGTGCCAGTTCCATCGCGGGAGGAACAACAAAAAATCGCCGACTGCCTGACGTCGCTGGACGAGGTGATTGCCGCGCAGAGCCAGAAAGTGGAAGCGTTGAAGGCCCACAAGCGCGGCCTGATGCAGCAACTCTTCCCCCGCGAAGGCGAAACCCGCCCGCG
>JAGWUF010000088.1 GCA_028868545.1 Lysobacteraceae bacterium | reverse complement strand
CCGACCATGCTGTGGACGGCGTAGGCGAAGTCGAGCACGGTGCCGCCCTGCGGCAGGTCGATCACTTCGCCCTTGGGCGTCAGCGCGTACACGCGGTCTTCGACCAGCTCGCTGTCGATGCCCTGCAGCGGCGCGGCCTCGCCTTCGCCCGCCGCCTCAGCGGCCTGTTCCAGCAGCTTGCGCATCCACGCGATGCGCTTGTCCATCGCCGCGCCGCCGGCGCTGCCGCCTTCCTTGTACCGCCAGTGCGCGGCCACGCCGAGTTCGGACTGCGAATGCATTTCGCGGGTGCGGATCTGCACTTCCACGGTCTTGCCGCCGGGACCGATCACCGCGGTATGCAGCGAACGGTAGCCGTTCGGCTTGGGCCGGGCGATGTAGTCGTCGAACTCGCTGGGAATCGGCACCCACAGCGCGTGCACCAGCCCCAGCACCGCATAGCAGGCGGGGATGTCGTCCACCAGCACCCGCATCGCGCGCAGGTCGTACAGCTCCTCGATCGGCAGCGCCTTGCGCTGCATCTTCTTCCAGATGCTGTAGATGTGTTTGGGACGGCCGGCGACATCGGCCACGATGCCCTGCCCGGCCACCGCAGCCTGCAGCTGCGTCTTGACCGTTTCGATGTAGCGTTCGCGCTCGCTGCGGCTTTCGTCCAGCGACTGCGCGATGCGCAGGTAGTCTTCCGGCTGCAACAGGCGGAACGCCAGATCCTCCAGCTCCCACTTCAGCTGCCAGATGCCGAGCCGGTTGGCCAGCGGCGCGTGGATGTCGCGGGTCATCAGCGCCAGCGCGCGCTGCTCGTCGGCCGGCAGCCGCCACGCCGCACGCATGCGCGAGAGCTGGCGCGCCAGCACGATCGGCACCACCCGCAGGTCGCGCACCAGCGCCAGCAGCAGCCGGCGCATGCCTTCGGGATTGCGACCGCTGCCGTGGCTGCGGTGCAGCGCCCACACCCGGCTGGCGGCGCGCTGGCCTTCCAGCAGCACGTGCAAGCGTTCGGGCACATCCACCTGCGCCTGCGCCGCCAGCGCTTCGACATCGATCAACGCGTCCAGCAGGGTGGCAGCCAGCACCTCGGCATCGGCGTTGAGCGAGGCGAGGATGGTCAGGGTGTCGGCCAGCACTTCCGGGCGATCGCGCATCGGCGCACCGGCCTCGGCGTGCGTGCGCCAGCAGGCGGCCAGCGGCGCCGGCAGCGCATCGGCGGGCACGCGCGCCAGCGCGTCGGCGAAGGTGATGTTGGCGATGGCGGGGACGGACATGGTTCTACAGTAGCGGCAGGTACCTGAAGCGGCCAGCAGTCATCGCCCCGCGCCGGTGGTGCCAAGTCGCTCGACGCGCGCCGCCAGCCGCTTCGGCGAAATGCCGCCCCTGGCGCCCAGCTCCTGCGCGAACAGCGACACGCGCAATTCCTCCAGCTCCCAGCGCAGCGCGCGGGCCTCCGGATCGGCCGGGTCGGCGGCGGCCAGCGCGGCGGTGAACGGCGCCAGTTCCAGCATGCGCTGCTGGTCGCGCACCGGGTCGCGCTGGGCACGCTCGGCGCGCAGCGATAGCGCCTTCAGCCAGCGCGGATATTCGGCCAATGCTGTGGCGGGGACATCGCGCAGGAAGCCCGGCGCGGCCAGCGCGTCGAGCTGCGCCTGCATGTCGTCGAGGTTGGCGCGCGCCCAGCCGATCAGCTTCGATTCCAGCTTCGCCCGCACCTCCGCCACCAGCCCGAGGATGGTTTCCGCTTGCTTGAGCCGCTGCATCGCCTCGCCGAACACCGCCTTGGCGATGGCCTCGCGGCGCTGCGCGAAGGCTTCGGCATCGCGCACCTCCAGCAGGCCGTCGGCGGTGAGCGCATCGAAGGCGCCGTCGAGCAGGTCGGCGCGCAGGCGGTCGCGGGAAAGGGGGTCAGAGTCACTTTTCCAACCTTGCCTCGCGACCTTGCCGCCGTGGCGAAGGAAAAGTGACTCTGACCCCCTTTCCTCCACCGACTCGATGGCGGCATACAGCAGCGAGATCTTCGGCTGCACCGGCAGCTGCCGGCGCGCCTGCTTCAGCTTGTCGGCCAGCGCGATCGCCAGCAGCCGGCGCACGCCCTGCGGATGCTGGCGCTCGGCCTCCCCGCGCTGCGCATGCAGCGCCAGCGACACGGAGTCGCCATCGTCCTGCAGCGCCGGATACGCCGGCACGCCGCCGGCACCGGGCATCGACACGGGGATCGGCGTGTCGGGGAACACGGTCATGCCCGCCTGCGCCATGCCCTGCGCCGCGTGGCGGGCGAAGGCCTGCGCCGCGCGTTCGCCGAAGCGGGCGCGCAGGTCGGCGAGATCGCGCGATTCGGCCAGCACCGCCTTGCCGTCCAGCAGCCGCAGGTTGGCGCGCAGATGCGGTTCGATGGCAGCGGCATCGAACTCCGGCGCGGAGACGTCCACGCCGGAGAGCTTCTTCAGGAACCTCGCCAGCGCGCCTTCGATGCTGTCCAGCTCTCCAAAAAAATGGCCCGGCTGCGCGAAGGCTTCCGCGAAGGCGCGGGCGAAATCCGGCGCCGGCACGAAGTTGCGCCGCAGCGCCTTCGGCAGGGTCTTGATCAGCGCCGTCGCCTTGTCCTCCACGAAGCCCGGCGCCAGCCACGACAGCCTTGCTGCATCCAGCGCGTTGAGCAGGTGCAGCGGCACCGCCACGGTCATGCCGTCATCGACCGCGCCGGGCTCGAAGCGGTACTGCACCGCCAGCCGCGCGTCGCCCAGCGCGATGTAGGCCGGGAAGCGCGCGGCGTCGCTCTGGTCGGCCACCAGCAGGTCGTCGCGCGACCACTCCAGCGCGGCCTTCTCGTCCTTCGCCAGTTTTCCGAACCACGCATCCAGCGCCTGCGCGTTGTGCACGTGCGCAGGCAGCCGGTCCAGGTACCAGCGCGCCTGCCAATCCTCGTCCACCACCAGCCCGACCCGGCGCTGCTTGGCCTCTTCCTGCTGCGCCAGCTCCAGCGTGCGCAGGTTGCGCGCGAGGAAGGCGCTGCGGGTATTGATCTCGCCGGTCAGCAGCGCCTCGCGCACGAAGATCGCGCGGCTTTCCTCGGGGAACAGCGCGCCGTAATGGATGGGCCGCTTCGGCGCCAGCACCAGCCCGAACAGGCTGATCTGCTCGCTGCCGAGCACCCGTCCCTGCGCCCGCGACCAGTGCGGGTCGTGCTGGCGGCGCGCAAGCAGGTGCGACAGCTCGGCGATGACCCAATCCGGTTCGATGGCGGCGTTGGTCAGCGCCCAGACCTTCTCGGTGTCCAGCAGGTTGGCCGACAGCACCCACGGCGGCGGCTTCGACGCCAGCTTCGAACCGGGGAACAGCGCGAATTTGCGCCCGCGCGGGCCGTCGTACAGGCCCTTGTCGCCGCGATGGCCGATCTGCGTGGGCAGGCCGGCGATCAGCGCGCGGTGGAGGGCGGCGAAAGCGGAAGGGAGGGAAAGCGAAAAGGGGACGGAGGGAATTAAGTCCTCCGAAGTAGCATCTGCGAAACGAAACCCGGTGGGCTTAATTCCCTCCGTCCCCTTTTCGCCCCAGCCCAGCTCCTCGCACTGCAGCTTCAGTTGCCGGTGCAGCTCCCACCACTCGCGCAGGCGCAGGAAGCCGAGGAAATTCCTGTCGGCCCACTTGCGCAGCTGCGACTGGGTCATTGCCTCGTGCGCGTCGCGGTAGGCCTGCCACAGCTTGAGGATGCCGACGAACTCCGATTTCGCGTCGGCGAATTGCGCGTGCGCGGCGTCGGCGGCGGCGCGGGCGTCGGCCGGGCGTTCGCGCGGGTCCTGCACGCCAAGGAAGCTGGCGACCACCAGCATCTCGCGCACCACCCCATGCGCCTGCGCGGCCACCAGCATCCGCGCCAGCTTCACGTCCACCGGCAGCTTCGCCATCGCCCTGCCGATGGCCGTCAGTTTGCGTTGCGCATCGACCGCGCCGAGTTCGCTCAGCTGCTGCCAGCCGTCGGCGACGGCGCGCGAATCGGGCGGTTCGAGGAACGGAAAACGTTCGATGTCGCCCAGCCCCAGCGCCAGCATCCGCAGGATCACCCCGGCCAGCGCGGCGCGGCGAATCTCCGGGTCGGTGAATGCCGGCCGCGAGGCGAAGTCCGCCTCCGAATACAGGCGGAAGCAGGTGCCCGGCGCGATGCGGCCGCAACGGCCGGCGCGCTGGTTGGCGCTGGCCTGCGAAACGTCCTCGATATGCAGGCGGTCCAGCTTCTGCCGCGGGCTGTAGCGCTTGACCCGCGCCACGCCGGGATCGACCACGTAGTGGATGCGCGGCACCGTCAGCGAGGTCTCGGCCACGTTGGTGGCCAGCACGATCCGCCGCTGCGGGCCGGGATGGAACACGCGGTCCTGGTCCTTCGTCGACAGCCGCGCGTACAGCGGCAGCACCTCGGTATGTCGGTATTTGCGTGCTTCCAGCGCGTGGTGCGCGTCGCGGATTTCGCGCTCGCCGGGGAGGAAGATCAGGACATCGCCGTGGCCTTTCTCGCGCTGGATCTCGTCGCAGGCGGCAACGATGCCGTCGAGGAGAGAAACGGGGTCAGAGTCATTTTTCGCCGAAACGCTTCTGCCTGCCGAGTGCGCGGGAGCGGAAAGTGACTCTGACCCCGTTTCTCCCAGCGGGCGGTAGCGGGTCTCCACCGGATACCCGCGTCCCTCCACACCCACCACCGGCGCGCCGCCGAAGTGTTCGGCGAAGCGGGCGGTGTCGATGGTGGCCGAGGTGACGATCAGCTTCAGGTCGGGCCGCTTGGGCAGCAGCTGCTTCAGGTAGCCCAGCAGGAAATCGATGTTGAGGCTGCGCTCGTGCGCCTCGTCGATGATGAGCGTGTCGTATTTCGACAGCCAGCGGTCGTTCTGGATTTCCGCCAGCAGGATGCCATCGGTCATGAACTTGATCGCGGTGGTGTCGCCCACCGCGTCGTTGAAGCGCACCTGAAACCCGACCGCGCCGCCCAGCGGCACCTGCAGCTCCTCGGCCACCCGCCGCGCCACCGAGCGCGCGGCGATCCGGCGCGGCTGGGTGCAGCCAACCATCCCGGCCGCGCCGCGCCCGGCCCGCAGACACAGCTTGGGCAGCTGGGTGGTCTTGCCGCTGCCGGTTTCGCCGGCGATCACCACGACTTGGTGCTGGCGGATCAGCGCCACGATCTCGTCGGCGTGCGCGGCGATCGGCAGCGTCGCATCCACCGTGGCCGCAGGCAGCGCGGCGACGCGGCGTTCACGCTCGGCCGTCGATGCTTGCAGCTTGTCCGCGAACGCCTCGCGCAGCGCGGCATCGCCCGGCCTGGCCTGCCAGCGCGCCAGCAGGCCGAGCAGGCGGCCGCGGTCGCGGGTCAGCGCACCGTCGATGTCGCGGCGGGCCCGCTGCAGCGCGTCGGCGTGCGCCGGCTTGAGGTTCGATTCGATGGACACCATGGATGCGTTGACAGCGTTTTTGTTCGTCTGCGGACCCACGAGGAGCATGCGTGGATGCTGCATTCGCTGCTGCCGTAAGCCGACCGTCGTTCGGGAGCAGCACGGCGAGTCCGATTCAGAAACC
>JAGWUF010000035.1 GCA_028868545.1 Lysobacteraceae bacterium | reverse complement strand
CGTTGACCGCTGCGGGGCATGCGGTCGTTGGTGAAGCTCACATTCGGCCCGATGAACACATCATTGCCGACGCGCAATCCGTCCCAAAGTTGCACACCGGACTTGACCGTGACGCGATCACCAAGGACCACGTCGTTCTCGATGAAGCAATGCGAGCAGATATTGCAGTCCGTACCAATCACCGCATCCGGCAGGATCACGACGAACTGCCAGATGCGGGTGCCGGCACCGATGGCCTTGGTTTGCACGTCAGCACTCGAATGAATCACAACCGGCTCCTTACTTGACCCGCCACTCCGTCGAGGTGCGTCGATTCAGGACACATGCGTGAATCCCTCGGGGTTCATCTGCTGCCACCGCCACGCATCCGCACACATCGCCTCCAGCCCACGCGTCGCGCGCCACTGCAGCCGCGCATTCGCCTGTGCCGGATCCGCCGTCAATTCGGTCACATCGCCCGCGCGTCGTTCCACGCTCCAGCACGGAATCGCCCGCCCTGACGCGGCTTCGAACGCGGCCACCATCTCGCGCACCGAATACCCGCGCCCCGTGCCCAGGTTGAACGCCTCGCAACCCGCATGCGCCGCGGCGTAGTCCACCGCCTTCAGGTGCGCTTCCGCCAGATCCATCACGTGCAGGTAGTCGCGGATGCCGGTGCCATCCGGCGTCGGGTAATCATCGCCATAGATCCGCAGATACTCGCGCCGCCCCACCGCCACCTGCGCGATGTAGGGCATCAGGTTGTTGGGCTCGCCGCGCGGGTCTTCGCCGATGCGACCGCTGGGGTGGGCGCCCACCGGGTTGAAGTAGCGCAGCAGCACCGCGCTGGCCTCGGGCCGCGCCGCGCACCAGTCCTGGATCAGTTGCTCCATCACCAGCTTGGTGCGGCCGTACGGGTTGGTGACCCGCAGCGGGGCGTCTTCCTTCACCGGCACGCGGTCCGGCTGGCCGTACACGGTGGCGGAAGAGGAGAACACCAGGCGCTGCACGCCGTGCGCTTCCATCGCCTGCATCAGGGCGATGGTGCCGCCGATGTTGTTGTCGAAGTAGCGCAGCGGCTGTTCGCAGCTTTCGCCGACGGCTTTCAATGCGGCGAAGTGGATGACGGCGTCGATGCCGCCGGCGAAGGCGCGGGCCAGGGCATCGGGGTTGCGGATGTCGCCCTCGACGAAGCGCAGCGGCTTGCCGGCCAGTTCCTGCACGCGCGCAAGCGCGATGGCGGCGCTGTTGCAGAGGTTGTCGATGACGGTGACGCGGTGGCCGGCTTCCAGCAGCAGCACGCAGGTGTGGCTGCCGATGAAGCCGGCGCCGCCGGTGACGAGGAGGTTCATGCGCACACCACCCTGTCGGCAAAAAGGGGACGGAGGGAATTAAACACGCTTAATTCCCTCCGTCCCCTTTTTGCCGCCATGCGGCTGTAATAGCTGCCGCGCCTGCGCGAGGCAGGTGTCGAAGTCGCGAGGTTTGCCAATGGCATCGATCAGGGCGAATTCTTGGCGCGCGAGTGTAGCCCGCTGCGCCAGGCCGGAGAGAAATGCCTGCGAATGTTTTTCGAGCCACGGCCTTGCTGCCTCGATGGCCTCGGGTTCTGCTTCGGCAACGGCGCACAGGTCGTACAGGTCGCGGGCCTTGGCGCGATCGCCACGGTGCCAGAGTTTCTTGGCGATGATTTCGGCGCAGGTTTCCACGCGAACACGACGGCCTTCAAACTTGACATCCTCCCATGGGCTGTCGGTCAATGGTGCGCCCGCCACGATGTCTATCTCGCCACCGGGAAGGAATAATTTGACGAATTCCGCGTTTTCCTCGTAATCGGTACTGACCTGCTCGGCCACCTCACTCAAGCGAGGATTGACGAAGCCCAACACTTGCGGGTCGGGCACGAACAGATCGATATCCTTGCTGTGCCGATGGCCGATACGCAGCATCAGCACGGTGCCGCCACCGAACGACCAGTGCAGCCCCGGGCATTGCCGCTCCAGGTGGTCAATCAGAGGCAAGGCATGCATCCACAGGTTGCGCCAAGGGCCTGTGCGTGTGAAATCAGCAACCGTCACTGCCATAAATCCCGGCGGCTGCCCACCTGCGCTGCCAAATTGCGGAAAGTCTGCCAAAGCGCGGCAGTTCCGTCGGCATCGTGACCCAATTCTTCGGCCAAGGCCGCCAATAGCGAAACGGGTGCGTCATCCAGCAAGGACAGCAGATACGGCAACGCTTGCACGTCCGCATTTTTGGTGAGCGCACGACGCAAACGCGTTGGCGTGAGGGGCTCACGGAAGCTGACGCTGGCGGTCTGTGCCGCTTTTTGCAGGGCACTCATGCGTGGTGCATGCACGCGGGAACACGGCCCGTTACCGGCCATGCGTAACGACATGCCCAAGGTATCGGCTACCCGCTGCACCCGCTGCACACTGAGGTCGACAATGGAGCCAGCCTCCAGTTGGCAGATCGTTTGGCGCGACAGACCGCAACGCTTTGCCAACGACGCTTGGGTGAGCCCCATCTGCGTGCGGCGCGCGTGCACGGCTTGGCCGATTTCGTGAAGAGCATTCATGGGGCGAGTTTACGACGCTGCATCATCCATGTCGATTATATTTGACATGTCAGCAAAAAAGGGACGGCGGGAATTAAACACGCTTAATTCCCTCCGTCCCCTTTTTGGTAATAGGCGCGGTACCACGCCACGAAGTTGGCCACGCCTTCTTCCACCGAGACCTGCGGTTTGTAGCCCACGGCGTTCGCCAGTTCGGAGACGTCGGCTTCGGTGTCGGGCACGTCGCCGGCCTGCAGCGGCAGCAGTTCCATCACCGCTTTCTTGCCCAGGCACTGTTCCAGCACTTCGATGTAGCGCAGCAGTTCCACCGGTTGTTCGTTGCCGATGTTGAACAGGCGGTACGGAGCGACGCCGCTGGTGGCGGGGTCGGGCTTGCTGCTGTTCCAGGCCGGGTTCTTGCCGGGGGGGTTGTCCAGTGCGCGGATCACGCCTTCGGCGATGTCGTCCACATAGGTGAAGCTGCGCTTGTGGTGACCGTGGTTGAAGACCTTGATCGGTTCGCCGGCCAGGATGGCGCGGGTGAACAAAAACAGCGCCATGTCCGGGCGGCCCCAGGGGCCGTATACGGTGAAGAAGCGCAGGCCGGTGCAAGGCGTGCCGTAGAGGTGGGCGTAGCTGTGCGCCATTGCTTCGTTGGCTTTCTTGCTGGCCGCGTACAGGGTCAACGGGTGGTCGGTGCCCTGGTGTTCGGAGAACGGCATGGCGGTGTTGGCGCCGTAGATCGAGCTGGTGGAGGCGAACACCAGGTGTTCCACGCCGTGGTGGCGGCAGCCTTCCAGGATGTGCAGGAAGCCGGTGACATTGCTGCTGATGTACACGTGCGGGTTCTGCGCGGCATAGCGCACGCCGGCCTGCGCGGCCAGGTTGATGACGCGCTGCGGTTGATGGGTGGCAAACGCCTGCTCGATGGCGGCGCGGTCGGCCAGATCGGCGTGGATGTGGGTGTAGCGCGGATGCGCCGCCACCCGCGCCAGCCGCGCCTGCTTCAGGCTGACGTCGTAGTAGTCGTTGAGGTTGTCGATGCCGATGACCTCATCGCCGCGTTCCAGCAATTCGAGGGCGACGTGCGAGCCGATGAAGCCGGCGCTGCCGGTGACGAGGATTTTCATGGGTATCCAAACGAAAGATTGGGGGCAAAAAGGGGACGGAGGGGATTAAGCATGTTTAATTACCTCCGTCCCCTTTTTTCCTCCTTTTTTCCTTTTTTGGTTGCGCGTCATGTTGCCAGCCCTGTGGTCAGATCGCTCAGGTCCTGGGCCAATGCGCCTTGCGCGGCGATCTCGCGGCGCAAGTCTGCGTTGATCTGTGGTGCAATGGCCACGCGCTCAAGCTGCCAATCGGCAAACCGTGGGTGAGCGACCAGGAAGCGGGCAGCATGCCTGTCCAATTCATGCAGGGCGGCAGGCAAGCGCGCCGGGTTGCGCTTGCAGGTGGCCAGGCGCAGGCGCTGGCTGTCTTCATCCACCGCGACCAGATCGATTTCAACGTCACTGCGATCCCAGTAGCCGTGGATGCGCTGGGTCAGGTTGAAATCCCCCAGGCCACGCCGACTGCGCTCTTCATGGAGTTGGGCGGCCAGGTCTTCCAACGCGTGGCCCTCGCTCTCCTGCAGGCGCTCATCGGCCTGCGCGATCAAGCCCGGCATGGGCCGGAATGCGACGGACGAGACCGGGCGCTGCAGGGCATGCAGCCAGGCGCGCAGGAAATTGTCGCGGATGTAGTAGCGCCCGCTGCGTGCGCGGGCAGGCGCGAAGATGGGCAGCCGGCGCTCGATCATGCGGTAGCGCTCGGCCAGGATCTTCAGGTAGCCACCCACCTGGCGCGCATCGCCTGGGCCGCTGAGGCTGGCCATGGCGGCCTCGATGTCGGCATTGGTGCAGCCCGGGTGCGCGGCCAGGTACTGCAGCACCATGTCGTAGCGGCCGCGCAGTTCGCGCAGGAACCAGTTGTCTGCTTCACCGCGCAGGGGTGATGAGCTGGCGAAGAACAAACGCTCCAGCACTTCGCGGCGATCGCTGCCCAATACGCCTTGCTCGTAGGCGTCACGGTAGAACTTGGGCACGCCTTCGAACAGGTTCCACAGGAACAGCAGGCGCTCCGGATCGGTGTCTGCGTGCACCTGCAGGATCTCGAGGATCGAGCCGATGTCCAGGTGATCCAGGTGCAGCACATCGGTAACGCGGTTGAACAATGGGGCGTCGCGGTCTTCCAGCAACGCGGTCATTTCCGCGTGCAGGCTGCCCAGCACGATCAGCCCACCCGGCACCTGCGCGGCATCGGTGGCCAACCGGTCCACCTCGGCCTGCAGCATGGAGCAGAAATCGAACAGCGGTTTGCGGTGGAAGTACTGGAATTCGTCCAGAGCCACGATATAGCCGGCGCGGGCCAGGCGGCCCAGCAGCGCGGCCAGCCCGGCCAGGCCGTCGGCACGGTCGTCGATGCCGAAGGTTTCCAGATAGCCGTTGCACGCGGCCACCACGCCGGCGGGGTCGGAGTCCGGGATCTGGATATACAGCGTGCGGGTAATGCCGGCCCGTTGCAGAGCCTGCTGGATCAGAGTGGTCTTGCCAATCCGCCTGCGCCCGGAGATCTGCATGAAAAACCAGCGCCCACGCATGAGCACCTGCTCCAGCTGCTGGAGTTCGGTCTGTCGGCCGTAAAAGGACCATGGCTGGCGGGGTGCAGGCATACCTGAGTTGCTAACTTAAAAAAAAATAAATAATCCTAGAAATGAGTGTAACCCAATGAATTCGTTATGGAATCACAACCTTCCATCCACCGCATCCCGCGGCAGCACGTGCTTGACGTCGTACACCACGGCCTGCGGTTTGCCGAAGGCGCGTACGCCCTGCCCGCCCCACTGGCGGAACTGGTCGTGGCCCACCGCCAGGATGATGGCGTCGTAGCTGCCGGGCGGCGGGCTTGCGAGCGGGGTCAGGCCGTATTCGTGGCGGGCTTCGGCGGCGTCCACCCACGGGTCGTGCACGTCCACTTCGCAATGGAAGCCGCGCAGGGCGGCCACGATGTCCACCACGCGGGTGTTGCGCAGGTCCGGGCAGTTTTCCTTGAAGGCAAGGCCCAGCACCAGCACCCGCGCGCCGACCGGGTTGATGCGTTTGTGCAGCATCAGTTTCAGGGTCTGGTCGGCCACGAAGCTGCCCATGCCGTCGTTGGTGCGGCGGCCGGCCAGGATCACCTGCGGGTGGTGGCCCACTTCCTGCGCCTTGTGGGTGAGGTAGTACGGGTCCACGCTGATGCAGTGGCCGCCCACCAGGCCGGGCCGGAACGGCAGGAAGTTCCATTTGGTGCCGGCCGCTTCCAGCACGTCCAGGGTGTCGATGCCGAGTTTGTGGAACAGGATGGCCAGGTCGTTGACCAGCGCGATGTTGAGGTCGCGCTGGGTGTTTTCGATGACCTTGGCGGCTTCGGCCACCTTGATGGTGGGGGCCTTGTGGGTGCCGGCGGTGATGATGCTGGCGTACAGGGCGTCCACGAAGTCGGCGGTGGCGGGGGTGGAGCCGGAGGTGACTTTCTTGATGGTGGTGACGCGGTGGGCCTTGTCGCCGGGGTTGATGCGTTCGGGGGAGTAGCCGATGGCGAAGGTGTTTTCGCCCTCGCTGGCCGTTGCTTCGTAACGCAGCCCGGACACGCGCTCGAGGATGGGGACGCAGACCTCTTCGGTGCAACCGGGGTAGACGGTGGATTCGTAGATGACGGTGTCGCCGGGCTTGAGCACCTTGCCGATGGCTTCGCTGGCCTTGATGAGCGGGGTCAGGTCGGGGCGCTTGGCGGCGTCGATGGGGGTGGGGACGGTGACGATGTAGACGTTGCAGCCGGCGATGTCGGCCAACTGGTCGCTGAAACGCAGGTGGGTGGCCTGGGCCAGCAGTTCCGGCTCCACTTCCAGGGTGCTGTCGTGGCCGCGGCGCAGGGCGTCGATGCGGGCGGTATTGATGTCGAAGCCCACGGTGGCGTAGTGCTTGCCGAATTCCACGGCCAGCGGCAGGCCGACGTAGCCCAGGCCGATCAGGGCGATGCGTGTATCTGCAAGCGTTGTCATTGCGTTGTGGCTGCCTGTTTTCGAGACGCTACCGCCCTACGGTTGCAAGGGCGCGTCCGTCGGGCCGTGGTGCCGGGTTGGGCGAGGCAGGCTGGCTCAAGCGAGACAGCCGGCCCCGGAAATCTGCAACCAGCCGGGCGGCAGCGCGACACGCTGCACGCCGCCCAGCAGTTGCAGCAGCACGATGGCGCGCTGCTGGCCCTGCAATTCGGCATACACCCCGCGCAGGCCGGCGAACGCGCCGGCCAGCAGGGTGACCGCATCGCCCGGTTGCGGCGTGAGTTCGATCTGCTGGATGACCCCGTCGGCGTCGGCGTCGCGACGCAGGCCCTCCACCAGGGCGGGCGGCACTTCCCCGGGCTGGTTGGCAAACCGCACCAGACCCAGCACGCCGCGGGTGGAGCGCACCGCGGCCAGGCTCTGCTGGTGGGGGTTGGCACGCAGGAACAGATAGCGCGGAAACAGCGGCTCGATGCTGGTTTGCCGCTTGCCGGCACGGGCCGTGCTGCGGCGCAGCCGCGGCAGGAAGCACTCGAAGGCTTGCTGCTGCAGGTGCGCGATGGCCTGCAGTTCGGCCCGCGGCTTGGTGTGCACGCAGTACCAGCGGGGGGTTTCCGGCAATGGCGACGGCAGCGCACTCATGCGCGGGCTATCGCACAGTTGCGCATCTTGCGGGCCGGAAAGGTGCAGGCCGGCTGCCGCAGGATGGCCATGTCAAGCTCATCTGCAGCGAGCGTCATGGTGTGTTCATTCCGTGAACGATGCACCGCACCATACGGTTCCGGGTGTGAAAGTGCAACCGCGGCGCCGGCACATCCGGCGGGAGGGCGCTGCCCTCCCCGGCCCTGCTTCAGCCGACGAACGCCGCCTGGCACCACGCCATCAACGGGCTCCAGAACACGCCCAGCACCAGCAGGCCCAGCGCATTGACGCCGAACACCAGCCGCAGCAGGCGGTCGTCGCGCGGCAACACCGGCTCGCCGACGGGTTCGTCGAAATACATCACCTTGATCACGCGCAGGTAGTAGAACGCACCGATCACCGCGAACACCACGCCGACGATGGCCAGCCACAGCAGGTCGCCGTGGATGGCGGCGCGCAGCACCGCCAGCTTGGCCCAGAAGCCGAGGAACGGCGGGATGCCGGCCAGCGAGGCCATCACGCACAGCACCATGCCGGCGCTCCACGGGTCGCGCGCGTTCAGGCCCTTGAAGTCGTCGATGGCATCCGCCTCGAAGCCGCGTCGCGACAGCAGCACGATCACGCCGAACGCGGCGGTGGCCATCAGCGCATAGCTGATCGCGTAGAACATCGCCGCCGCATAGCCTTCGGCACTGCCACCGGCCAGGCCGAGGAACAGGAAGCCGACGTGGGAGATGGTGGAATAGGCCAGCATGCGCTTGAGGTTGGTCTGCATCAGCGCAACCACGTTGCCCAGCACCAGCGACAGCGCCGCCAGCACCGCCAGCATCGGCTGCCACTGCTCGGCCAGCGGCGCGGTGCCGAAGCCCAGCAGGCGCACCACCATGGCGAACGCGGCCAGCTTGGGCGTTGAACCGATGAACAGGGTGATCGGGGTCGGCGCGCCGTGGTAGACGTCGGGCAGCCACATGTGGAACGGCGCGGCACCGAACTTGAAGGCGATGCCGGCCACCATGAACACCACGCCGGTCAGCAGCAGCATGGGCTGCGCCACACCGGGTGCGGCGTCGCGAATCGTCGCCAGATCCAAGCTGCCGGTGGCGCCGTACACCAGCGACATGCCGTACAGCAGCAGGCCGGAGGCCAGCGCACCCAGCACGTAGTACTTCATCGCCGCTTCCGACGCCAGCTTGCTGTCGCGGTCGATCGCGACCAGGGCATAGGAGCTCAGTGCCAGCAGTTCCAGCCCCAGGTAGACCATGATCAGGCTGCCGGCCGAGGTCAGCAGCATCACGCCGAGCACGGCGAACAGCACCAGCACCGAGACTTCGCCCGTGTACAGGCCGCGTTCGCGCAGATACGGCCAGACGAACAGCAGCGCCAGCGCCGACAGCAGGCAGGCGGCGATCTTCAGCACGTCGGCCATGGTGTCGCGCACGAACATGCCGTTGAGCACGCTGGTGTGCTCGCCCACCCCCACCCCGGCGGCGATCAGGCCGGCCACCAGCACCAGGCTGGCCACCGCCAGCACATGGGTCAACACGCGCTGGCGGTCGTTCAGGAACAGGTCCAGCATCAGCAGCGCGAACGCGGCCCCCGTCAGCACCAGTTCGGGGATCAGGGGCAGCAATTCGGTGGCGGCCGGCATGGCGAGAGTCGCTTGCATCGTCGTCATGTCCTCAGAGTTTGGTCGCGGCGAGCTGGCCCGCCAGTTGCGCGATGGACGGCTCCATCAGGTCGGTCAGCGGCTTGGGATACACGCCCAGCGCAAGGGTGAATGCAGCGAACACGCCCAGCACGATCCATTCGCGGGCATTGATGTCCTTCAGCGCGGCCACGTGGGCATTGCCCACGTCGCCCCAGATGATGCGTTTGGTCAGCCACAGCGAATAGCCGGCGCTGATGATCAGGGTCAGTGCCGCGCCCAGTGCGATCCACGGGCTCTGCTGGAAGCTGGCCAGCACCACCAGGAATTCGCCGATGAAGCCACTGGTGCCGGGCAGGCCGGCGTTGGCCATCGCGAAGAACACCCAGAACAGCGCGAACCACGGCATCACCTTGGCCACGCCGCCGTAGTCCTTGATCATGCGGGTGTGCATGCGGTCGTACAGCACGCCCACGCAGGAGAACATCGCGCCGGAAATGAAGCCGTGCGAGATCATCTGCACCATCGCGCCCTGCAGGCCCAGGCGGGCGGCATCGACGTGGTCCTGCTCCCGCACCAGCGCGAAAGCGATGAAGGTGCCCAGGATCACGAAGCCCATGTGCGCCACCGACGAATAGGCGATCAGCTTCTTCATGTCGGCCTGCACCAACGCCACCATGCCCACGTAGATGATGGCCACCAGGCTGAAGGCGATCATCAGCCAGGCGAATTCGTGGCTGGCATCGGGCACGATCGGCAG
Organism: Lysobacteraceae bacterium; assembly: GCA_028868545.1. GTDB lineage: Bacteria > Pseudomonadota > Gammaproteobacteria > Xanthomonadales > Xanthomonadaceae > Thermomonas. The sequence goes on along the minus strand of JAGWUF010000035.1, from coordinate 15,282 downwards.
GGTGAAGCGCAGGAAGCCGTAACCGCCGATCTTCAGCATGATCGCGGCCAGCACCACCGAGCCGCCGGTGGGCGCTTCCACGTGCGCATCCGGCAACCAGGTGTGCACCGGGAACATCGGCACCTTGATCGCGAAGGCGGCGAAGAAGGCCCAGAACAGCCAGCTCTGCTCGGTCATGGTCAGCGGCAGCGCGGCCATGTCGGCGATCTGCCAGCTGCCGCCCTTCAAGTACAGGTAGATCAGGCCGATCAGCATGAACACCGAACCGATGAAGGTGTACAGGAAGAACTTCATCGCGGCGTAGATGCGGCGCGGGCCGCCCCACACGCCGATCACGATGAACATCGGGATCAGCATGGCTTCGAAGAACACGTAGAACAGCATCGAGTCCAGCGCGCAGAACACGCCGATCATGGTGCCTTCCAGGATCATCAGGCTGGCGTAGTACTGCGCCACCCGCTTGCCCACCGAGCCCCACGCCCCCACCAGCACCAGCACGCCCACCAGCGTGGTCAGCACGATCAGCGGCACCGACAAGCCGTCCACGCCGAGGTGGTACTGGATGTCGTAGGCCGGGATCCAGGCGCGTTGCTCGACGAACTGCATGGCCGCGCTGCCCAGGGTGAATTCGGTCAGCAGCGGCAGGCTGACCACGAAGGCCAGCAAGGCAAAGCCCAGCGAAAGCCAGCGCGCCAGCTCCGGCCGCTTGTTGCCGGCCAGCAGGGAAAAGACGCCACCGAGGATCGGCAGCCAGATCAACAAACTAAGCAGGGGCCAGTGGGTCACGCTTGCGGTTTCCATCCAGTCATCGGTACCGGCTCAGAGCCAGTAGTACTTGGCCATCGCCAGCAGCGCGACCAAACCCAGAATCATTGCGAAGGCATAGTGGTAGAGGTAGCCGGTCTGCAGCTTGCGGACCAGCGCCGCCATCGTGCCGATCAGGCTGACCGTGCCGTTCACGGCGCCGTCGATCACGCCGCTGTCGACGGCGCTGGACGCCTTGCCCAGCTTCAGGCTGCCACCGGCGAGACCGCCGATCCACAGGTCGTCCATGTAGTACTTCCGCTCCAGCACGCGGATCGGCCAGGCCAGGTTGTGCCGGACGGCCACGCGCCATTCCGGCTTCACCATGTACAGCAAGGTGGCCAGCAGGAAGCCCATCAGCGCCAGGAAGAACGCGGGCGACAGGAAGCCGTGCAGTGCGAATGCCAGCGGGCCGTGGAATTCCCTGGCCAGCGCCGCAACCACGTCGTGTTCCGGCAGCACCTCGATGGCGCCGAGGAAGAACGGCAGCTGTTTGACATGGCCCAGCACGTCGGTGCCGAACAGCATCGGGCCGACGGTGAAGAAGCCGATCAGCATCGAGGGAATCGCCAGCAATACCAGCGGCAGGGTGACCACCCACGGCGACTCGTGCGGCACGTGCACGCCGTGCCCGTGCGGGCCGTGGCCGTCGTCGCCATGGTGGGCGTCGTGGTGGGCATCGTGCGCGTGCGCGTCACGGAAGCGTTCTTCGCCGAAGAAGGTCAGGTACAGCAGCCGGAAGCTGTAGAAACTGGTGACGAACGCACCCAGCAGCACCGCCCAGTTGGCGTATTGCGCGATGAAGCTGCCCGCATTTTCCGCGGCATGGTGCGCGGTCGCCTCGATGATGGTGTCCTTCGAATAGAACCCGCTGAAGAACGGCGTGCCCACCAGTGCCAGCGTGCCCACCCACATGGTGATGTGGGTGATCGGCATGTACTTGCGCAGGCCGCCCATCTTGCGCATGTCCTGTTCGTGGTGCATGCCGATGATGACCGAGCCGGCGCCGAGGAACAGCAGCGCCTTGAAGAAGGCGTGGGTCATCAGGTGGTAGACCGCCGCCGAGTACGCCGACACGCCCAGCGCCACCGTCATGTAACCGAGCTGCGACAAGGTGGAATAGGCGACGACGCGCTTGATGTCGTTCTGCACCATGCCGATCAGGCCGGTCCAGAACGCGGTGGTGGCGCCGATGAACAGCACGAAGTTGAGCGCGGTTTCCGACAGTTCGAACAGCGGCGACATGCGCGCCACCATGAAGATGCCGGCGGTCACCATGGTTGCGGCGTGGATCAGCGCCGAAATGGGGGTGGGGCCTTCCATCGAATCGGGCAGCCACACGTGCAGCGGCACCTGCGCCGACTTGCCCATCGCGCCGATGAACAGGCAGATGCAGATGACCGTTGCCACCATCCAGCTGTGGCCCGGCAGCAGTTCCACGGTCATGCCCTTGACCACGCCGGCATTGGCGAATGCGGTGGCGTAGTCCAGCGTGCCGATCCAGTACAGCACGCCGGCGATGCCCAGCAGGAAGCCGAAGTCGCCGACCCGGTTGACCACGAATGCCTTCAGGTTGGCGAACACCGCGGTCGGCTTCTTGTACCAGAACCCGATCAGCAGGTACGACACCAGGCCCACCGCTTCCCAGCCGAAGAACAGCTGCATGAAGTTGTTGCTCATCACCAGCATCAGCATGCTGAAGGTGAACAGCGAGATGTAGCTGAAGAAGCGCTGGTAGCCGTCGTCATCGGCCATGTAGCCGATGGTGTAGATGTGCACCAGCAGCGACACGAAGGTGACCACCACCATCATCATCGCGGTCAGCTTGTCGATCATGAAACCGACGTTGATCGAGATGTCCCCGGCCTGCAGCCAGGTGTAGATGTTCTCGTTGAACGGCACCGCGCCCTGCAGCAACTGCCACAGCACGTGCACCGACAGCGCACAGCTGCCGGCCACGCCGAGGATGGTGACGGTGTGCGCGCCGGCGCGACCGATCTGGCGGCCGAACAGGCCGGCCAGCAGGCTGCCGACCAGCGGCAGCAGCACCACCAGCACCAGTTGGGTCTTGGAGATCAGGATTGCCGAATCCATCAGGTCAGCCCTTCAACGTATTGATGTCCGCCACGTCGATGCTGCGGCGGTTGCGGAACAAGGTCACCAGGATGGCCAGGCCGATCGCGGCCTCGGCGGCGGCAACGGTGAGGATGAAGAACACGAACACCTGCCCGGCGGCATCGCCCAGCGAGCGCGAGAAGGCGACGAAGTTGATGTTCACCGACAGCAGGATCAGCTCCAGCGAGATCAGCAGCATGATCACGTTCTTGCGGTTCAGGAACAGCCCGGCCACGCTGATGCAGAACAGCACCGCGCCCAGGGTCAGGTAGTGGCCCAGGGTCAGGGCCGAAAAAACGGTGTTCATGGCGTGCCCTCCTCGGCCTTGCCCTGCGCCGCGGGTACGCTGGCCTGCATGTTCACCATCCGCACCCGCTCGGCCGCCTTCGCCCGCACCTGCTCGGACGGGTTCTGGTGCTTGGCCCCCGGACGGCGACGCAGGGTCAGCATGACCGCCGCCACCACTGCCACGGTCAGGATGACCGCTGCCACTTCGAACGGCAGCATGAACTCGGTGAACAGCGCCCGCGCCAGCCAGGTGGTGTTGGGAATGTCGGCGGCCACCGCGGCGTTGTCCGCCAGCGGCGCCTGGGCCGCGCTGCGCACGCCGATCAGGGCCAGCATCTGCACCAGCATCAGCACCGCCACCACCAGCCCCACCGGCAGGTAGCGCACATAGCCCTGGCGCTGCGGCGCCTTGTCCATGTCCAGCATCATCACCACGAACAGGAACAGCACCATCACTGCGCCGACGTAGACCAGCACCAGCGCGATGCCGAGGAATTCCGCGCCGCCGATGATCCAGGTGCAGGCCACCGAGAAGAACGTCAGCACCAGGTACAGCACGGCATGCACCGCATTGCGTGCGGTGACCGCCGCCAGCGCCGCGGCCGCGGCGACTGCCGCGAAGCCGAGGAAGGCAAGGGATTGGAAATCGAAGTCCATGCTCAGGTCTGCCTCAACGATACGGGGCGTCGACGGCGCGACGTTCGGCGATTTCCGCTTCGAGGCGATCGCCAATGGCCAGCAATTTCGACTTGGTCAGCACGCTCTGTTCGCGCTGGTCGAAGTGATATTCGTGGATGTGGGTTTCGACGATGGAGTCGGTGGGGCAGGACTCCTCGCAGAACCCGCAGAAGATGCACTTGAACAGGTCGATCTCGTAACGGGTGGTGCGGCGGGTGCCGTCGTCCGCACGCGGGCCGGCCTCGATGGTGATGGCCAGCGCCGGGCACACCGCCTCGCACAATTTGCAGGCGATGCAGCGTTCTTCGCCGTTGGCGTAGCGGCGCAGCGCATGCACGCCACGGAAGCGCGGCGACTGCGGGGTCTTTTCCATCGGGTACATCAGCGTGTACTTGGGACGGAACAGGTATTTCAGGGTCAGCCACAGGCCACCCAGCAATTCCAGCAGCAGCAGGCTCTTGAAGTAGGACGCCACCTTGCTCATGCCACCGCTCCCGTTGCACCGCCGCCGATCACGCCGAAATACACCAGCAGCGCGGTCACGAAGATCCAGGCGATGGTGATGGGAATGAACACCTTCCAGCCCAGCCGCATGATCTGGTCATAGCGGTAGCGCGGGAATGCGGCACGGAACCAGATGAAGCAACTGGCGAAGAAGAACACCTTGGCCAGCAGCCACCACCAGCCATCGCCCAGCACGGTCGACAGCACCGGCACGTCCGGGATCCACGCCGCCGGCAACGGCGAGAGCCAGCCGCCGAGGAAGAAGATCGAAGTCAGGAAGCTGACCAGGATCATGTTGGCGTATTCGGACAGGAAGAACAGCGCGAACTGCGAGCCGGAGTATTCCACCATGTGGCCGGCCACGATTTCCGATTCACCTTCCACCACGTCGAACGGCGCGCGGTTGGTTTCGGCCACGCCGGAGACGAAATACACCACGAACAACGGCAGCAGCGGCAGCAGGAACCAGCCCAGGATGCCCTTGCCGCCGCCCTGCGCCAGCACGATGTCGGTGAGGTTCAGGCTGCCGGCGGCGATCAGCACGCCCACCAGCGCGAACCCCATCGCGATTTCGTAGCTGATCATCTGCGCCGAAGCGCGCATTGCACCGAGGAAGGCGTACTTCGAGTTCGAGGCCCAGCCGGCGATGATCACGCCGTAGATGCCCAGCGAGGTCATCGCCAGCAGATACAGCAGGCCTGCGTTGGCATTGGACACCGCCATTCGCGCATCGAACGGCACCACCGCCCACGCCGCGAAGGCCGGCACCAGTGCCAGCAGGGGCGCCAGGCGATACAGCACCGGGTGGGCCACGGTGGGCTGGATCACTTCCTTGAACAGCAGCTTGAACACGTCGGCGAACGCCTGCAGGATGCCCCAGCCCACGTACATCGGGCCGTGGCGGACGTGCATCCAGCCGATCAACTTGCGTTCCCAGACCACGTAGAAGGCCACTGCCACGATCACCGGCACGGCCACCACCAGGATCTTCAGCACGATCCACGCCAGCAGGCCAAGGGTGCCGAACGACAGCAGCAGCTCGCGCAGCGGGTCGATGACGTTTTGCATCAACGGATTGCCCAGAACAGTAGTGATCGCGATGCTCATGCGCGCACGACCTCCAGCTTGGCGGCGGCGACCAGCGGCGCGGTGGCGCCGTAACCGGATTCCACCCAGGCGCAGCCGGCAGCGACGCCGGCATCGATGACCAGCGGCAGCACGGCGGTACCGGCGGCGGTACGCAACTTCACCATTCCGCCTTCGGCAAGACCTGCGGCATCGGCCGGGTTCAGCACCACCCGGGCGCCCTTGGTCAGTGCCTGCGCCTGCAGCGCGCCGCAGCGGCGGATCACCGCATCACTGCGGTAGATCGCTTGCGAGGCGGCCACTTCCAGCCCGGCACCGGCCACATCGACGGCCGCGCCCCTGGCCACCTGCACCGCGTGCGGTGCAAGGCCGGCACGCAGCCCGGCCAGGTCGGTGAATTCGAAACCGGCCAGTTGCATGTCGCCGCCCAGCGCACGCAGCACGCGCCAGCCCGAATGCGCCGCACCCGGCAGCTTGCTGGCGGCCTGCGCCTGCTGTTCGATGCCGCCGAGATTGGTCAAGGTGGCGTCGATTTCCGGCAGCGCGCCGATCGGCAGGATCACGTCGGCCACGGCGCGGGTGGAGGTGCAGGCGAACTGGCTGAACGCCACCACCTGCGCCTTGCCCAGCGCCTGCATCGCCACTTGCTGGTCGGCAAAATCCAGGCCCGGCTCGATGCCGTACAGCACATACGCCTGGCGCGGTTCGCGCAGCATGGCTTGTGCATCGCGTGCCGTGGGCAGCACGCCCAGCCGCGACAGCCCGACCGCATTGGCACCCTGCGGGATGCGGCAGAGTTTCGCGTTCTTCGCGGTGCAGAATGCGGCGGCCGCGCTGCGGATGGCGGCGGCATGCGGGCCGTTCTCGGCCACGCCGCCGACGATCACCGCCACGTTGCCGCTGTCGCCGACCTCCACGCCGGCCAGCGCCGCAGCCAGCTGCGACGGCGGCACGATGGCCTTGGAAGCCAGGCCGAAGGTGAATTCGAAATCCACCGGGTTGACCACGTGGATCCTGGCGCCGCGCTTGAACGCCTTGCGGATGCGCTGGTGCAGCAGCGGCACTTCATGACGCACGTTGCTGCCGACGATGACGATGGCGTCGGCCTGCTCGATCTCCGCCACCGGCATGCCGAACGCTTCCGCGACGGCGCCGTCGGACAGGTCGAGCTGGCCGATGCGGTGGTCGAGGTTGCCGCTGTTCAAACCGGCGGCCAGACGCGCCAGCAAGGCGCCCTCCTCGTTCGAGGCGGCCGGGTGCACCAGCATGCCCAGCCCATCGCCGGCGTTGTCGCGCAGGATCTGCGACGCCAGCGCCAACGCTTCTTCCCAGCCGGCTTCACGGAAGTCCTCGCGACTGTCCCCCTGGCCGACCCGGATCAGCGGCACGCTGGCGCGGTCGGCGGCGGACAGGCCTTCATGCGCGTAGCGGTCGCGGTCGGACAGCCAGCACTCGTTCACCGCCTCGTTGTCGCGCGGCACGCTGCGCAGCAGGTCGCCGCGGCGAACGTGGTGGAACAGGTTGCTGCCCAGCGCGTCGTGGTAGCCCAGCGACGGCCGCGCGGTCAGTTCCCACGGGCGCGCCTTGAAGCGGAACACCTTGTTGGTCAGCGCGCCCACCGGGCAGACGTCGATGACGTTGCCGGACAGCTCGGTGGTCAGCGGCTTGCCGTCGTAGGTGCCGATCTGCAGGTTCTCGCCGCGGTACATGCCGCCCAGCTCGTAGCTGCCGGCGATTTCGGCGGTGACCCGGATGCAGCGCGTGCAGTGGATGCAGCGGGTCATCTCGCTGGCCACCAGCGGGCCCAGATCCTCGTCGGCCACGGTGCGCTTGCGCTCGACGAAGCGGTTGACCGAGCGGCCATAACCCAGCGACAGATCCTGCAGTTCGCACTCGCCGCCCTGGTCGCAGACCGGGCAGTCCAGCGGGTGGTTGATCAGCAGGAACTCCATCACGTTGCGCTGCGCCTTCAGCGCCTTGTCGTTGCGCGTGAAGATCTTCATGCCGTCCATCACCGGCGTGGCGCAGGCCGGCGACGGCTTCGGCGCGGCACGGCCGCCGACCTCGGTATCGACCATGCACATGCGGCAGTTGGCGGCGATCGGCAGCTTCTCGTGGTAGCAGAAACGCGGGATCGGAATGCCGGCCTTGTCGGCGGCCTGGATGATCATCGAGCCCTTGGGCGCGGCCATCTCGACGCCGTCGATGAAGACGGTGACGTGATCCGGCGGCAGGTTCGGATTGACGGGTTGTGCGCTCACGCAACCACCTTCTCGGCCTTGACCAGCGTGCCGGCGCGTTCGTCGTCGACGTAGAAGCGCTTGTTCACGATGGCGTATTCGAATTCATGCCAGAAATGGCGCAGGAAGCCCTGCACCGGCCACGCCGCGGCTTCGCCGAAGGCGCAGATGGTGTGGCCTTCGATCTGCCCGGCGGCGGCACGCAGCATGTACAGGTCGTCCATGCTGGCCTCCCGGTTGGCGATGCGGGTCAGCATGCGGTGCATCCAGCCGGTGCCTTCGCGACACGGGGTGCACTGGCCGCAGCTTTCGGCCTTGTAGAACTGGCTGATGCGCTGGCAGGCGCGCACCATGCAGGTGGTTTCGTCCATCACGATGACCGCCCCGGAACCCAGGCCGGAGCCGGCTTTCTGCAGCGCGTCGTAGTCCATGGTCAGCTGCATCATGGTCTCGCCCGGCAGCACCGGCATCGACGAACCGCCCGGGATCACCGCCTTGATGCGGTGGCCGTTGCGGATGCCGCCGCACATTTCCAGCAATTCCGCGAAGGTGGTGCCCAGGCGGATTTCGTGGTTGCCGGGGTTGGCCACGTGGCCGGACACCGAGAAGATCTTGCAGCCGCCGTTGTTGGGCTTGCCCAGGCTCATGAACCACTCGGCGCCGTTGCGCACGATCGCCGGCACCGAGGCGTAGGTCTCGGTGTTGTTGATCGTGGTCGGCTTGCCGTACAGGCCGAAGTTGGCCGGGAACGGCGGCTTGTAGCGCGGCTGGCCCTTCTTGCCTTCCAACGATTCCATCAGCGCGGTTTCCTCGCCGCAGATGTAGGCACCGGCGCCCAGCGCGTTGTGGATGTCGATGTCGATGCCGGAACCGAGGATGTCCTTGCCCAGCCAGCCGTGCTTGTAGGCTTCCGCCAGTGCCTCTTCGATGTGCTCGAAGGGCTCGTGGTGGAACTCGCCGCGCATGTAGTTGTAGGCGACCTTGGTATTGGTGGCGTAGCAGGCGATGGCCAGGCCTTCCAGCACCGCGTGCGGGTTGTAGCGCAGGATGTCGCGATCCTTGCAGGTGCCCGGCTCGGACTCGTCCGAGTTGCACAGGATGTACTTCTCGCCATCGTGCTTGGGCATGAAGCTCCACTTCAGCCCGGTGGGGAAGCCCGCGCCACCGCGGCCGCGCAGGCCCGAGGCCTTGACCAGCTCGATGATGTCGGCCGGCGCGATCTTCTCGGTCAGGATCTTGCGCAGCGCCTGGTAGCCGCCGGTCTTGAGGTAATTTTCGTACGACCACGGCTTGTCGAAATGCAGCGTGGTGTAGACGACCTGGTGCTCCTTCGGCGCGGGGCCGACCGGGCCGTAGCCTTCGGAAACGTGAGAGTGACCGCCCATTATTTCAGCCCGTCCAGCAGCTCATCGACCTTCTGCGGCGTGAGCTTCTCGTGGTAATGGCCGTTGATCACGACCACCGGCGCGCCGCAGCAGGCGGCCACGCATTCTTCTTCGTTCTTCAAATACACGCGGCCGTCGGCGGACGATTCGCCCAGCTTGCAGCCCAGCTTCTGCTCGGCGTGCGCCACCAGTTCCTGCGCACCGTTGAGCCAGCAGCTGATGTTGGTGCAGAACGCCACGTTGTTGCGGCCCACTTTCTTCGTCTCGAACATCGAGTAGAAGGTGGCGACCTCGTAGGCCCACACCGGCGGCAGGTCCAGATAGTTGGCCACCGCCGCGATCAGCTCGTCGGTCAGCCAACCGCCGTTCTGTTCCTGCGCTGCGGTCAGGCCCTGCAGCACCGCGGAACGCTTGCGTTCCGGCGGGAACTTGGTCAGCCAGTGGTCGATGTGCGCACGCGTCGCGTCCGACAGTGCCACCCTCGGATCCACGTTGCGGCAAGTCTCGAAATTGCCAGTTGCTTTCATCGGTCAACCTCGCCGAACACGATGTCGTAGGTGCCGATCATGGCCACGACGTCGGACAGCATGTGTCCCTTGGTGATGGCATCCATCGACGACAGATGCGCGAAACCCGGTGCGCGCAGGTGCACGCGGAACGGTTTGTTGGCACCGTCGGACACCAGGTAGCAGCCGAACTCGCCCTTCGGCGCTTCCACCGCCGCGTAAGTCTCGCCGGCCGGCACGCAATAGCCTTCGGAGAACAGCTTGAAGTGGTGGATCAGCGCTTCCATGCTGTTTTTCATCTCGCTGCGCGAGGGCGGCGACACTTTGTAGTTGTTCAACATCACCGGGCCGGGGTTGGCCCGCAGCCACTTCACGCACTGCGCAATGATGCGATTGGACTGGCGCATCTCGGCCATGCGCACCAGGTAGCGGTCGTAGCAGTCGCCGTTCACGCCGACCGGGATGTCGAAATCGACTTCGGCATATTTGGCGTAGGGCTGCTTCTTGCGCAGGTCCCACTCGACCCCGGAGCCGCGCAGCATCGCGCCGCTCATGCCCCAGGCCTTGGCCTGCTCCGGGCTGACCACGCCGATGCCGACGGTGCGCTGCTTCCAGATGCGGTTGTCGGTGAGCAGCGTTTCGTATTCGTCCAGTCGCGCCGGGAAGTCCTGGGTGAAGTGCTCCAGGTAGTCGAGCAGCGAACCTTCGCGCCAGTCATTGAAGCGCTTGAGTTTCTGCCCCTTGCGCCAGGGCGACTCCTTGTACTTCGGCATCTTGTCCGGCAGGTCGCGGTAGACGCCGCCGGGACGGTAGTAGGCCGCGTGCATGCGCGCGCCGGACACCGCCTCGTAGCAGTCCATCAGTTCTTCGCGCTCGCGGAAGGCGTACAGGAACACCGCCATCGCGCCCAGATCCAGCCCGTTCGACCCCACCCACATCAGGTGGTTGAGGATGCGGGTGATTTCGTCGAACAGGGTGCGGATCCACTGCGCGCGCGCCGGCGCCTCGATCCCCATCAGGTTCTCGATCGCGCGCACGTAGGCGTGCTCGTTGCACATCATCGACACGTAATCGAGCCGATCCATGTACGGGATCGACTGGTTGAACGGCTTGGATTCGGCCAGCTTCTCGGTGCCGCGGTGCAGCAGGCCGACGTGCGGATCGGCGCGGCGCACCACTTCGCCGTCCATTTCCAGGATCAGGCGCAGCACGCCGTGCGCGGCCGGATGCTGGGGACCGAAGTTCAGCGTGTAATTGCGGATTTCCTGCCGCGCTTCGGTCGGATTGCTGGCGAAGGTGTCGCTGCCGGGAGTGAGGGTGCTGCTCATCGACGCACCTCCCGCTGCAGGATGCGGTTGTCGCGTTCGGCCTCGGCAGTGGCCAGGCCGGCGTCGTCGCGAATCACGCGGGCCACGCCCACGCGCGGCTCGACGCTGGTGACGGGCTCATACACCACGCGCTTCTTCTCCTCGTCGTAGCGCACTTCCACATTGCCGATCAGCGGGAAATCCTTGCGGAACGGATGCCCCACGAACCCGTAGTCGGTGAGGATCCGGCGCAGGTCAGGATGGCCTTCGAAAATGATGCCGAACAGGTCGAATGCCTCGCGCTCGAACCAGTTGGCGCCCGGCCACAGGCCGGTGACCGAGGCCACCACCGGCAGGCCGTCGTCCGGTGCGTGGCAACGCACGCGCAAACGCAGGTTGCGGCCGATGGACAGCAGGTGCAATGCCACCGCGAAGCGGCGAGTGTCGCGCACGTCGCTTGCAGGCAGGTCGGTGGCGGTGACTTCGTGGCTGGGGGTTTCACCCCAGCCGAAGCGGCCCATGCCCTGCCCTTCGACACCGCGCGAGAAGCCCTGCGACGACACGCCCGTGGTATCCCACTCGTCGCTGCCATGGCCGAGGTAGTCGACGCCGCACAGGTCGATGAAGGTATCGAAACCGAACTCGTCGCGCAGCGTCCTGCAGGTGGCGAGATAATCGCTCGTGGCCACCTCGAGGGTGACCTCGCCGCGCGGCAGCGCCACCTGCACGGCGGCTTCACCGAAACGCGCGGCCAGCTGTTCTGACAATTGCGTGCTCATGCGCGCGCGCCCTCCGGCTTGGGCGTCCGCGAATACGGGTTCTGTTCCAGGCGGCGGATCTTCTTCTGCAGCTGCAAGATGCCGTACACCAGCGCCTCGGCGGTCGGCGGGCAGCCCGGCACGTACACGTCGACCGGCACCACGCGGTCGCAGCCGCGCACCACCGAATAGGAATAGTGGTAGTAGCCGCCACCGTTGGCGCAGCTGCCCATCGAGATCACCCACTTGGGGTCGGGCATCTGGTCGTAGACCTTGCGCAGCGCCGGGGCCATCTTGTTGACCAGGGTGCCGGCCACGATCATCACGTCGGACTGGCGCGGCGACGGGCGGAACACCACGCCGTAGCGGTCGAGATCCAGGCGCGCCGCGCCAGCATGCATCATCTCCACCGCGCAGCAGGCCAGGCCGAACGACACCGGCCACATCGAGCCGGTGCGCGCCCAGTTCCACAGTGCATCGAGGCTGGTGGTGACATAGCCGTTCTGCAGCAGCGGGTTGTCGCCCTCGGGCCGCAGGATGTCATCCAGCCGCCCTTCCGGCAGCGGGTTGCTGGCGGCTTCCAGTACTGATTGGACGATATTGCTCATTCCCACTCCAGCGCGCCGCGCTTCCACACGTACACGAAGCCGATCACCAGCAGCGTGAGAAACACGCCCATCTCGATCAGGCCGAACACCCCCAGCTCGCGGAACACCACGGCCCAGGGGAAGACGAAGGCGATTTCCAGGTCGAACACGATGAACAAGATCGCGACCAGGTAGTAGCGCACGTCGAACGGCATGCGCGCGTTCTCGAACGCGCCGAAGCCGCATTCGTACGGCGACAGCTTCTCAGCGGACGGCCGCTTGGGGCCAATCACGTTGCCAAGGACGATCAGCGCGATGCCGATCCCGGTGGCGACGATCAAAAACAGCAGAGTGGGCAGGTATTCGGCCAGCACGCGTGCCTCGGTCTTCTGTGGGGGCGAGTACGCACAAGGCCGCTCGCTACAGCCGCGCATTCTAACCGGCGATCCACCGCAACGGCCAGACCTTGCGCCGCACAAATGCAAGGTAAAGCCATCAAAACATCCGATTCCGGCCGTTGCCAAGAATCGTTCGCATCCTTCACACGCAACTGCAGGTCGATACTCTTCGAAATACCCGGAGAATTCATCCCCCGAAATTCACGGGACACGCCCGTTGAGCGCCGACTCGGCAGCAGACGCGTACACTGTGCCTCCATTTCTTCCGGCGATCCCGCCCAGAGGCACCATGAGCGGCGATACCGCACCCCTTTCGTTTTCCGAGCTCGGCCTGCCGCAAACGCTGCTGACCGCCCTGCGTGAAGTGGGCTACGAGACCCCCAGCCCGATCCAGGCCGCCACCATCCCGCCGCTGCTGCAAGGCCGCGACCTGCTGGGCCAGGCGCAGACCGGCACCGGCAAGACCGCCGCGTTCGCCCTGCCCGCATTGGCGCAACTCGCCGCGCCTGCCAGCAAGCCGCAGGTGCTGGTGCTGGCGCCGACCCGCGAGCTGGCGATCCAGGTGGCCGAGGCGTTCCAGAAATATGCCCACCACATCCCCGGCTTCCAGGTGCTGCCGATCTACGGCGGCCAGAGCTACATGCCGCAGCTGTCCGCGCTCAAGCGCGGCGTGCACGTGGTGGTGGGCACCCCGGGCCGGGTGATCGACCACCTGGAACGCGGCTCGCTGGACCTGTCGCAACTGCGCATGCTGGTGCTGGACGAAGCTGATGAAATGCTGCGGATGGGCTTCATCGACGATGTCGAGGCGGTGCTGAAGAAGACCCCGGAAACGCGGCAAGTGGCGCTGTTCTCGGCCACCATGCCGGTGCAGATCAAGCGCATCGCCCAGACCTACCTGAAGGATCCGGTGGAAATCGCCATCAAGGCGCAGACCACCACCGCCGAGAACATCCGCCAGCGCTACTGGATGGTCAGCGGCATCAACAAGCTGGACGCGCTGACCCGGATCATGGAGGCCGAGCCCTTCGACGCCATGATCATCTTCGCCCGCACCAAGCTGGGTACCGACGAGCTGGCCGAAAAGCTGGCCGCGCGCGGCTTCAGTGCGGCGGCGATCAATGGCGACGTGGAGCAGAAGACCCGCGAGCGCACCATCCAGCGCCTGAAGGACGGCCAGCTGGACGTGCTGGTGGCCACCGACGTGGCCGCACGCGGGCTGGACGTGGATCGCATCAGCCACGTGCTGAACTACGACATCCCCTACGACACCGAAAGCTACGTGCACCGCATCGGCCGCACCGGTCGCGCCGGGCGCAAGGGCGAAGCCATCCTGTTCGTGGCCCCGCGCGAGCGCGGCATGCTGGGCGCGATCGAACGCGCCACCCGGCAGAAGCTCGAACAGATGAACCTGCCCAGCGTGGATGCGGTGAACGAGCGCCGGGTGGCCAAATTCCTCGACAAGATCGATGGCGCGCTGGGCAGCGAAGACCTGTCCGTGTTCCGCGACCTGGTGGAGCGCTTCGAGCAGGAGCGCAACGTGCCGGCGGTGGAAATCGCGGCGGCACTGGCCAAGCTGGTGCAAGGCAAGACACCGCTGCTGCTGCCGAAGCCGGCCGTACCGGAACGCGCGTTCGAGCCCGCCCAGGCACGCCCCGTGCGCGAGCGCAGCGAACGCCCGCAGCGCGAGCCGCGCGAACGCACCCCGCGCGAACACGGCACGCCGGACGTGGGCATGCAGACCTACCGGATCGAAGTGGGCTACCAGCACGGCGCGCAGCCGGGGCATATCGTCGGTGCCATTGCCAATGAAGCGGATCTTGAAAGCCGCTACATCGGCCGAATTGATATTCGCGACGATTACACCCTGGTGGATCTGCCCGAAGGCATGCCGCCGGACTTGCTGGAACACCTGCAGCAGGTGCGCGTGGCCAGCAAGCCGCTGCGGATGAAAGTGGCCAGTGCCGCCGACATGGATGCCCCCAAGCGCAAGCGCAGCTTCGGCCCGCCGCGTGACGGCGATCGCCCGGGCGGCCCGCGCAAACCGGGCGGCTTCAAACCCGGCGGTGCCAAGCCCGGTGGGTTCAAGCCCGGCGGCCACAAGCCCGGCGGGTTCAAGCCGCGCGGGCCGCGCTGAGGCGCTGCGCCCGCCTGACCCCATCCCCTCCCGGCCCGCCCCTTGAAGGGGAGGGCTTGCCATCGGCATGACCGGCAAAACAACCCGCATATCGCAACCGGCTGCACGTTTGGCATAGTTTCCCCATGTCACGCCTTCTTGTTTTCCAACATGTCGCCGCCGAGCCGCTGGGCACGCTTGATCCCTTGATCCGCCGGCGCGGCCACCGCATCCGCTTCAAAAATTTCGAACGCCACCCGGACGCGCAGCTCAACGTCGACCGCTACCGCGGCCTGATCGTGCTGGGTGGACCGATGAACGTGGACGAAGCGCCGCAGCGCGCGCACCTGCGCAACGAAGCGCGCGCCATCGAGGCGATGCTGGCGCAGGGCAAGCCGGTGCTGGGCATCTGTCTGGGCGCACAGTTGCTGGCACACGTGCTGGGCGCGTCGGTACCGCGCAACAAGGTGCCGGAGATCGGCTGGTACCCGCTGCACAAGACCGAGGCCG
>JAGWUF010000034.1 GCA_028868545.1 Lysobacteraceae bacterium | reverse complement strand
CTCGATGGCGTCACCGGCAGCGGCAAGACCGAGGTCTACCTGCAGGCGATCGCCAACTGCCTGGCGCGCGGCAGGCAGGCGCTGGTGCTGGTGCCGGAGATCGGCCTGACCCCGCAGGCGCTGGCGCGTTTCCGGGCCCGTCTGGGCGTGCCGGTGCATGCACTGCATTCCGGCCTCACCGACAACGAGCGCGCCGCCACCTGGCTGGCCGCCGCCAGCGGGCAGGCGCGGGTGATCGTGGGCACGCGCTCGGCAGTGTTCGTGCCGCTGCCGGAGGCGGGCTTGATCGTGGTGGATGAAGAACACGACGGCAGCTACAAGCAGTTCGACGGCATTCGCTACCACGCCCGCGATTTCGCCCTGGTGCGCGCGCGCGCGCTGGGCATTCCTATTGTGCTGGGCAGCGCCACCCCGTCGCTGGAAACCCTGCACAACGCGCAGGCTGGCAAATTCACCCACCTGCGTCTGCGCCAGCGCGCCGGCAACGCGCAGCCGCCGCAAGTGCGCGTGCACGACGTGCGCAAGCTGCGGCTGCACGCGGGTTTGTCGGACGACGCGCTGGGTGCCATCCGTAGTGCACTGGATGCTGGCGGGCAGGTGTTGGTGTTCAAGAATCGCCGTGGCTACGCGCCGGTGTTGCTTTGCCACGATTGCGGCTGGAGCGCGCATTGCCCGCGTTGCAGCACGCCGGACAAGCCCACCGCGATGACCGTGCACAGCCACGGCAAGCGCCTGCAATGCCACCACTGCGGCCACCGCAAACCGTCGCCGCCGGCCTGCCCGGACTGCGCCAGCCTGGGGCTGCAACCGCAGGGCAACGGCACCGAGCGGATCGAAGCCGAGTTGCAGGTGCGCTTCGACGACGTGCCGGTGATCCGCATCGACCGCGGCAGCACCGGCCAGCGCGACGGCCTGCAAAAACATTTCGATGCGCTGGGCAACCAGCCCGGCATCCTGATCGGCACGCAGATGCTGGCCAAGGGCCACGACCTCGGCAATCTGGTGCTCGTGGTGGTGGTGGGGATCGACGAGGGGCTGTTTTCGGCGGACTTCCGCAGCGGCGAAAAGCTCGCCCAGTTGCTGGTTCAGGTGGCCGGCCGCGCCGGTCGCGCCGAGCGGCCTGGCACGGTGCTGCTGCAGACCCACCACCCGGAGCATCCGCTGCTGCTGACGCTGGTGCAGGGTGGCTACCATGCCTTCGCCGCGGCCGAACTGGCGCTGCGCGAAGCGGCCGGCTTCCCGCCATTCACGCACCTGGCGCTGCTGCGCGCGGAAGCGAAGCACGCCGATCCGCCAATGCGCTTTCTGCACGAGGCGAAGCAGGCGCTGCGCGAGTTTCCGGTCGAGGCCTCCGGCCCGCTGCCGGCACCGATGCCGCGCCGTGCCGGCTATGTGCGCGCGCAGCTGGTCGTCTCCGCGCCCCGGCGCCATGCCCTGCACGCCGCGCTGGCAGCTGCCGTGCCGGCGCTGTACGCCGCGCCGGACGCGCGCCGGGTGCGTTGGTCGCTGGACGTGGATCCGCTGGATCTGTACTGAGTCAGGCCGTCATCGGCGGATGTCGTCGCTCCCAGCGCCGGAAGAACCAGCGTTTCACCAGCTCCACCAGCAGCAGGTAGGCGGCCACCATCGCGGTGAGGATGACGAAGAACTCCGGCGGCAGCGGCACGAAGCCCAGCATCCCGGCCAGCGGCGTGTAGGGCAGCAGGGTGGCAAACGCAACGATGCCCAGCGAGGTGGCGGCAAGCAGCGGATGCGGGCGGCTCTTCAGCGGATTGCCGCGGGTGCGGATGACGAAGACCACCAGCACCTGGGTGGCCAGCGATTCGACGAACCAGCCGGTGTGGAACTCGCGCTCGCCGGCCTCCAGCACCTTGAGCAGCACATAGAAGGTCAGGAAGTCGAACAGCGAGCTGATCGGGCCGATGGTCGCCATGAAGTCGCGGATGAACGCCATGTCCCAGCGCCGCGGGCGGGCGAGGTCGCCATCGTCCACGTTGTCCAGCGGCAGCGGGGTCTCCGACAGGTCGTAGAGGAAGTTGTTGAGCAGCACCTGCAGCGGCAGCATCGGCAGGAACGGCAGGAACAGCGTGGCCGCCGCCATCGAGAACATGTTCCCGAAGTTGGAGCTGGTGGCCATCATGATGTACTTCATGACGTTGCCGAAGGTGCGCCGGCCTTCCAGGATGCCGTCGTGCAGGACGTTCAGGTCCGGGCGCAGCAGGATCATGGCGGCCGCCTGTCGGGCCACGTCCACGCCGCCTTCCACCGAGATGCCGACGTCGGCCGCATGCAG
This sequence comes from Lysobacteraceae bacterium, assembly GCA_028868545.1. Taxonomy (GTDB): domain Bacteria; phylum Pseudomonadota; class Gammaproteobacteria; order Xanthomonadales; family Xanthomonadaceae; genus Thermomonas. The sequence goes on along the minus strand of JAGWUF010000034.1, from coordinate 22,968 downwards.
CGAGGGCGCGTCGTTGATGCCGTCGCCCAGGTAGCCGACCACGTGGCCGCGCGCCTTCAGGGCCAGCAGCACGCGGGTCTTCTGCTGCGGGTTGGCGCGCGCGAACAGGTTGACCTCGGCCACCCGCGCGCGCAGCGCATCGTCGTTCATGGCCTCGATCTGCGCGCCGGTCAGCACGTCGGTGACCGGCATGCCGACCTTGTCGCAGACGTGGCGCGCCACCAGCGCGTCATCGCCGGTGATGACCTTGACCGCCACGCCGCTGGCCGCCAGTGCCGCCAGCGCGGGCTTTGCGCTCTCCTTGGGGGGATCCAGGAAGGCGAGGACGCCGGCCAGCACCAGTGCGCTCTCGTCGGCGGCGGTTGCGGCGATGAAGTCGCCGGGTTCGGTACGCCAGGCCACTGCCAGCGTGCGCAACCCTTGGCCCGCCAGCTGCTTCAGCAGGGCGGCACAGGCCTGCCGGCGGGCATCGTCCAGCGCGGCTGCACGCGGCGATCCGTCGGCCGCGGTGCCGTCTTCGACCTGCGCGCACACCCGCAGCACGTCCTCGGGCGCGCCCTTGACGATCAGCAGGCGCTGGCCGGCGTTTTCCACCAGCACCGACACCCGCCGGCGCTCGAAATCGAACGGCACCTCGTCCAGCTTGCGCCAGCCGGACACGTCGATCTCGTCGTGGGCGAGGATGGCCTCGTCCAGCGGACTCTTCAGGCCGCTCTCGTTGGCACTGTTGAGGACGGCCAGCTGCAGCACGCGCGCGCTGTCGTTGCCGGCCGGGTCGAGATGGCGCTCCAGCCGGATCCGCGCCTCGGTCAGGGTGCCGGTCTTGTCGGTGCACAGCACGTCCATCGCGCCCATGTCCTGGATCGCCGACAGGCGCTTGACGATGACCTGCTTGCGCGCCATCCGCATGGCCCCGCGCGCGAGCGTCACCGACACGATCATCGGCAGCAGCTCCGGGGTCAGCCCCACCGCCAGCGCCACGCCGAACAGGAACGCCTCCAGCAGCGGTCGCTGGAAGGCCACGTTGACCAAGAAGGTGAACAGCACCAGCAGCAGCGTCAGCCGCATGATCAGCAGCCCGAAGCGGCGCGTGCCCACTTCGAACGCGGTCGGCGGCGGCGGCTTTTCCAGGGCCTGGGCAATGCGGCCGATCGCGGTGGTCTTGCCGGTGCGCAGCACCTGCAGCTGCGCCGAACCACTGACCACCGTGCTGCCCATGAACACCTGGCCGTCGCTGTCGGTATCGATGCCGTCGGCAGCCACCGGCGCGACGGCGGCATGGCGTTCGACCGGGAAGGCCTCGCCGGTCAGCAGCGCCTGGTTGACGAAGAAGTCGCGCGCCGCCAGCACCTGCGCATCGGCCGGCACGAGATCGCCGGCGGACAGGAACACGATGTCGCCGGGCACCAGCTGTTCGGCGGGGATGTCGCGGCGCACGCCGTCGCGCAGGACGCTGGCGGTCAGCGCCACCTGCCGCGACAGCTGCTCCGCGGCCTGGCCGGCGCGATACTCCTGCACGAAGTCCAGGATCACGCTCAGCAGCACCATCACCGCGATCAACGCCGCGCTGGTGGCATCCCCGGTGGCGGCGGAGATGACGCAGGCGGCCAGCAGCACGATGACCAGCGGGTTGCCGAAGCGCATCAGGAACTGGCGCAGGATGCTGCGCCGGCCTGGCTTCAGCATGTTGGGCCCCAGCCGTTCCAGCCGCGCTGCGGCCTCGCTGCTGGTCAGGCCGGTGGCGGGGGATGACGATATTGCGTCGGCGGTCTCGTCCATCGGCGCATGGTGGCACCAACCGGGGCGCGCTGCGCGGCAAGGGGATGACGCCGGCAGGCGGGCCGTTCGCGCATCGGCGACAATGGCGCATCGCCATCCCCGCAGTGCATCCGTGACCCGCCAGCTCGACCAGCTCCGCCAGCACTCCACCGTGGTTGCCGACACCGGCGACATCGAGGCCATCGCCCGCTTCGCGCCGATGGACGCCACCACCAATCCGTCGCTGCTGCTGAAGGCGGCCACGCTGCCGGCCTATGCCGCGCAGATCGCAACGGCGGTGGCGCGGGCCGGTGGCGATGACAAGGTGGGCGATGCCTGCGACCGGCTGGCAGTCGCCATAGGTTGCGAAATTCTCAAGCTGATCCCTGGCCGGGTCTCCACCGAAGTTGATGCGCGACTGAGCTTCGACACCCGGGCCACCATCGCCAAGGCACGACGGCTGGTGCAGCTGTATGCCGATGCCGGCATCGGCATCGACCGCCTGCTGATCAAGATCGCCGCCACCTGGGAGGGCATCCGCGCCGCGGAGGTGCTGGAGCGCGAAGGCATCCACTGCAATCTCACCCTGTTGTTCTCGTTCGCGCAGGCGGTGGCCTGCGCCGAGGCCGGCGTGTTCCTGATTTCGCCGTTCGTGGGCCGCATCCTCGACTGGCACCTGGCCAACGGCATGGCGCCGCCGGTGACGCCGCAGGATGACCCCGGCGTGCAGTCGGTCACGCGGATCTGGCAGTACTACAAGCAGCACGGCTACGACACCGTGGTGATGGGTGCCAGCTTCCGCAACACCGGCCAGGTGCTGGCGCTGGCCGGCTGCGACCGCCTGACCATTTCGCCCGAACTGCTGGAGGCGCTGGCGCAGTCCGACGTGCCGGTAGTGCGTGCGCTGAATGATGCCGGCCAACGTGTCACCCCCGGGGCGGCATTGGCCGAAGTGGCCTTCCGCTGGCAGCACAACGAGGATGCGATGGCGACCGAGAAGCTCGCCGACGGCATCCGAAAATTCGCAAGCGATCAGGGCAAACTGGAAGTGCTGCTGGCGGCGGGACTGGGCTGAGATGATGCAAGGCGAACGCGAGTTGGGCCAGTTCCTGTTGCTTGTCTTCGACCTGCTGGGCATCTTCGTGTTTGCCCTCAGTGGCGGCGTGCTGGCGGTGCGCAAGCAACTGGATCTGTTCGGCGTGCTGGTGCTGGCCTGCGTCACGGCGGTCACCGGCGGCATCGTGCGCGATGTGCTGATCGGCGCGATTCCGCCGGCGGCGCTGGCAGACTGGCGCTATCTGGCCACGGCGATGCTGGCCGGGTTGGTGACGTTTCGTTGGTGCGGCCTGATCGAACGTCTGCGCAACCCGGTGCAATTGTTCGACGCGGCGGGCCTGGCGCTGTTCGCGGTGCTGGGTACCGGCAAGGCACTGGCGTTCGGCCTCACCCCGTTTGCGGCCACGCTGCTTGGTATCATCACCGGGATCGGCGGCGGCATCGCCCGCGACCTGCTGGTGGTGCGCACCCCGGTGGTGCTGCAGCAAACCGAGCTGTACGCGATGGCGGCCCTGATCGGCAGCGGCGTGGTGGCGCTGGCGGCGGCGTTCGGTCTGCCGCAATTCCCGGCCATGGTGGTCGGCGCGCTGCTGTGCTTCGGCCTGCGCTTCATGAGCATCCGCCGCGGCTGGAGGCTGCCGGTGGCGGGGACGCGGGAGTAATGGAAACAAAACGGCCCGGAGTGATCCGGGCCGTACGCTCAATCGAAGCCTTGCTGCCGCTTACAAGCTGCGCCGAATTTCATCGATGCGTGCTCGTGTCGCTGAAGTGTCGCAGTTCAGGCGAGCAATCTCGATTTCGGTGGGGTCCGTGCTGCGCCCCGCGGCCTCGATTTTGCAGTCGATTTCCTTTTTCTTGACCCAGGCCCGCTGCGAACCAATTAAGTACGTACGTTCCTCTTCGGAAATGCTTTTCCAGAGTTCGTTGATGGCTTGGTTGGCAAGTGTGTTTTGCTCCTGCGCAACCCCCAGATTGGCGGCCCCTTGTTCGGCCTGGAGTTGGGCTTGTTGCTGTTCGTTCTGCAGGCGCTGCGCTTCAGCTGCTTGAGACGCAGCTTCCGCTGCTTTTGCGGCTTCGATTTTCTTGGCTTCGAGCATCGGCTTGATCAGTGTGGAGCCGGCCATCTCGCTGACGAAATCGGCGATGGATTTCGCGTTGGTCAGTTCGGCATAGACTTTTTTGCCATCGTCGGTGGGTTGCGCGCTGTACTCGATGGATCGCGAGAACGCATTGGCCGCTTGCTCCATGTCATTGGTGCTGGCCAATGCCGACACTGTCCCAAGATTACCCAGCTTTCGGCCTTCCTCCGCAGATTGAAGAAGATCCGGCGGGACAACGATTTTGATCGTGCCTTCGCAGAAAATCTTGGTGCTGTTGGGATCGACCTTGGCGGTTCTGACGTTGTCGAACGCAACCGTGAATTTACTCAACGTGGCGCGGGCAGATGCCGCATTGAAAACGGGGCTGCCGTCGTCGTGCTTCCCCGACGTGATGGCCTTCTCGGCCTCATCCATAACGATGCTTTTCACCACGGCAAGCTCGTCTGTTCCCGAGCAGGTGGATTTTTGTTTTCCGCAGCCAACCATTGCAATTGCAGCCATGGCGATAACGATTGAGCGTGTTGCGATGCGCATTGCTTCTCCCCTGTGTCGATTCCCTGAGCAAGTTGAACATTCCGTTCAGGAAGGTTAGCCGAGGGGAGGGGGCGATTGTCAACAAAACGGCCCGGAGTGATCCGGGCCGTTTTGGTGTCGCGCAATGACTGCGACTTACGCCGCGAACAGCGCCTTCATTTTCTTCAGCGCGTTCGCCTCGATCTGGCGGATGCGTTCGGCGGAGACGCCGTATTCGTCGGCCAGTTCCTGCAGTGTCACCTTGTTGTCTTCGTCCAGCCAGCGGCGGCGGATGATGTCGCGGCTGCGGGCGTCCAGTTTGGCCATGCCGTCGCGCAGCACCTCCAGTTCGTCGGCCTCGCTGCTGGCCGATTCGTAGGCGCTGGCGGGATCCACGTCGTTGGTGACCAGATAACTGGCCGGCGCCGGTGGGGCGTGGTCGTCGTCGGCGTCGTCGGGCGCGTCGAAGCCGATGTCGCGGCCGGACAGGCGCGCTTCCATTTCCAGCACTTCGCGCTCGGAGACATTCAGATCCTTCGCCACCGCGCTGACTTCGGCGGCGTTCATCCAGCCCAGCCGGGTCTTGCTCTTGCGCAGGTTGAAGAACAGCTTGCGCTGTGCCTTGGTGGTGGCCACCTTGACGATGCGCCAGTTCTTGATGATGAAGTCGTGCATCTCGGCACGAATCCAGTGCACCGCGAAGCTGACCAGGCGCACGCCGACGCTGGGGTCGAAACGCTTGACCGCCTTCATCAGGCCGATGTTGCCTTCCTGGATCAAATCACCCAGCTGCAGGCCGTAGCCGTTGTAGCCACGCGCCACGTGCACCACGAAGCGCAGGTGCGACAGGATCAGCTCCTGCGCGGCGGCGATGTCGTTGTCATTGCGCAGGCGATGAGCCAGCCGCTGCTCGTCCTCGACGGACAGCACCGGGATCTGATGCACGCCGTTGATGTACGCCTCCAGCGAACCCAGACTGCTGGGGATCGGCAGGTTGTGGGCAACAAGTGCGGTGGATGTCATGGTGGTCTCCCTCATGCGTCTGATTCTAGCAGTCCACAACTTTGACTGCTAACCCCATGAAAAGTTCACTACTGTTTCATTCATGGAACAGTGGCGGGCGTGGCAACGCGCCAAACACGGCATGCACCCGACCGATGTGTGGGCGCTCAGGCCAAACCCAAGTGCGGCGGCAGCGTCCACGCGATCGCCACTTGCCCGCTGCGCGCAAGATATTGATTTGTCGATGAAAAATGCTTGCAACCCAGGAACCCCCGGTGCGCCGACAGCGGCGAGGGGTGCGGTGCTTTCAGCACGCGATGGCGGCGGCTGTCGATCACCGCGCCCTTCTTCTGCGCGTAGCTGCCCCAGAGCAGGAACACCAGGCCTTCGCGCTCGCGGTTGAGCACGTCCACCACGTGGTCGGTGAAACCTTCCCAGCCGCGCCCCTGGTGGCTGCCGGGCTGGCCATCCTCCACCGTCAGCACGCTGTTGAGCAGCAGCACGCCCTGCCGTGCCCACGGCAGCAGGCAGCCGTGATCGGGGCGGATGAAGCCGACGTCGGTTTCCAATTCCTTGTAGATGTTCAGCAGCGACGGCGGTACCGCCACACCCGGCGGCACAGAGAAGCACAGCCCGTGCGCCTGCCCGGCGCCGTGGTACGGATCCTGGCCGAGGATGACCACTTTCACCGCGTCGAACGGGGTGGCCTCGAAGGCGGCGAAGATGTTCCGGCCGGGGGGATAGACGTGCGCACCGGCGGCCTTGCGCTGGCGCAGGAAGGCGGCAAGCTGGCGCATGTCCTCGCGCGCGAACCAGTCGCCCACGCGCGCCTTCCAGCTCGGTTCCAGTTGCAGCGCGGTGGTGGCGTCCATCGTGTCCAAACCGGCGCGCTCAGATCACGCCGCGCTTCTTCTCGAACAGGAAATACGCCAGCCCCAGCAGCGCGCCGATGCCCAGCGACGGCCACCAGCCGAGCGGGCTCAGCCACTTCACCAGCCCGGCCAGCAGCAGGCCCAGCAGCACGAACTGCGAATAGCGCCAGCGACTTTCGCGAAAGCTTTTCATCTCCGGGCCGGCCATCGGCTCAGACCTTGTAGCCGGTGTGGATGGCGACGATGCCGGCGCTCAGGTTGCGGAAGCTGCAGCGCGCAAGCCCGGCCGCTTCCATCATCGCCTTCAGTTCGCGCTGCGGCGGATGCTTGCGGATCGACTCGGCCAGATACTGGTAGCTCTCGGCGTCGCCGGCGAACAGGCTGCCCAACTTCGGCAGCACCTTGAAGGAGTGAAAGTCGTAGATCGGCTTGAACCATTCCGCCTGCACTTCGGAAAACTCCAGCACCCGCGCCTGCCCGCCCGGGCGCAGCACCCGCGCGATCTCGCGCAGCGCGGCGTCCTTGTCGGTGACGTTGCGCAGGCCGAAGGCCATCGTCACCAGATCGAAGCTGGCGTCGGGAAAAGGCAGGCATTCGGCGTTGCACTGCACGTACTCGAAGCCGCGCACGTTGCCGCGGTCGGTCATGCGGTCGCGGCCCACCCGCAGCATGTCGCCGTTGATGTCGCCCAGCACCAGCGCGCCGGTGTCGCCGACGCGGTCCTTCAGCAGCGCGGCGATGTCGCCAGTGCCGCCGGCCAGGTCCAGCACGCGGTCGCCCTTGCGCACCTGGGTGGTGGCGACGAAGAAGCGCTTCCACAGCCGGTGGATGCCCAGGCTCATGGCATCGTTCATCAGGTCGTACTTGCCCGCCACCGAGGTGAACACCTCGGCGACCAGCTTCTGCTTCTGGGCCACCGGCACGTCGCGGAAACCGAAGTGGGTGGTGGCTTGCGGGTCGGGCTTGGCGTTCATGGCCGGAATTATCGCACCGGCATGGCAGACTTGCTGCATGCATGTCGAAGCCATCACCGTCCACACCATTCCCTGCATCCGCATCGCCGCCGACGGCACCAGCGCGCTGGTCGCCCTGCACGGTGCGCAGGTTCTGTCGTGGCTGCCGGCCGACGGCCGCGAGCGCCTGTTCCTGTCCGAACGCGCCGTGTTCGACGGCCGCACCGCCATCCGCGGCGGCATCCCGGTGGTCTTCCCGCAGTTCGGCGAACGCGGCACGCTGCGCAAGCACGGCTTCGCCCGCAATCGCACGTGGACGTTCGCAGGCGCGGAAGACGATGCAGCCGTGTTCACGCTGGCCGGCGACGGCAGCGACGCCGACTGGCCGCATCCCTTCCTCGCCCGCCTGCGCATCGGCCTGGGCGCCGTGCGGCTGCGGGTGGCGCTGGAAATCGACAACACCGGCACCACCGCCTTCGCCTTCACCGCCGCCCTGCACACTTACCTGCGCGTGGACGCTATCGCCAGTGTCGCCATCGAAGGCCTGCAGGGCTGCGATTACGAAGACAGCGCGGCCGGCGGCACCCTGCATCGCCAGCACGATTACGAAGTCACCTTCGGCAACGAGACCGACCGCATCTACGACGACGTGGTCGCCCCGCTGGCCTTGCTCGACGGTGTGCATCGCCTTGCCATCGAGCAGGATGGCTTCGGCGATGTCGTGGTGTGGAACCCCGGCGCACACCTGGGTGCGCGCATCGCCGACCTCGCTGCGGACGACTGGCGGCGTTTCGTTTGCATCGAAGCCGCGCAGGTGCTGCAAGCGGTGGTGCTGCGACCGGGCGAAACCTGGCAAGGGGTGCAGCACCTGGGGTGAAGCGTGCTGTACGCGACGGGGTGCCGTGTTCAAATGCGGGGTATCGCTTGCACCGAACAGGATCGTCACGATGAAACCTTTGCCCATGCTGGTCGCGCTGTGCCTGGCCTTGAGTGCCTGCAAGGGCGAGGATCCACAAGCCGCCGCCAGGGCGGAGGCTGCCCGCAAGGCGGCACAGGAGCAGGCAGCCGGGGTGATGGAGCAGCAATTCGAGGACGCCGTGGCCGCGCACAACTGGCGGCTGGCCAAGGGCTATGGCGAGGTGTTGCAGATAGACCATCCCGCCACCGATGCCGCGGCGCGGGTCAAGGACAAGCTGGAAGACGTGCGTGCCAAGGCCGAAGCCGAGGCGCAGCAGCAGCGCTTGTCGGCACTGTGGGACTATGGTGACGAGCCGGTGAAAACCGGCGGCCGGCAGCTTTCGGCGGCGATCTACTCGCAGGAGCCGGTCGATACCGATGGGGGCGGCACGCATCCGGTGCGTCTGATCTTCCGCGACCACCCCGACTGGGGGCGCAGTGCCTATCTGGTACTGCAGGCCGGCGACTTCGACTGTTACAAAGGCTGCAAACTGAAGGTGATCCTGGACGGCAAGGTGCACACGCTGCCGGGCTCGCGTCCGAACACCGACGAGGCCATCGCGATGTTCATCGACGACTGGAAGGGCCTGTGGAAATTGGCAAAATCCGGCAAGCAGCTGAGCATCGAATTCCCCACCAAGACGGTGGGCAGGCGCGCCGCCCAGTTCGAGGTCAGTGGCCTGCAGCCTTCGAAACTGCCGAAGTGGAATTGAGGCGCAGCCTCAGCCCAATGCGTAGCCGAACTGCTGGCGGAACTGCTCGGCGAATTCGTCGTAGGTGAAGCGCTGGTTCTGGGTGCCCGGGTGTTCCACCTTGAGCGCGCCCATCAGGTTGCTCATGCGGCCGATGGTCATCCAGTCGTAGCCTTTTTCGATGCCGAAGATCAGCCCGGCACGGAACGCATCGCCGCAGCCGGTGGGGTCGGTGATCCGGCGTTCGTGCGCCGGCGGCACCTTGTGCAGCTGGCCGTCGGCAAAGATTTCCGCGCCTTTGGGGCCACGGGTGACGATGTAGGCCTTGACCTTGCCGGCGATGTCCTGCGCGCTCCAGCCGGTGCGTTCCTGCAGCAGGTTGGATTCGTAGTCGTTGACGGTGACGTAATCGGCCTGTTCGATGAAGGTGCGCAATTCCTCGCCGTTGAACAGCGGCATCGCCTGGCCGGGGTCGAAGATGAAGGGAATGCCGGCTTCGGCAAATTCTTTCGCGTTCTGGATCATGCCCTCGTAGCCATCCGGGCTGACGATGCCGATGCTCACGTTCGGTACGTCCTTCACATGATTTTCGAAGCTGCGCATCATCGCGCCCGGGTGGAAGGCGGTGATCTGGTTGTTGTCGTGGTCGGTGGTGATGAACGCCTGCGGGGTGAACAGTTCGTCGATCACCTTGACCCGCGCCAGGGTGATGCCCTGTTCGCCGAACCATTCGCGGTACGGGCCGAAGTCGGCACCGACGGTGGCCATCGGGATCGGGTCGCCGCCCAGCAGCTTGAGGTTGTAGGCGATGTTGCCGGCGCAGCCGCCGAATTCGCGGCGCATCCGCGGCACCAGGAACGACACGTTCAGGATGTGCACCTTGTCCGGCAGGATGTGGTTCTTGAACTGGTCGGGGAACACCATGATGGTGTCGTAGGCCAAAGAACCGCAGATCAGGGCCGCCATGGATGCCTCGAAACGTGATTGGGACGCAAGGCCGCGCATGATAGCGCGAAGGTGTCGCCCGCACCCGGGATGAACGGCACCCCTGCACATTCTTGCCCCGGGCTGGGGGCGTTGCTAGGCTAGCCGATCCATGGCGCTCGGCGGCTGTTCGCGCGCGCGTCGATCCAGCATGTCAGTCCCCGCGCTTTCCCCCCTCGCGGCCCCCCACTTTCCGGCATTCCTTCGCATGTTCAAGTTCCTCCGGGGTTATTTCTCCAGTGACCTTTCCATCGACCTTGGTACCGCCAACACCCTGATCTACGTGCGCGGCCAGGGCATCGTCCTCAACGAACCCTCGGTGGTGGCGGTGCGCCAGGACCGCGGCGGCGGCGCGCGCGCGGTGGCGGCGGTCGGCAGCGAGGCCAAGCAGATGCTGGGCCGCACCCCCGGCCACATGACCACGGTACGGCCGATGAAGGACGGCGTGATCGCCGACTTCACCTACACCGAGGAAATGCTCAAGCACTTCATCCGCAAGGTGCACAAGAGCCGCTTCCTGCGCCCCAGCCCGCGCGTGCTGGTGTGCGTGCCGGCCGGTTCGACGCAGGTCGAACGCCGCGCGATCAAGGAGTCGGCGGAAGAGGCCGGCGCGCGCGAGGTGTACCTGATCGAGGAGCCGATGGCGGCGGCGATCGGCGCCGGCATGCCGGTCACCGAGGCGCGCGGTTCGATGGTGGTGGACATCGGCGGCGGCACCACCGAGGTGGCGGTGATCGCGCTCAACGGCATCGTCTATTCGCAGTCGGTGCGGATCGGCGGCGACCGTTTCGATGAATCCATCATCGCCTACGTGCGCCGCCACCACGGCATGTTGATCGGTGATGCCACCGCCGAGCGGGTCAAGATGGAGCTGGGCAATGCCTACCAGCAGCAGCTGGTGCGCGAGGTCGAGATTTCCGGGCGGCATCTGGCCGAGGGTGTGCCGAAGATCATCACCATCAACTCCAACGAAGTGCTGGAAGCCCTGCGCGAGCCGCTGGCGGGCATTGTTTCCGCGATTCGCCTGGCGCTGGAACAGACCCCGCCGGAACTGTGCGCCGACGTGGCCGAACGCGGCATCGTGCTGACCGGCGGTGGCGCCTTGCTGCGCGATCTGGACAAGCTGATCAGCGAGGAAACCGGCCTGCACGTGCAGGTGGCGGACGATCCGCTGACCTGCGTGGCGCGTGGCGGTGGCCGGGCGCTGGAGCTGGTGGACATGCACGGCAACGAGTTCTTCGCGCCGGAGTGACCCCGTCCTGCGTGGCACCAGGAACCAAACCTTTCACTCCGCTGACCCACTGACGTGCCCATTCCCGCCAGCTCCTCTGCAGCACGCCCCGGTGAAGTCGCCGGGGTGCTGCGCCTGCTGGTGTTCCTGATTCTGGCCGTTGCCCTGATGGTGCTGGATCATCGTGGTGGCTGGTTGCGCAGCCTGCGCGGGCACGCCGAAGCGGTGGTGCAGCCGTTGTGGTGGCTGGCCGGACAGCCGGCGCGGCTGGGTACGACCTTGCGCGAAAACGCCGTGAGCCATGCGCAGCTGACCCAGGACAACGCCCGGTTGCGGCAGGCGTTGCTGCTCACCGAGGCCCGCAATGCGCGTCTGCGCACGGCCGCGGCCGAGAACGCCCGCCTGCGCGGTCTGCTGGACAGTGCCGAGCGTGCGCGGCTGGACGTGCAACTGGCGGGGGTGCTGGATCTGGATCTGGATCCCACCCGCCAGCGCCTGTTGCTGGATGCCGGCAGCAATGCGGGGGTACGGTTGGGGCAGATCGTGATCGACGCCGGCGGCCTGCTGGGGCAGGTGATTGCGCTGACACCCACCACTTCCACCGTGCTGCTGCTGACCGACCCCGATCATGCGGTGCCGGTGATGGTGGCGCGCACGGGGGTGCGCCTGATGGTGTTTGGCAGTGGCCGCAGCGACGCGTTGCGGCTGGTGGACGTGCCGCTGTCGGCCGATGTGCGGGCGGGCGATGTGCTGTTGACATCCGGGCTGGGCGGGCGTTTCCCGCAGGGCTTTGCGGTGGGCACCGTGGGCACCTTGCGCGCCGACGACAGCCGTGCCTTCCTCAAGGCCGATGTGCGGCCAGCGGCGCAGCTGGATCGCGGGCGGGATGTGCTGCTGCTGCGCGGCTACAAGGCGGCACCGTCGCAAACCCCTGCCGTGCTGCCCGTGTCTCCCCTTTCCGCCCCGTCCCCACCAGTGCAGGGAACCGCCCCGCGCAAGGAAACCGGCAAGGGGCCCATGCGATGAGCCGCACGCGCAATGCCTGGGTGCTGCCGGTCAGCCTGCTGCTGGCCTTGCTGCTGGGCCTGGTGCCATTGCCGGCGATGCTGCAGCCGTTGCGGCCGTACTGGCTGGCGCTGGTGCTGGCGTACTGGCTGCTGGAGGCACCCGAGCGTGCCGGGCTGGGGTTGGCGTTCGTGATGGGCTTGCTGGCGGATCTGGCATTTGGCGGGTTGCTGGGCGAACAGGCGCTGCGGCTGGTGGTGCTGGCCTTCATCCTTGACCGCTTCCGTCCCCGCCTGCGGTTCTTTCCGATGTCCCAGCAGGCGCTGACGCTGGGTGCATTGCTGCTCAATGACCGCGTCATCAGCGGCGTGATCCATGTGGTGCTGGGGGTGCCGCAGGCGCCTGCCGGCACCTGGCTGGCGCCGTTGCTGGGCATGCTGCTGTGGCCGCCGTTGCATCTGCTGCTGGATGGCTTGCGCCTGCGCCGCCAATGATCCGTCGCGCCCGCCCGATCAAGGACCATGCTGCCGAAGCCGCCCAGTTCCGCGTGCGTGCGCTGGTCGGGTTCCTGGCGGCCCTGTTCGGCCTGATCGGTCTGGCCGGCTGGTATTTCCATTTGCAGGTGGTACAGCACGATCTGTATGCCACCCGTTCGGAAAACAACCGCCTGCGGCTGGTGCCGGTGGCCCCGGCACGCGGTTTGATCTACGACCGCAAGGGCCGGATCCTGGCCGACAACGTCGCCACCTGGCGGCTGGACGCGGTGCCCGAGCGGGCCGGCGATGGCGTTGCCTTGCTGGCTGGATTGCAGGGCGTGATTGCGCTGGATGCCGAGCAGCAGGCGCGCTTCCTGCGCGAGTACAAGGCCGCGCGCCCGTTCAAGCCGGTCAGCCTGAAATTGCGGGTCAGCGATGACGAGGCGGCGCGATTCGCGGTGAACCGCTGGCGCTACCCGGGGGTGGATCTGGTGCCTTATCTGGGCCGGATGTATCCCTACGGCGCCTTGTTCGCGCATGTGGTGGGCTATGTCGGCCGTGCCGATGAAAAAGATCTGACGGCGCTGGGTGATGCGATGGGTGCCTACACCCATGTCGGCAAATCCGGCCTGGAGCGCTATTACGAAGTGCAGCTGCGCGGCAAGCCCGGCTACCAGCGATTGGAAACCAATGTCGCGGGGCGCACCGTGCGCAGCTTGAGCACCGTGCCGGCCACCCCCGGTACCGACCTGCGGTTGTCGATCGATGCCGATCTGCAGCAGGCCATGACCGATGCCTTCGGTGAGCTGGAGGGCTCGGCGGTGGCGGTGGATCCGCGCACCGGCGAGATCCTGGCCATGGTCAGCCTGCCCGCGTTCGATCCGAATCTGTTCGTCAACGGCATCAGCCATGCCGACTTCGAAGCCCTCAACAGCAACCCCTCGCGGCCCCAGTTCAACCGGATCGTGCTGGGAGGCGTGGCCCCCGGCTCCACGATCAAGCCGATGCTGGGCCTGGCCGGGTTGGACAGCGGTTTGCGTCGACCGGAGGACAAGACCCTGTCCACCGGCATGTTCTACCTGCCCGGGCAGAAGCGCGGCTATGGTGATTCGCACCGCGGTGGCCACGGTTGGACCGATTTGCGCAAATCGATCTACGATTCGGTCAATACCTACTACTACAAACTGGCGCTGGACATGGGCATCACCCGTGTCGATGCATACTTGGGGCGTTACGGCTTCGGGCGGCCGACCGGGGTGGATCTGGCCGGCGAGATCGGCGGCATCCTGCCCTCGCCGGAATGGAAGGCGAAGAACGCGCCGAAGCAGGGCAAGTGGTATCCCGGCGATACGGTGATCACCGGTATTGGCCAGGGTTTCTGGAAGGTGACCCCGCTGCAGCTGGCGCAGGCCGTGGGCGGGCTGGCCAGCGGCTGGCTGCGGCCGCCGCATCTGGTCAAGGACATGCGCGCCAATTTCGACTCGCCGTGGCAGCCGGTGCCGCTCAAGCCGGCCACCCGCATGACCGACAACCCCGCCCACCTGCAGGCAGTGCAGGAGGGCATGATCGGCACCGTGCATGGCCCCGGCACCGCCACTAACATCCGCCCGGGCCTGACCTATCTGATCGCCGGCAAGACCGGCACCGCCCAGGTGGTGAGCCGGCGCGGAGATGCCGCCATCAATCCGAGAAATCTGCCGATGCACCTGCGCCACCGCGCCTTGTTCATCGCGTTTGCGCCGGCCGACGCTCCGACGATTGCGATCGCGGTGGCGATCGAGGGTGGCGGCTACGGGGCTGCGACCGCCGCACCGATTGCGCGCAAGGTGTTCGATGCCTGGCTGCTGGGCAAGAAGCCGGTGCCGGTGGCAGCGGAAAATGCGGTTGGCCCGGTGGTGCTGCCGCCGGATTTCTCCAACGTGCGTGGCAGCCCCGATGCCCAGCCCCCCCTGCCGGAAAGGCCGGTGCCATGAAATATCTGATGCAATGGTTGCTGGAGTTGCTGCAGCGCTTCCTGCGCAGTCTGGACCTGCCGCTGCTGGCGGCGGTGCTGATGCTGATGGGTATTGGCCTGGCCACCCAGTACAGCGCCAGCAACGAATCGGTGCGCGGGGTGAGCATGCAGGCGGCGTTCTACATCGTCGGCCTGGGTGCATTGTGGGTGGCCTCGCGGGTGCCGATGCACTGGCTGAAACAGGCCACCCCGGCCATCTTCCTGTGTTCGTTGGTGCCGATGGTGCTGGTGCTGTTCATCGGTGGCGGCAAGTACGGCAACCACTGGTTGAAGTTCGGGTTTTTCAACGTGCAGCCGGCCGAGTTGTGCAAGCTCAGTCTGCCGATGATGCTGGCCTGGCACTTCGACCGCCATCGTCTGCCGCCCCGGTTGTCGGTGTTGCTGGGGGCGCTGGCGATCATCGCGCTGCCGGTGGGGCTGACGCTGTTGCAGCACGATCTGGGCACTGCCGTGCTGATCCTGGCAACCGGCGTGTTCGTGCTGTTTCTGGCCGGCACTTCCTGGTGGTGGTGGGTCGCCGCCGGGGTACTGGGCGGCGGCGGTTTTGCCTTCGCCAAGCTGGCGCCGATAACGTGGCTGAGTTTCCTGCGGCCTTATCAGCAAGATCGCATCCTGACCTTCCGCAACCCCGACAACGACCCGATGGGCGCCGGCTGGAACATCCTGCAGTCGCAGATCGCCATTGGCGGTGGCGGGATGACCGGCAAGGGCTGGGGGCAGGGAACCCAATCGCATTTGAACTACCTGCCCGAGCACACCACCGATTTCGCGTTCTCGGTGCTGTCCGAGGATTTCGGTTGGTTGGGGGTGCTGCTGGTGCTGGCCCTGTACACCTTCCTGATCGGCCGCTGCCTGTGGATTGCCGCCGACTCGCGTGATGGCTACGCGCGGTTGCTGGCCGGCGCAATCGGTCTGTCCTTGTTCGCGTACGTGCTGGTCAATGGCGGCATGATTTCCGGCATGCTGCCGGTGGTGGGTGTGCCGATGCCGCTGCTCAGCTACGGCGGCACCGCGGCAGTGACCATTCTGCTCGGTTTCGGCGCGGTCATGGCCATTCGGGCGTACCGGCCGGTGCATCGCTGAGCCCTGCGCCGTCGTCGGCCACCAGGGCATCGACCGCGGCGGCCACCGCCTGCGGATGTTCCATCAGCGACATGTGTCCGCAGTTGTCCAGCAGCACCTGGCGTGCCTGTGGGATGCGTGCGGCATACAGCGCCATCGCGCTGGGGTCGATCACCGCGTCCTGGCGTCCCCAAACCAGCAGGGTGGGCTGACGGATGTGCACGGCTTCATCGCCGGGCAGCAGCGCCTGCGCATCGCGTCCGATCCGCTGCAGGACGTCCTGTTCGAACGCGGCATCGGCGCGGCGTTGTGCAATCAGTGCACTCGCCGCCGGCCACGGGATCCATGGCTTGGCGGTGGCCAGGTGGAACACCGTGTCCAGATAGCGGTGCAGCGATGCGGCATCGAAGACCGCGAACGGGTTCTCGCCGGCCAGCACCGCCAGCCCGAAGCGGTTGTCGGCAAAGCGCACGCCGGCCGCATTGAGCAGGCCCAGTTTGGCAATGCGGCGGGGATGCCGTGCGGCGCACAGCGCCGCAATGCCGCCACCCATCGAATGTCCCAGCAGGATGACCGCATGCCCGGGATCACAGGTTTCGATGAAGGCGGCCACATGCGCCGCCTGCTCTTCGAACCCGTAGGCGGCGCCGGGTTTGCGTTCGCTTTCCCCCCAGCCGGGCAGGTCGGGGATCCGCAGGTGATAGTGCCCGTCCAGGGCCCGGGCCAGCGGATACCAGTTCTCCTTGCTGCCGGTGAAACCGTGCAGCAGCACCAGGATCGGCGCATCCGGGTTGCGGGCGGTGCCGCGGGCGTACACCCAGCGATGACCGGCGGCCTCCAGCGTGCAGCGCTGCAGCCCGGCGGCCCGCCGCTGGCGGGAGAACTCGGCCCGGATCAGCCAACCGCGCTGCCGCCACAGCGCAGCGGCGGCCAACACCGCCACTGCGCCAACCAGCCATACCTGCAACGCACTCACTGCCAGCGGGATCCAGCAGTCTCAGTGCGTGGCCGGTGCCGGTGCTGCCGGCGGCCGGGCGGGGTCTTCGATCATCGGTGCCTTGATCGGCTGGCCCACCACGGTGGGCTTGCCGGGAGTGGCCGGCAAGCTGGCCTTGGCCGCAGTCAAAATCGTCTCCACCGAGCCGGCGGTGATCGGGTGCGTACCGGGCCTGGCCTTGGCGAACGTGGCCTCGGCGAACGCCAACCCGTCCGGTGTCAGCACCAGGGCCTTGTAGATCGGCAGGATCAGCTTGCGGCGACCGACGCGTTGCAGGAACTTGCCCATCTCCTCGCGTGCGGCGGTGTAGCCGCTGCGTTCGGCCAGCGGGTACCAGCGCATCGCGATCTCGCCGTTGGGCGTGCCGGTGAAGTGGAAGGCCTCATCCAGCTGGGTCAGTTGCCCGGACGTGAGGGTATCGGGCATGGATTCGAGGAAATGCACCCATTCCTGCGTGCTCCACGCGCCGGTGATGCTCTTGTCGGGCAATTTGCCGCTGCCCTGCCAGGCGATGCGCGCGGCATTCACCGTGCTGAACTTGCCCGATTCCACTTTCGGCGCGTTGCCCGGGATGCCCGGCTCATACAGCCACTGGTCGACTTCCTGCATCGTCACCACGTTCGGGTGCTTGTCGATCAGGTTGGCCTGCAGGTAATCGCGGAACTGGCCGGTGGTGATGCTCTGGAACGCGAAGTGGTCGAAGTAGCCTTTCAGCCACGGGTCGAACACCGCGCGCCCGAAACGCTTCTCGAGAAACTGCAGGAACCACGCCCCCTTGACGTACACGGTGGCGCTGGACTGGTCATCCGGGTCGGCCAGGGTGCCGGGCTTGAGCGAAAGCCGCTGCAGTTTCGGGTCGATTTTCTTGAATTCGCCCTTCAACTCATCGCGGTCGATCACTTCCTCCATGTCGGCCACGTCCTTGCCGTACAGGGCTTCGGTGATGCGGCTCTGCACGTAGGTGGTGGTGCCTTCGTTGAGCCAGCTGTCCTTGTCGGTGGCGAAGGTCACCAGATTGCCGGACCAGCTGTGCGCCAGCTCGTGCGCCACCAGCGACACCAGCGACTTGTCGCCGACGATCACGGTGGGGGTGGCGAAGGTCAGGCGCGGGTTTTCCATCCCGCCATACGGGAAGCTGGGCGGCAGCACCAGCAGGTCGTAGCGGCCCCAGCGGTACGGGCCGTACAGCGATTCGGCGGTGCCGATCATCTTCTCGGTGTCTTCGAACTCGTGCTCGGCCTTGTCCACCATCGCCGGCTCCGCCCACACCCCGCTGCGCGCGCTGATCGGCTTGAACACCAGGTCGCCGGCGGCGATCGCCATCAGGTAGGACGGGATCTTCTGCGGCATCTTGAAGCTGTAGTCGCCGTCACGCACCGCGTTCGGGTCGTTGTCGGCGCTCATCAGCACCATCGCGTCCTTCGGCGACGTCACGTGCGCGCTGTAGGTGAAGCGCACCTGCGGGGTGTCCTGCAGCGGCACCCACGAGCGGGCGTGGATCTGCTGCGACTGGCTGAACATGAAGGGCTGCTTGCCGCCCTCGGTCATCGACGGGGCCAGCCATTGCAGGCCGGAGGCGTCCGGCGACGTCACATAGGTCACGCGCACCTTGGCCGGGCGGGTTGGCGTGTCGATGGTCAGCGCGCTGCCCAGGATCTTGTCCTTGTCCGACAGTGCGAATTTCAAGGTGTTCCATTGACCATTGGCGCCCAGTGCTTCGGCCTTTTGAATGCTGATGTCGCGGGTGTCCAGCACCAGCTGGGTTGCGCTCTTGTCCACCCAGTCCAGCGCGTAGGTGGCGGTGCCGCTCAAGGTTCTGGCGTCGAAATTCACGGCCAGATCCAGCGCGATGTCGGTGATGCGCACCTTGTCCGGCTGCGCATAGGAATGCTCATCCACGATTTTTTCCGCGGCGACGGCGGCGACAGGTGCGGCGGCGGCGGCGGCGGTTTCCGTGCTCGGGGCGCGGCTGCAACCGGTGACCGCCACGCCCAGTGCGGTGGCGATGGAAACACAGAGAAGGAGCTGGCGCATGGACAGGTTCCAGTGGAGGAAACCCCGAGTTTATCGCCGCCGGCCGGTATTCGTCGCATGCCTGCTTGCATGTGGGTGGCCAGACACAAGACTGCGTGCAGTCACGGGCACGGCGCGCCCTGCCATCAGTCATGGCAACCGCAGGCGCGACTCCTGCATCGAACGCCTTATCGAACACGACCATGGAGCACATCTTGAAACTGACCGTCCTCGGCCTGGCCCTGCTGGCCTGCGCTCCTTTCGCGCAGGCACGGCAGACCTCCGCAGCGTCCCCCGAAGCCTACGTGCCGGGGGGGCGGATTCCGCAATTGCACGGCGACATCGTCATTGACGGCAAACTGGACGACGCTGCGTGGCAGGACGCGCTGGTACAGGAGATCGCGTACGAGTTCGCACCTGGCGACAACATCCCCGCTCCGGTCAAGACCACGGTGCGGCTGGGCTATACCGCCGATGCCCTGTACGTTGCCTTCCATGCGCTCGATCCGGACCCCTCCCGCATCCTGGCCCGCCTGCGCGATCGCGATGCGCTTTTCAGTGACGACTGGGTCGGAATTTTTCTGGACACCTTCAACGACCATCGGCGCGGCTACGAGCTGGTGGTGAACCCGCTGGGCGTGCAGGGGGATCTGATCCGCGACGAAACCAATGTCGACAATCAGGAAGATCCCAGCTGGGACGGTCTCTGGCAAAGCGCGGGTCGGCGCACGCCGGACGGCTACGATGTCGAGGTGCGCATCCCGTTTTCCACGCTGCGTTTTCCTGCCGGTGGCGTGGACCAGCATTGGGGGATCTCGCTGATCCGCAACTGGCCACGCGACAAGCGACACCAATTGACCAGCCACAAGGTGCCGCGCGAGTCGAACTGTTTCCAGTGCGAGTGGGGCCAGTATCAGGGCCTGGCCGATGCCCGCCAGGGCCGCAATCTGGAAATCATGCCCACGCTGACGATCGGCACGCTGCAGACCCGCGCTGCCGCGCACGCGCCCTGGCACAGCGGCAAGACCCAGATCGAGCCGGGTGTGGACGTGAGTTGGGCACCTTCGCCGGCGATGACCTTGAATGCCACCGTGAACCCGGATTTCTCGCAGGTGGAAACCGACCAGCTGCAGTTGGGCTTCAACGACAGTTTCGCCTTGTTTTACCAGGAGAAACGGCCGTTCTTTCTCGAAGGTGCCGACTATTTCGGCAGCCAGTTCAACGTGCTGTACACCCGCCAGATCGCCAACCCGGATTTCGGGTTGCGCATGACCGGTCGCACCGACAACACCGCCTACGGGGCAATCGCGGCACGCGATGCCACCACCTTGCTGCTGGTGCCGGGCGTGCAGGGATCCGGCTTCCAGCGGCTGGAGCAGAAGGCCGATGTGCTGGTGGGCCGCTATCGCTACGACTTCAATACCCACCTGAGCCTGGGGGCGATCGGCACCTTTCGCCACGGCGAGAACTACGGCAACGACGTGGCCGGCATCGATGGGCGTTGGCAACAGGGCATGCACACGGTTTCCACGCAATTCCTGCACAGCCAGTCGCACTATCCGGCCGGCATCGTGAACGCCTACGCAAGCGAACTGGGCGGCGATGCCACGCCCAGCGGCAATGCCTGGCGGGCCGCCTATGCGTTCAGCAACCGCAACTGGAATGCCAACCTGCTGTACGTCGATATCAGCCCCGGGTTCCGTGCCGACCTCGGCTTCATCGGACAGGTCGGCTACGACAAGGCGCTGCTGGGCCTGGGGCACACCTGGTACCGCGATGGCGAGGCACTCAATCGCGTGAATCTGTACGGCGAGGGCTACACCACCCACCGCTACGATGGCCAGCTGCTGGAGCGCAAGGCCGGCTTCACCCTGAGCCTGCAGGGGCCGAAGCAGAGCCAGCTCAACATCAACCCGTGGAAGCGCACGCGCTACTGGAACGGGGCCTTGTTCCGGGAATTCAATTTCCACGCCGATGGCAACTTCCGGCCCAATGGCAGCTGGCAGTTGGGCAGCTATCTGAACATCGGACAGCAGCTGGATCTGTTGGCATCACGCACCGGCCGGCGGGTGATGCTGGGGGTGTTCGGCAACCATGCCATCGGCCTGGGGGGCACGGTGAACGCGGACTTGAGCCGGCAGCGCTTGCGTCGTGACGGCGGCGTGGCCTTCGATGGCGTCCTGCTCAATGCCGGCGGCAGCTGGCAATTCGATCCGCGGCAGCGGCTGCGCGTGACCTTGCAGGCCAGCAAGGTGGATCGCGACCAGGCGCTGTATGCCGCCACGGTCAACCGGCATGCGCGCGACTGGGCCGCGCAGCTGGTCTATTCGTACAAGGTCAATCCGCGCACCGCGCTGTACGCCGGCACCTCGTGGGGGGCGTTCATGGATGATGAAAACCCGCAGCTGTTCGGCAATACCCGCAGCGTGTTCGTGAAGCTGAGTTACGGCTGGCAGCCTTGAGACAAGAGCCTGCTCAGCCCAGTTTCGACAGCCGCAGCTGGAACAGCACCTTGGTCACCAGCAGGCGCTCTTCGATCGGCTTGAGCACCAGGTCGTTGGCACCCTCGCGCAGCAGCGCGGCCTGGTTGTCGCGGTTGTCGTCGCCGGTCATCATCACCATCGGCAGGCGGCGCTTGCCATACCGGAAGGCAGCACGGATCTGGTTGAGCAGGTCGCGGCCGCTGAGCGCGCCTTTCAGATAGACATCGCTGAGCACCAGATCGGCGCCCACGTCGCCGTCGCTGCGGCCCAGATACTTGTGCAGGTGATCCAGCGCTTCCTCCACGCTGACCACATGCAGGACTTGCAGCGACTGGCGTTCGAGCATGCGCTTGGTGGCCACCGCCACCACCCGGCTGTCTTCGACGTAGAGCACGCGGGCGCCGCTGATCGGCACCGGCTGCACGTAGCCGCGGATGAAGGCGGCCAGCGCCTCCTGGCCCAGCGACTTGTCGAAGTAGTCGGTGATGTCCTCGGTGAAGGCGCGGGTTTCCAGCGCTTCCTGCGCATTGCCGGAGACCACGATCACCGGCACGTAGGCCTGGCCCGCCGCCTCGCGCACGACGCGCGCCAACGCCAGGCCGTCGCCGTCGGGCAGCACCAGTGCGGTGGTCACCAGATCCACGCTGCCCTCGGCCAGTGCGGCGCGGGCTTCGGTCAGCCCGGCACAACCCACCACGTTGGCGCTGGGCAACTCCTTGCGCAGGGTGTCGCCGATGAGTTTGCGCACCAGCTTGCTGCCATCGACCACCATCACCCGCGGGGCATCGCTGACGACATGGCGCAGGTCGTGCTTGTCGCCCATCTCAGGCCCTCCGTGGACGGTTCTGCCGCAGTTGCTGGCTGGTCACCAGCCCGGCGCCCAGCCAGCCCAGCAGGCCGGCAGCCGCCAGGACGCCCAGTGCCGGCCAGAGGTCGATGCCTTGCAGGGCGAAATGGCTGCCATAGCGGCTGGCCAGCTCTGCCAGCGGCAGCCGCAGGGCCAGCTGGGCGAGGGTCAGGATGGCCAGCGCCAATGCACCCGCAGCCAGCCCGTAGCAGGCGCCCAGATACAGGAACGGTCGACGCACGAAGCCATCGCTGGCACCCAGCAGTTGCAGCACGCTGATCTCCTCGCGACGCGCCTGGATGTCCAGGCGCACGGTATTGCCCACCACCAGCAAGGCTCCCAGCCCCATCAGTGCACCCATCACCTGCACCGCGCGCAAGGCAAACGCCAGCCACGCCTGCAGGCGTTCCCGCCAGCGCGCATCGTACTGCACGCGGTCGGTCTCCGGCAGCGCTTGCAGGCCGGCGGCCAGCGGATGGGCATCGCCCTGGCGTGGTACCACCCGCAGCACGGTCGGCAGCGCCGCACGCGCCGCATCGGTGCCGAGGATGTCGATGGCGGCGGCCAGGTCCTCGCGCCGGCGCATTTCAGCCAGCGATTGTTCCGGGCTGATCCGGGCGAGGCTGGCGATGTCGCTGCGCTGTTGCAAGCGTTGCTGCAAGGCCTGCACCTGGGCATCGTCGATGCCGGGTTTCAGGTACACCATCACCTCATGGCTGGCCTGCACTTGCCGATCCAGCTGCGCCACGTTGTGCAGCACCAGCCACAGGCCCAGCGGCAGCGCCAGTGCCAGCGCCATCACCCCGACCGTGAGCAGGCTGGCCCAGGGGGTGCGCAGCATCCGGCCCAGGCTGGCAGCGAGGCTGAAACCGTGGTGCGCCAGCCATGCCCCGGTGCGGCTGGAATGGGTGGCGGCCGTGCGCTCATTCATCGACCAGGTCCTCCGGTGCGAT
>JAGWUF010000033.1 GCA_028868545.1 Lysobacteraceae bacterium | reverse complement strand
CCGGTTTCCAGCGCGCTTTCGGCGTGGCGCTGCTCGGCGATCAGCTGCTCCAGCCGGGTTTCCTCGCGCAGCAATTTCTCCCGCAGGCCTTGCAGGCGGCTGTCCAGCGCGCGGAACTCCAGCGCCTTCCACTGCGCATCCTTGATCTTGCGCTCGTCTTGCAACGCGGTGTATTGCTCGGCCTGCCGTGCCTGCCGCGCCAGATGCTGGAGCTGCTTGTCCACTTCCTCGCGCAAGTCGCCCAGGCGATCCAGGTTCTCGCGGGTGTGGCGGATGCGGGTTTCGGTTTCCTTGCGGCGCTCCTTGTACTTGGAGATGCCCGCCGCTTCTTCCAGATAGACGCGCAGCTCCTCGGGCTTGGCCTCGATGACCTGCGAGATCATGCCCTGCTCGATGATCGAGTAGCTGCGCGGCCCCAGGCCGGTGCCCAGGAACAGGTCGGTGATGTCGCGGCGGCGGCACTTGCCGCCATTGAGGTAGTAGCCGCTCTGGCCGTCGCGGCTGACCGTGCGCTTGACCGAGATTTCGTTGAACGCGGCGTACTCGCCGGTGATCGTGTGGTCGCTGTTGTCGAAAATCAGCTCTACCGACGCCTGCGACACCGGCTTGCGGGCGCTGCTGCCGGAAAAGATCACGTCGGTCAGCGAATCGCCACGCAGGCGGCTGGCCGCGCTCTCGCCCATCACCCAGCGGATCGCGTCGATGATGTTGGACTTGCCGCAGCCGTTCGGCCCCACCACGCCGGTCATGTTGGTCGGCAGGTGCAGCGTGGTGGGATCGACGAAGGACTTGAAGCCGGACAGCTTGATGGTGGAAAGGCGCATGCGCGTCGGCGAACCTTGAGCGACGCGCGATCGCGACGCTTTAAATTGGATTAACTAAGTCCTCTAAATTATTGTTTTATCTAGAGGAAACTATATGGCGCATGTGCACCAATCGTCGAGTATAACGGGGCTAGGCGGTCTCGTCGGGGGCAACGGCGCTGATCGACAAGGCGTGGATATCGGTCTGCAGCATGTCGCCCAGCGCGGCATGGATCAGCCGGTGGCGGGCCAGCGGCAGCTTGCCGGCAAAGGCGGTGCTTTCGATGGCGATGCTGAAGTGCCCCAATCCCTGTCGGCTGCCGGCATGGCCGGCGTGCTTGTGGCTGTCGTCGCGAATCGCCAGCCGCGTGGGTTCCAGGGCCTGTGTCAGCAGAACCCGCATCCGCGCGATGCGCTCCGGATTGAGTTGCGGGATATCGGCCTCGGTCCAGCCAGTCATGGCAACACCTTGCGGAACGGGCGCACGTCGACGCGGGCATACACGCCGGCGGCACAGTAGGGGTCGGCATCGGCCCAGGCGCGGGCATCCTCCAGCGAGACGAACTCGGCCACCACCAGGCTTCCGGAAAACCCCGCCGGGCCCGGATCTTCGGCATCAATTGCCGGACACGGCCCCGCCAGCAACAGCCGGCCCGCGTCGCGCAGCGCGTGCAGCCGCGCCAGGTGTTGCGGCCGTGCGGCCTGCCGCCTGGCCAATACATCGGTGCCGTCGTAGCCTTCGATCACATACCACATGCCGCATTGCCTCCATGAACCGGAATGAAGGACATTGTAGGCGGCCAGTGGACAGCCTCGCGGGGAATGCGTAGGCTAACGCCTTCAGTATCCGGCCCGACCCCGCGGCCCGCGCGATTTCCGGCACCCCACGCCGCACCGCGCACGCCGGTCCGGCCATCTTCGCCACTCGTTCCGATGCCGCCCAACCGGGCGGATGCGTGCGGGCATGGCGGGACAGCGCAGGCGCAAACGTGACCCGGCCGACCGCGGCCACCGCAACAGACCGTGTGGCCCGGAGGGGGCCGCCAACCGATGACATCCGAAATCAGCGTCGACCCGACGGCCGATGCCAGCGTCCACAACCCGAACCCGCGGCCCCAGCAGCAGGAAATGCCGCTGGCGGTGGTGCTTGGGCAGCCGGTGGTGGAAATCCCGAAGGATCTCTATATCCCGCCGGACGCGCTGGAGGTCATCCTCGACGCCTTCGAGGGCCCGCTCGATCTGCTGCTGTACCTGATCCGTCGGCAGAACCTGGACATTCTCGACATCCCCGTTGCCGAAATCACCCGCCAGTACGTGGACTACATCCAGTCCATGCACGAGATGCGCTTCGAGCTGGCCGCCGAATACCTGGTGATGGCCGCGATCCTGGCCGAGATCAAGTCGCGCATGCTGCTGCCGCGCCCGCCCAGCGAAGACGGCGTGGAAGACGACCCGCGCGCCGATCTGGTGCGACGCCTGCAGGAATACGAACGCTACAAGCAAGCCGCCGAAGATCTGGACACCCTCCCCCGGCAGGATCGCGATACCACCGTCGCCAGCGCCTTCGTGCCCGACCATGCCAGCGTGCGCCTGCCGCCACCGGTGGAACTGAAGGAAATGCTGCTGGCCCTGCACGACGTGCTCAAGCGCGCGGAGCTGTTCACCCAGCACGCGATCAAGCGCGATGCGCTTAGCGTCCGCCAGCGCATGGGCGAGCTGCTGGAACGGCTGGCCGATGGTGCCTTCCACCGCTTCGAATCGCTGTTCGCACCGGAAGAAGGCCGCCTGGGCGTGGTGGTGACCTTCCTCGGCATGCTCACGCTGGCCAAGGAGCAACTGGTGGACATCGTGCAGGAAGCCCCGATGGCGCCGATCTACGTGAAGTCCCTGGCCACCGGCGATGACGCCCCCGCACTGGAAGACCTGTCCAGTGAATTCGATGACCCCGACCCCAATGAAGCGCAAGCATGACCTCGCTTGATCAAACGCTGATCACCCGCATCGTGGAAGCCGCCCTGCTGGCCTCCAGCCAACCGCTGACGCTGGTCCAGCTCAAGGGCCTGTTCCCGCTGGACGAGCCGATTCCCGACAACGCCGTGGAAGCCGCGCTGCTGGAACTGCAAGCCGGCGGCAACAACCGCGGCGTGGAACTGGTGGAAGTGGCCAGCGGCTGGCGGTTCCAGGTCCAGGCCGATGTCCACCCGTGGGTGGCCAGGCTGTGGACCGAGCGCCAGACCAAATACACCCGCGCCACCCTGGAGACGCTGGCACTGATCGCCTACCGCCAGCCGATCACCCGTGGCGAGATCGAACAGATCCGCGGCGTGACCGTGAACAGCAACATCATCAAGGCACTGGAAGAACGCGACTGGATTCGCTCGGTCGGCCACCGCGACGTGCCCGGCAAGCCCGAGCTGCTGGCCACTACCAAGACCTTCCTCGACTACTTCGGGCTGAAGCGGCTCGACGACCTGCCGCCGCTGTCCGAGCTGCGCGACATCGGCGAGCTGGAACCGCAATTGCCGTTCGCGCCGGCGATCCCGGCCAGAAGTGAAACGGGGTCAGGCTCGCTTTCCAGCGAAGCGCATCCGACTTTCGACGAATCAACAGGGGAAAGTGAACCTGACCCCGTTTCCGTTCAACCCAACCAAGACCCCCATGGAGACGACGCGGCCGCCGCATCGTCG
Source organism: Lysobacteraceae bacterium (assembly GCA_028868545.1). GTDB lineage: Bacteria > Pseudomonadota > Gammaproteobacteria > Xanthomonadales > Xanthomonadaceae > Thermomonas. The sequence goes on along the minus strand of JAGWUF010000033.1, from coordinate 22,928 downwards.
GAGCACACAGATGAGCAATGACACCCCCCGCCGCCCGCTGAGCCTGAAGCGCGCCACCAGCGAAACCGCCGCCACCGCACCGATCAACGAGCGCCTGCACAAGGTGCTGGCGCAGGCCGGGCTGGGCTCGCGCCGCGCGCTGGAATTGCGCATTGCCGACGGCCTGGTCAAGGTCAATGGCGAACCTGCTCCGACCGGCATGAGCATCACCGGTGGCGACAAGATCGAGATCGACGGCAAGACCTTCGTCGCCAGCGCGTTGACCGACCCGGCACGGGTGCTGATGTACAACAAGCCGGAAGGCGAAGTGACCACCCGCGAAGACCCCGAAGGCCGACCGACCATCTTCGACGCGTTGCCGGTACTGAAGGGCGCACGCTGGATCGCCATTGGCCGCCTCGACATCAACACCACCGGCCTGCTGCTGCTGACCACCGACGGCGAGCTGGCCAACGCGATGATGCACCCCAGCTTCGAAGTGGAACGCGAATACGTCTGCCGCGTGCGCGCACCGGAAGGCGAGGAAGAGATCTCCGACAAGCTCATCGACCGCCTCGCTCGCGGCGTGGCGCTGGAGGACGGCCCGGCCAAGTTCGACGAAATCGAACGCATTGGCGGTACCGACTCGCACGACTGGTTCCGGGTGCTGCTGAAGGAAGGCCGCAACCGCGAAGTGCGCCGGCTGTGGGAATCGCAGGGCTGCCAGGTCAGCCGCCTCAAGCGCATCCGCTACGGCCAGGTGCGCCTGCCGCAGCCGCTGCTGCGCGGGCAGGCGCAGGAATTGCCGCAGGCCGAGGTGGACGCGCTGCGCAAGGCGGTGGGCCTGGAAGACGGCGCTCCGTCCGCGCTGACGCTGATGCCGGTGCTGGGCCAGCGCAAGGCCGGCAAAACCGTGGTGACCGGCAATGCACGCGGCCACGGCTATGTGGGCGGCCACACCACCGCCGATGAAGGCCGCGAACTGCGCCGCTTCGACCAGTTCCGCGAGGACCGCGGTCGCCGCGGCGGCAAGAAGCCCAGCGGCGGCCTGACCGTCAGCGGCGAAATGGCCGCGGCGCAGCGCGACAAGCGCCTGAAGGTGAAGGGCCCGCGCCAGCCCGGCCAGCGCATGAAGCCCGGCGAGCAGCGTGGCGAGAATCCGGCGGCGATGCGCACCTGGTTCGTGCCGGATGGCGTGGACACCGGCCCGTCCGGTCACCGCAACCCCGGCCAACGCGGGCCGAAGAAATTCGGCGACAAGCCCTTTGGCGCCAAGCCGTACGGCGACCGTCCCGGCGGCGGCAAGCCGCGCGGATCGGGTGCAGGCTTCGGCGGCGACGCCCGCGGCCCGAAGCCGTTCGGTGAGCGCGGCCCGCGCCGCGAAGGCGGCCCGGGTGCCGGCGAAGCGCGCCCGCAGCGCGCGCCCAAGCCCTACGGCCACCCCGGCAACGCCCCGCACTTCCCGTCCGACCATGCCCACGGCGGCTTCAATCCCTACGGCGGCCACGGCGACGCCCGCGGCCCGCGTGGCCCGCGGCCCGGCGGCCCGCGTCCGGGTGGCAATCGCAACGGCCCGGGTAACGGCCCGCGCGGCCCGCGCCCGGCCGGCAACCGCCCCGGTGGCGGCAATCGCGGCCCGCGCGGCGGGAACCGTTGAACGATGCCGGCGGCCCTGTCGCTGCTGACTCTGGCGCTGGCCTTGCAGGTAGCACCTGGCACCCCCGCCAGCCCGACCAAGGCCGCATTGGAGTATGTGGATGCCCGCAAACTGGCCGATGCCGACGAGGCCGGCGTTACCGGCAGCGCGCACGCGGCCATGGTGGCAGTACAACGCAAGCTGCTGGATGCCGGCGTTCTGGAATGCGCGCTGGGCAAGCCGCAGAAGGATTTCACTGCCTTCACCCTCGTCATGCAGCTGGATGCCGACGGCCGCGTGCAACAGACCTGGCGGCAAGGCAGCTCGCCACTGGCGATCTGCCTTCAGCGTTACCTGCGCGACAAGACTATGTTCGTGCCACCGAAAGCGCCGTTCATGACGGCACTGGAAGTCAGCTTCACGAAATAGAAGCATGCATGGAACGTTCAGTCACTTTCACGATGATTGAACGCGGGCTTGAAACAACCCATCTTCTTCCCGCAGCCGCCGGCCCCTGCCGGCAATGACGGGAGTTCCCATGAAAAAAATCATCGACATCCTCGAAGCCCCCGGCCGGCACTGGGTAGGCAACGGGTTCCCGGTGCACGGGATGTTCAATTACTCCGGCCCGGGCGTGCCACAACGCAGCCCGTTCCTGCTGCTGGATTACGCGGCACCGACCCGGTTCGAGCCGACCCGCGAGCGCCGGGGCGTCGGCCAGCATCCGCATCGCGGCTTCGAGACGGTGACCATCGTCTACGAGGGCGAGGTGGAGCATCGCGACTCCACCGGCAATGGCGGCATCATCGGCCCGGGCGACGTGCAGTGGATGACCGCCGCCGGCGGCATCCTGCACGAGGAGTTCCATTCGCCGGCCTACGCCGCCAAGGGTGGGCCGTTCGAGATGGTGCAGCTGTGGGTCAACCTGCCGGCCCGGGACAAGCTGGCGCCGCCCGGCTACCAGGGCATCGTGGACGTGCAGATTCCCGCCATCGCCCTGCCGGGCGAGGCCGGCACGCTGCGGCTGATCGCCGGCGAACATGCCGGCCAGAAGGGACCGGCGCGCACCTTCACCCCGATGAACGTGTGGGATCTGCGGCTGGCCGCAGGCCAGCGCGTGTCGCTGCCGCAGCCGGAAGGCTGGACCACCCTGCTGGTGGTGCTGGACGGCACGGTGCAAGTGAACGGCGAAGCCATCGTCCGCACTGCGCAGATGGTCACGCTGTCCACCGCCGGCAGCGGGGTGGAGATCGAAACCAGCGGTGCGGCCAAGCTGCTGCTGCTGGCCGGCGAACCCATCGACGAGCCGGTGGTGGGCTACGGCCCGTTCGTGATGAACAGCCAGCAGCAGATCATCCAGGCGATTGCCGATTTCAACAGTGGCCAATTCGGGCGAATGCCGGCGTAACCGGAACGGCGGGCAAGTGCCCGCCGTTCCGACATTCGGGCCCGGTCAGTCCAGCGCCGCCAGCGCCGCCGCGTAATCGGGTTCTTCGGCGATTTCCGGCACCAGTTGCACATGCCGCACCTGGTCATGCTCATCCAGCACCACCACCGCACGGGCCGCAAGACCGGCCAGCTTGCCGTCTTCCAGCGCCACGCCGTAATCGGTGAGGAATTCACGCCCGCGCAAGGTCGACAGCATGGTGACGTTGTTCAGGCCTTCGGCGCCGCAGAAGCGCCCCTGCGCGAACGGCAGGTCGGCGGAAATGCACAGTACCACCGTGTTCTGAAGGCCCGCCGCATCCTTGTTGAAGTGACGCACCGAAGCGGCGCACACGCCGGTGTCGATGCTGGGAAAGATGTTCAACACCTTGCGCTTGCCGGCGAACGCGGCCAGCGTGCGGTCACTCAAATCGCCGGCCACCAGCGAAAACGCGGGTGCCTGGCTGCCTACCTGCGGCAGGTTGCCGCCGACGCGAACGGGTTGGCCGTGGAAGGTGACGCTGGACATGGAGTGACTCCTGAGCGAATGGGGAAGAGAGCGCCCATGCTAGTGCGGCGAACGTAAGCCCGCCGTCACGGCACCACGCCCGTCCATGCGGGGGTGGCGAACTTCTCCAGCACCAGCGCTTCCGCCCGCGCCAGCTCGTCCGGGCGGACGGCATCGTGCGACAGGCCATGCGCGGCGCGGAACGTCTCGATCATCCGCGCGATGACCTCGGCGCGACTCAGCCCGGTCTGGCTGCGCAGCGGATCGACCCGCTTGTTGGCGCTCTGGGTGGCCTTGTCGGACAGCTTCTCGCGGCCGATCCGCAGCACCTGCAGCATCTTGTCGGCATCGATGTCGTAGGCCATGGTCACGTGGTGCAGCACCGCCTTGCCGCGGCGCATCTGCGCGGCGCCGGCGATCTTGCCGGCCTTCGAGGCGATGTCGTTGAGCGGCTGGTACCAGGCCTCGATGCCGAGCGTGCGCAGCGCCTCCAGCACCCACGCGTCCATGAACGCGTAGGACTGCTCGAACGACATCCCCGCCACCAGCGACTCCGGCGCCGACAGCGAATAGGTGATGGTATTGCCCGGCTCGATGAACATCGCGCCGCCGCCGGTGATCCTGCGCACCACCTCGATGCCGTGGCGCGCCGCGCCGTCGGGATCGACCTCGTTGCGCAGCGACTGGAAGCGCCCGATCACCACCGCCGGCGATGCCCATTCCCACACCCGCAGCGTCGGCGCGCGGCGCCCGGCCGCCACCTCGTCGGTGATGACTTCGTCCAGCGCCATGTGCAGCGCCGGCGACTGCGGCCCGGCGTGAACCAGCTGCCAGTCGAATGCACGCCAGGCGCTCATGCACTTGCTCCCGCCTCGACCGCACGCCGCACCGCCACGGCCACCGCCTCCGCGCTGATGCCGTACAGCATCGCGCCGTCCGGCAACCCGCGCTGCACGGCCGCCGCCAGCACGACGGCATCGGCATCGGCGGGCAGGCCCGTCAACGCCGCATTGATCGCTTCCAGCGCGGACTCCGGTTCAAGGAAGAAATCGCCGCTGATGGCCACCGCGCCCAGCCGGCCCGCGTCGATGACCAGATCGGCCACCACGAGTTTTCCGCCGGGCATCTTGTATTCGCCATGGGTTTGCATGCCGGCATTCTAGAGCGTGCGAATGAAACGCATCGTCATGCCCGCCCGCGCGGATTTGACAAACCGGCGTGACCTGTTTGCATCATTGTCCACGGCCGCGCATTGCGGCCGTCCTCATTTCGGAGCCTATCGTGGAATTTCGCACCATCATCGAGCCCTTCCGCATCCATTCGGTCGCCCCGCTGCGGATGACCACACCGCAGCAGCGCCGCGAGGCGGTGGCCGCCGCCGGCTACAACCTGTTCGGGCTGCATTCCGATGACGTGATGATCGACCTGCTCACCGACTCCGGCACCGGCGCGATGAGCCGCGACCAGTGGGCGGCGATCCAGCATGGCGACGAGTCCTACGCCGGCAGCCCGTCGTTCGAAATCTTCAGGGACGCGGTGCAGAATCTGTTCCCGTTCAAGCACGTGATCCCCACCCATCAGGGCCGCGCGGCGGAAAAGATCCTCTTCACCGCACTGGGGGGCAGCGGCAAAAGCTTTCCCAACAACACCCACTTCGACACCACCCGCGCCAACGTGGAATACACCGGCGCCGAGGCGGTGGACCTGGTGATCGCCGAAGGCCGCGACCCGGCCAGCCTGCACCCGTTCAAGGGCAACATGGACGTGGCCGCGCTGGATGCCTTCCTGCACGCGCGCAAGGGCAGCGTGCCGGCGGTGTTCGTTACCCTCACCAACAATTCCGGCGGCGGCCAGCCGGTCAGCCTGGCCAACCTGCGGCAGACCAGCGCGCTGTGCAGGCAGCACGGCGTGCCGCTGTTCCTCGACGCCTGCCGCTTCGCCGAGAACGGCTGGTTCATCCGCGAGCGCGAACCCGGCCAGCAGGACCGCACGGTGGCCGACATCGTGCGCGAGATGGCTTCGCTTGCCGACGGCATGACGATGAGCGCGAAGAAGGACCCGATGGGCAACATCGGCGGCTGGCTGGCCCTGAACGACGATGCGCTGGCCGAACAATGCCGCAACCTGCTGATCCTCACCGAAGGCTTCCCCACCTACGGCGGCTTGGCCGGCCGCGACCTGGAAGCGCTGGCGCAAGGCCTGAAGGAAGTGGTGGACCACGATTACCTGCGTTACCGCATCCGTTCCACCGCCTATCTGGGCGAAGCGCTGCTCAAGGCCGGGGTGCCGGTGATGCAGCCGATCGGTGGGCATGCGGTGTATCTGGATGCACGCGCGCTGCTGCCGCACATCGACCCGCTGCACTATCCCGGACAGGCGCTGGCGGTGGCGCTGTACGAAGCCGGCGGCATCCGCGGCTGCGAGATCGGCACGGTGATGTTCGGCAAACAGGCCGATGGCAGCGAACGGGCCGCGCCGATGGATCTGGTGCGCCTGGCGATTCCGCGCCGCAGCTATACGCAAAGCCATATCGACTACGTGATCGAAGTGTGCGAGCACGTTGCCGGCAACGCGAAAGCCCTGCGCGGCTACGGCATCGTGGCGCAGCCGAAACAACTGCGCCACTTCACCGCACGCTTCGCGCCGCTGGGCTGAGCGCAAAGAAAACCCCGCCAGGGTCGCTGGCGGGGGAAAGGGAGTCACGCCTTGGAAAACGATCAGAACTTGTAGCTGGCACCCAGCAGCAGGGTGCGACCCCACTTGACGTATTCCAGCGGGCGATCCTTGCTGCCGGCATAGGTGCGATAGGCCGCATCGCCCAGGTTGCCAAGCTGCAGCAGCAGGCTCAGACCCTTCATGCTGGTGCCTTCGCCGAAGGTGTAGCTGACCTGCGCATCGGTGATGTTCTCGCCGACCACGTAACGCAGGGTGCGGTTGCCGTCGAAGTTGCCGATCTCGCCGATGAAGTCGGAACGGCGGCGGTTGTTGATGCGGACCTCGAAGCCATTGCGCTCGTAATAGGCGGTCAGGTTGTAGACCTGCTTGGACAGGCCCGGCAGGGCGATCGGGCCGCCACCCACGCTGCTGGCGCTTTCCGGATCGAGGATATTGATGCTGCTGTCGGTGAAGCTGGCGCTGCCCACCACACCGAAGCCTTGCAGCGCAGGGGTCAGCATGTCCAGCGGCAGCGAAGCGGTCAGCTCGACGCCCTGCAGGCGACCGCCCTTGCCGTTGAACGGGGCGCTCATGGTACCCGTGGTCAACACCGGCACGGTCATGCCCACCGGCTTCACCCAACCCTTCAGCAACTCGGTGAAATCGTAACCATCGCGGGTCTGGGTGTAGATGTAGCTGGTCAGGTTCTTGTAGAAGTAGGCCGCAGAGATGTAGGCCTTGTTGCCGAAGTACTTCTCCCACGAGATGTCGAGGGCATTGGCACGCCACGGATTCAGCTGCGGGTTGCCGCCGCCGGCACCCGGCTTGCCGGTGGCCGTGTCGACACCGAATTCCACCGAAGCACGCAGCTGGTCGACGCGCGCACGCGCCACCTGGCGGGCCAGGGCCACGCGCAACACCTGGTCATCGGCCAGCGAGAACGCCAGGTTCAGGCTCGGCAGCACGTCGGTATAGGTCTTGCCATTGCTGTATGGACGGATTTCCTTGCCCGCCGGCTGCGAGCTGTCCCACACACGCGAGTCGGACGACTGGTCGGTGTGCTGCACCTGCACGCCGACGTTGCCGCGCACCGGCACCGAGCCCCAGGTGGTGTCGATGTTGCCCTGCGCGAAGAAGGTGCTGATCTTCTCGTTCACCGTCCACGCCTTCGGGATCAGCCAGGGCTGGTTGTCCACCGGTTTGAAGGTCATGTACTTGGCCACCGCGCCCGGCACGTCCCAGGAAGGAATCATGCCGACGCCGGCAAAGCCCAGATCCACCAGCCCGTATTGATAGCTGCTGCCGACCGGGGTGATGCCCTGCGCGCCGAGGTTGATGTTGCCTTCCGGCTGCCACTTCTGCTTGCTGCGGTCGGCGTAGTTGACACCCACATGCAGGTTGGTGAACGCATTGGCCATTGCTTCCGGCATCGGGAACTCGGCATCCAGACGGAAGCTCTTGAGCTCATCCACCACCTTCGGCACCTTGCCGTAGCCGGAACCGTAGATGGTGTTGGCCAGGAACAACTTGCTGGGATCGGAATAGTTCAGGCCGGGCTTGAGCTGCGAGAAGCCGCTGGAGGTGAACGACAGGGCGATCGAATCCAGCTGCGGCGCCGGCATCAACTGGGTGTTGTTTTCCAGGTTCAGCTCATCGCGCTTGGCCTTCGACCAGCTGGCATCGGCAACCAGCTTGACGCCATTGCCGACGAAAAACTCGTTGCGCCAACCGGCCGCATCGATGGTGTCCTTGCGGTTGTTGTACATGCCGCGCACCAGCGGATAGACATTCTGCGCGGTACCGCCGGTGAAGGTGCCATTGCCATTGACCTGCGCGCCCGTGACGTTCAGGCCCGGTGAATAGCCGCCGTTGTAACCGCCCAGATGCACTTCGAACTGGTTGGCAGTGTTTTCCTGCCGCGCCTCGGAGTGGAACACATCCAGCGTGCTGATCCAGGCATCGCTGGCGCGCACTTCCAGCGTGCCCATGAGGCCGTCACGCTTGGTGTAGCCGGTGCGGCGCAGGGCCTTGATGCCATCGGAATAGAACGTGCCGGCGGCCACGCCCGGGCGCCAGCCGGTACCAATGGCCTGCCACGGCTCGTACAGGCCCACCTGCTCTTCCTGCACCGGGGTGTAGGAATGCGAGTAGCCAATCGCGAAACCCACCGTGTGGTCTGCGGTCTGGCCGATGTAGCTGGCGTTGAAGCGGTTGCCATTGCCGCTGGCGTTGGCCGCCGAGCCCAGCGAATTGCGCTGCCAGCGACCGCTGATGGCGAACACCGGCTTGTCGTAGTCCAGCGGACGCACGGTGCGCATGTCCAGCGTGCCGGACAGGCCCTGGCCCACCAGCGCGGCGTCGGGCGTCTTGTAGATCGTCACCCCGGCCATCAGCTCGGACGGGTATTGATCGAACTCCACGCTGCGGTTGTCGCCGGTGCTGACCAGTTCGCGACCGTTCAAGGTGGAGGTGGAGAAGTCCGGCGACAGGCCGCGCACGCTGATCACCTGGGCACGCCCCGCCACACGCTGGGCGGTCAGGCCGGGCAGGCGCGCAATCGATTCGGCAATCGACACGTCCGGCAGCTTGCCGATGTCCTCGGCCGAGATGGCTTCGACGATGGAGGTCGCGTCTTTCTTGATGTCGATCGCGCGTTCGATGCCGCCGCGGATACCGGTCACCACCACCGTATCGAGATTCTTGGCCTCGTCCTTTTTCTTGGCCTTGGCTGGCGCAGCCTGCGCGGCCGGTTGTGCCTGCTGCGCCTGCACTTGCATGGTCAACATCAGCGTGGCCGAAGCCAACGCCACGCTCAACAGATTCCGCTTCAACTGCGCCATCTTCCCCTCCGGAAATGGTGATCCAATGTTCGGGTGGTCTTGCGCCACCCACTGTTTTCATGCCGCATCAATCGAAAATGCATGAACGTTGCGATGGTGTGACACTGCTCGCGCAAGCGAAAGGGCCTGCATACGTATTCATCGCCAGACTCGTCAAAAAAACATGAAACCCGCGCCAGTACACGCTTTCATCGCTACCTAAACCACTGCAACCACCTGCCTACGGCCAGCCTCCGCGAACGTCGATGGCCATCCATCCGGTCATCGATCCGGCAATGGCACGAACCGCACCGCCGCACCACCGCCACCAGCCAGCCACAGCGCCAGCGCGTCGTCGCGACGCACCGTTTTCTGCTCGCGCACGAAGCGGAACCGCGCATCGCCGTGCCAGTCGGCACCGTCGCCATCGCGATAGATTTCGGCGCGATAGCGTTTTCCCGCTTCGAGGAAATCGAGTTGCAACGACAGCGTGCGCGGGTGCTCGTCGTTCATCGCGCCCAAGAACCACACCGGTGCGCCGCGCTGCTTGCGGGCGATGGCCACGTACTCGCCCACCGCGCCCGCCAGCACATGGCTTTCGTCCCAGTCCACCGCCACGTCCTTGATGAACTGGAACGCCTCCGGGTGTTGCGCGTAATGCTCCGGCAGGTCGGCCACCATCTGCACCGGGCTGTAGATGCCCACGTACAACGCCAGCTGGCGTGCCAGCGTGCTCTGGATTTCCTGCCCGTTGCGGCCGGTCAGGCTGAGGATGCCTGGGGTGTAGTCCATCGGCCCCGACAGCATCCGCGTGAACACCAGCGTGACCTCGTGCGCGGGCGGATTGGGCGGGTTGCCCCAGGCGTTGTATTCCATTCCGCGTGCGCCTTCGCGCGATACCCAGTTCGGGTACGTGCGACGCAGGCCGGTGTCCTTGATCGGTTCGTGCGCGTCGATTGCCACATGCCGCTTGGCCGCTTCCTGCACCACGCGCAGGTGGTGGTTGCTCATCCACTGGCCTTCGTGCCATTCGCGCAGCACCGGGCCGCCCGGCGCATCCTGCCGCTCGATCTGACCGGCATCGCAGACATAGCCGGTCTTCACCACGTCGATGCCGTTGCGCGCATCCAGCTCCAGCGCCGCGCCCAGTTGCGATTCGTAGTGGCTGACCGCGCAGCCGGTTTCATGGTGGCCGATCAGGTGCACGCCCTTGCCGGCGGCGTATTTCGCCAATCCGGGCAGATCGAAATCGGCGGTGGGCCGGGTGAAATCGAAGCCCCAGCCATTGGCGAACCAGTCGCCATCCCAGCCGGGGTTCCAGCCTTCCACCAGCACCCCGCGCAAACCGTTGCGCGCGGCGAAATCGATCACCTTGCGCGTGTTGGCGGTGGTGGCGCCATGCTTGGCACCGGTGGCCCAGCTTTGCCGGTCCAGATGCAGCGCCCACCACACGCCCGCATATTTGGCCGGCGTGAACCAGCGCACGTCGCCAAGCTTGTTTGGCTCGTTGAGGTTGAGGATCAGGTTGGAGTCCACCAACCCCCCGGCATTGTCGCTGAGGGTGATGGTGCGCCACGGCGTGACGAAGGGGGTTTCGCGCACCACCGGCACGGGGCTGCCGGGTGTCAGCATTGCGCGCAGCACGCCATTTTCACCGTGCAGCAGGTTCATGCCGGCGTAATCCACCAGCGCTGCTTCGTGCAGGCTGAGGTGCAAGCCGTCAGCGGTGCGCAGGGTCAACGGCGTTTGTGCGATGCCGATTTCCTGCAACGGCGTGCGGTGGTACAGGTATTCCTCGCGGTTCCACTCCAGCGCCGGAATCCACCATGCAGTGGCCGGGCGCGCAATCGAAAATTCGGTGAGCTCCTGCACGATCTGCGCCTGCTGCAGATGCGGCTGGCGCGGCACGTCGTAACGGAAGCCCACGCCGTCGTCGAACACCCGAAACACCATGTCGAAGCGGCGCTGATCCATGTCCTTTTCGACCAGGGTCGCGCGCAGCTCGTTGTAGTGATCGCGCACGAAGCGGCGCTCGCCCCAGGGCTGCTCCCAGGTATCGTCCTGACTGCGCGTGGCCTGCGCGTCCAGCCGCAGGTTGCGCAGCAGCTGGCGGCCGTTGCGGAAGATGAAGCCCAGCCGCGAATCGTTGATCACCGGCTTGCCGTCACGCAGCACGCGGTAGGCCAGCCGCCCTTCGCCATTGAGATCCAGCTGCACCACGGTGCGGCCGTCAGGCGAGGCCACCTGCGCCACCTGTTCGGCATGGACAAGACCGGGCAGCACCAATGCCAACACCATTGCAGTGCGCAGCAGGTTCATCAGCATCGCTCCTGGGAGACAAACTGGGCGAAGGCCACCCCGCGCGGTGGCAATAGCAGGGTGTGGGCCTGCATTTCCGGCGTCACCAGACCCGGCACCTGCAGCAGCTTCCCGCCGGCGAAGCCATGCCATTGCACGGTGTCAGCGGACAGGTTGAAGGCCACCAGCAGGCGTTGGCCTTCGGCTTCACGGACGAAGGCCAGCACGTTTTCGGGGGCGGCGAAGAAGGCGATGTCGCCGTGCACCAGCGCCGGCTGGGCCTTGCGCCATTGCAGGAAGGCCTGCGCGCTGTGCAGCACGGAACCGGCATCGGCCAACTGTCGCTCGACACTGCGCTCGCGGTGCGTCTGCGCCACCGGCAACCACGAGGTGCCGGTACTGAAGCCTGCGTCCTGGCTGGCAGTCCACGGCATCGGCGTGCGGCAGCCATCGCGGCCCTTGAAGTTCGGCCAGAAGGTCTTGCCATACGGGTCTTGCAGCGCCTCGAACGGCACTTCCGCTTCCGGCAGGCCCAGCTCCTCGCCCTGATACAGACACACCGAGCCGCGCAGACTGCACACCAGCGCAATCAGCTGCCTGGCCAGAGCGTCATCGGCCTGCGCGCCGCCCCAGCGGGTCACGGCACGTTGCACATCGTGGTTGGAAATGGCCCAGCACGGCCAGCCTTCGGTCATCTTCGCCTCCAGCGCTTCCACCGTCTGCCGGATATAGCCAGGGCTGCCGTCTTCGGTCAGCAGCTCGAAGCTGTAGCCCATGTGCAGGCGCTGCGGCGTGCAGTATTCGGCGGTGGTGGCCAGCGAATCTTCCGACGAGATTTCACCCAGTGCACCCGCGTCGGGATAGCGATCCAGCAAGGCACGCAGCTCTTCGAGGAAACCCAGATTCTCCGGCTGGGTATTGTTGAAATAGTGATACTGGAAGGCGTAGGGATTGTCGGGGCTGAAGCCGCGGCCGGTGCGCAGTTCCGCCGGCTTGGCGGGGTTGTCGCGCAGGTGCTTGTCGTGGAAGCAGAAATTGATGGCATCCAGGCGGAAGCCATCCACCCCGCGATCGAGCCAGAACTGCACGTTCTCCAGCTGCGCGCGACGCACCTCGGGGTTGTGGAAATTCAGATCCGGCTGCGAGGGCAGAAAGTTGTGCAGGAAGTACTGGCCGCGCCGCGGCTCCCACCGCCACGCGCCGCCGCCGAACAGCGACAACCAGTTGTTGGGCGGCGTGCCGTCGGGCCTGGCATCGGCCCACACGAACCAGTCGGCCTTGGGGTTGGTGCGGCTTTGCCGGCTTTCGAGGAACCACGGATGCTGGTCGGAACAGTGGCTGAGCACCTGGTCGATCATCACCTTCAGGCCCAGCGCATGCGCTTTCTGCAGCACTCGATCGAAATCCTCCAGCGTGCCGAACAGCGGATCCACGCCCCGGAAATCGGCGATGTCGTAACCGAAATCCGCCATCGGCGAGGTGAAGAACGGCGAGATCCAGATCCCGTCCACGCCCAGTGCGGCAATGTAGTCGAGCTTTGCCAGGATGCCCGGCAAATCCCCCACCCCATCGCCATCGGTATCCAGAAAGCTGCGCGGGTAGATCTGGTAGATCACCGCGCCGCGCCACCAATTCTTTCCCGCCATCGTCGCCTCGTCGCATTGCCTTCGCGGCGACTATGACGGTTCGTCGTGCGCTTGCGCAGGCAGACGCGGGTGAATACGTTTACACGCCGGAGCGGCAACCGGTTGCGGTATATCTGCGGCACGACATCGCGGCCATGCATGCGCCGCCACGAGACCGGAAATGGGGATTTCCATGCAGGCCAGCAGCACCAAACCACAGCTCTCGTTCTGGCAGATCTGGAACATGTGCTTCGGCTTTCTCGGCATCCAGTTCGGCTTCGCGCTGCAGAACGCCAACGTCAGCCGCATCTTCCAGACCCTGGGCGCGGGCATCGACGACATCCCCATCCTGTGGGTGGCCGCACCGCTGACGGGCTTGCTGGTGCAGCCGTTGATCGGCTATCTCTCCGACCGCACCTGGACCCGGCTGGGGCGGCGGCGGCCGTTCTTCCTGATCGGCGCGGTGCTGTCGTCACTGGCGCTGTTCGCCTTTCCCAACGTGCCCACCCTGTGGGTCGCCGCCGGCATGCTATGGGTGCTGGATGCCTCCATCAATGTGTCGATGGAGCCGTTTCGTGCCTTCGTCGGCGATCAATTGCCGCCCGCGCAACGGCCAACGGGTTTCGCGATGCAGAGCTTCTTCATCGGCGTGGGCTCGGTGGTGGCCAGCGCATTGCCGTTCGTGCTGGAGCAGCTGGGCGTGGCCAATACCGCCGCCGCAGGCCAGATCCCGGATACCGTGCGCTACGCGTTCTACGCCGGCGGCGTGGCATTGCTGGGCGCGATCGGCTGGACCGTGCTGCGCACCCGCGAATACCCGCCGGAGGTCTTGCAGGCCTGGGATGAAGCGCCCGCGCCCGCCGTGCGCAGCCGGCACGCACCCATGCTGCGGCTGCTGGCCGGCGGCGCGGTGCTGGCCGGCGGCGCGCTGGTGCTGTGGGTGTGGCGACACGATCTGGACAAGGCGCTGTACATCCTCGCCGGCCTGCTGGTCGGCTTCGGCATGGCGTTTCTGGTGCGCGGCTTTCTGGTTCGGGACAATGCGTTCACCCGCATTCTCGACGACATCCGCGACATGCCCCCGGCGATGGCGCAACTGGCGGTGGTGCAGTTCTTCTCGTGGTTCGCGCTGTTCGCGATGTGGATCTACACCACCGCTGCCGTCACCGATGTCCACTTCGGCAGCACCGACCCCACCTCGGCCGCGTACAACGCCGGCGCCAACTGGGTGGGCGTGCTGTTTGCCGCCTACAATGGGTTCGCGGCGCTGGCGGCGATCGCGATTCCGTCCATGGTGCGCCGGCTGGGCCTGCGTGGCAGCCATCTGCTCAACGCGGCGCTGGGCGGGCTGGGCCTGCTGTCGATCGGCTGGATCCGCGACCCGCACTGGTTGTTGCTGTCGATGCTGGGCGTGGGCTTTGCCTGGGCCTCGATCCTGTCGCTGCCCTACGCGATGCTGTCGGACACGGTACCGGCGGCGAAGATGGGCACCTACATGGGCATCTTCAATTTCTTCATCGTGATCCCGCAACTGGTCGCTGCCAGCCTGCTGGGCTTCCTGCTGAAAACCTTCCTGGGCGGCCACCCCATCCACGCACTGAGCATCGGCGGGATCAGCCTGCTGGTGGCCGGCGTGTGCGTGCTGTTCGTGCGCCTGCCCGCAATCATTCATCCCGCTGAAGCCCCCCGCTGAAGGACATCCATGCGCCGCACTGCCCTCACCCTGCTCGCGCTGTCGCTGCTGGGCACGCTCACCGCCCATGCCGGCACCGGCACGCCGCCGCCCACCCGGGAGTACTACGGCACGCTGGAACCCTTCGCCAGCCGGGCGGTGTACTTCGTGATGACCGACCGCTTCGTCAACGGCGACCCTGGCAACGACCACCGCGACCAGGGCGGCAAGCTGCACACCTTCGACATCCCGCTGCCGCCCTGCAATGGCGTGGTCGGCAACATCGGTTACATGGGCGGCGACTTCAAGGGCATCGCCGATCACCTCGACTACATTCGCGACATGGGCTTCGGTGCGGTGTGGATCACGCCGATCGTGGACAACCCGGACCAGTCGTTCACCGGTGGCGTGACTCCCACCTGCGGCGGCATCCTCGCCGACAAGGGCAAGACCGGTTACCACGGTTACTGGGGCGTCAATTTCTACAAGGTGGATGAGCACCTGCCCAGTCCCGGCATGGGCTTTCGCGACCTGGCCAATGCCATGCACGGCAAAGGCATGAAGCTGGTGCTGGACATCGTGGGCAACCACGGCTCGCCGGCCTGGGGCATGGCGTTCGATCAACCCCAGTTCGGCAAGGTGTACGACCGCCGCGGCAAGCTGGTGGCCGACCACCAGAATCTGCCCCCGCAGCAGCTCGACCCCCGCCGCAACCCGCTGCACCGCTTCTACAACACGCGCGGGCCGGTGGACGGCGACAAGGGCTCGATCTTCGATGGCAACCTGGCCCAGCTTTCGGATTTCAACGAGAACAACCCGGCGGTGCTGGACTACCTCGCTGGTGCCTACGAACAATGGATCGGGCAAGGTGCCGACGCCTTCCGCATCGACACCATCGCCTGGATGCCCGACAGCTTCTGGCAGAAATTCACCACCCGCATCCGCCGCAAGCATCCTGGCTTCTTCATGTTCGGCGAGGCCTTCGATTACGACGCCGCGAAGATCGCCACCCACACCCTGCCCGGCCACGGTGAAACCAGCGTGCTGGACTTCCCGATGAAGCAGGCGATGGAGGAAGCCTTCGGCCGCAAGCAGGCCGGCTTCGAACGGATGGCGCCGGCGCTGCACCTGACCGGCGGCCCGTACGCCAACCCGTATGATCTGGCCACCTTCTACGACAACCACGACATGCCGCGCATGGATGCCAGCGATGCCGGCTTCATCGACGCGCACAACTGGCTGTTCACCGCGCGCGGCATCCCGGTGGTGTATTACGGCTCGGAGATGGGCTTCATGCGTGGCCGGCCCGAGCACGGCGGCAACCGCAACTACTTCGGCATCGAAGGCATTGCCGCGGCCAAGGCCAGCCCGATCCGCGCGGCGCTGTCACGTATCGCGCAGGTGCGCGCCACCTCGCCCGCGCTGCAGCGCGGCTTGCAGGTGAACATCGAATTGCAGGGCAACCGTGCCGCGTTCTACCGGGTCTACCAGCACGCCGGCCAGCAGCAACTGGCACTGGTGCTGTTGAACAAGGGCGATGCACCGGCGCGCTTCGAACTTGGCGCATTGCGCCAACCCGGGCAGTGGCGCAATGCCTTCGATGGCAGCACGCTCACGGTGACCGCCGGCAACGCCCCCGCCATCGAGGTGCCGGCGCACGGCGTGCAGGTTTACCTGCTGGATGCCGCCGTCACCGCGCCGGCACTGGCCGATGCGCTGGATGCGGCGATGGCGGGTGCGCGGCTGCCGCGCTGACCGTTTCCCTTCCCGCCGCGCGGGGAGAAGACACAATCAACCACCGCTGGAGGCGCGCACTTCCAGCGTGGGTTGCAGCATCAGGCCCTGTGCCGGTTGACCGCGCACCTGCTGCAACAGCGCCTGCACCAGCAATTCGCCGGCCTTGGAGGTGTCCTGCACCACGGTGGTCAGCGGCGGGTTGGCCGAACGCGCCATCGGGGTGCCGTCGAACCCCACCACCGCCACGTCTTCGGGGATGCGCAGGCCGGCTTCCTGCAACGCATGCATCGCCCCGATCGCAATCAGGTCGCTGGCCGCGAACAGCGCATCGAACGGCAGCCCCCGCGCCAGCAGCGTGCGGGTGGCGTCGTAGCCGGCCTGTTCGGTGCTGTCGGCATCCACCTGCAACTCCGGCCGCATGCCCGCCCCGGCTTCACGCAAGGCCGCGTCGCAGCCACGGTAGCGGGCGTAGAACTCGGGGAAGCGCTCCGACGCATGACCGACAAAGGCCACCTGCCGCCGCCCGGCCTCGCGAAGATGCCGGCCGGCCAACAAGCCACCGGCGTGGTTGTCGCAGCCGATGGTCACCCCCGGTTGATCCGGCCACACATGCCCCCAGCGCACGAAGTGGGTGCCCTGCGCCACCAGCTGCGCCAGCTTGGCCTCGTAGGCCAGGTAGTCGCCATAGCCCAGCAGGATCAGGCCATCGGCCTTCATGCTGTCTTCGTAATCGGCATGCCAGTCGTCCGACAATTGCTGGAACGACACCAGCAAGTCATGCCCGTGGCGCGCGCAGGCGCGGGTGATCGAGCCCAGCATCGACAGGAAGAACGGGTTGATGTGCGAGTCGTCGGGCGTGGGGTCTTCGAACAGCAGCAGCGCCAGCGTGCCGGCGCGCTGGGTGCGCAGGCTGGAGGCATGGCGGTCGACCTTGTAATTCAGTTCCTTGACCGCCAGCTCCACCCGACGCCGGGTCTCGGCGTTGACCAGCGGGCTGCCCGCCAGCACCCGCGACACGGTGGCCTGCGACACCGCCGCACGATGGGCGATGTCGAGCGAGGTCACCCGGCTCTTTTTCCGGGATGTGCGCGGTTCCGTCATGCGGCGAGTCTAGCAACTTGCCGCCCAGGGCAGCCTCAGCCGCCCGACTGGCCCCATTTGGGATCCTGGAACTGCTTCGGATACTGCACCAGCGCTTCCTGCATCGGCGTCAATTCCGCCTTGGTGAACTTGCCGGCGCGCGCCGCATTGGCACCGGCGATGAACTTCACCAGCAAGCCGTGCAGGGCAGCATCGGCGTCCGGCTTGAGCTTGCAGTTGGCGATCATGTCCTTGACCGCCGCATCGATCTGCACCACCGCGTTGTCGCGCTGGGTGTCATCCAGATGCCCCATCTCGTAGTGATTGAGCAACTCGGTGGCTTCGCGCAACTCGCGCATGCCTGCGCGCAGCGGCGCGTCCGTTGCCCAACGCTGCGCTGGCACCTTGACGGGCGCCTTGGCCGGTGTCTTCTTTGACGCCGAGTGTCCCGCATGCGCGGCGTGATCGTGCTGCGCGGCCGACTGCGCCAGCACCGGCGCGGCGAACAATGCACCGGCAAGCGCCAGTGCGGTCACGGGTAGCAGGTTCTTGCAGTGCATGATGTTCTCCTCGATTGCGGGCCATCGCCACGCTTGCGCACAGCTTCGCACGCGAACACGCAAGCGGCCATGACCCAAGTCAACACTGCCGTGCGACAGCCGGCTCAGTCAAGGCGTCCCGGCATCGGCAGTCGCATCACCACCCGCGCACCACCCAATGGTGAACGCCCCGCGGCCAGCGCACCGCCATGCAAGGTGGCAATGGCATGCACGATCGACAGGCCGAGGCCACTGCCGCTGCCGCCGCTGTGCAGGAAGCGTTCACCTAGGCGCTCGACCTGGCCCTCGGGGATGCCGGGGCCGTCGTCGTCGACGGCCAGTTCGATCCAGCCCTCGCGCTCCTGCACGGCAACCTCCACACGGCCGGGTTTGCGCCCGTGGTGGATGGCGTTGTCGACGAGATTGTGCACGGCGATTGCAAGCAGGCCTTCGCTGCCATGCACCCGAATCCCATCCGCTGCCGCGAGCGACAGCGCGATGCCGTGCGGGATGGCGCGCTCGCCCGCTTCGGCCACGACGCTGCGAACCAGCGCCGCCAGCGGCAGTGCGGTGGCGTCGGGCAGCGCCTCCAGCGACTCCACCCGCGCCAGGGTCAGCAATTGCGTCACCAGCCGCTCCATGCGCTGCAGGCCTTCACGCGCACGCTGCAGATGTTGCTCGCGGCTCGCGGCATCGGCGGCCTGACCGGCGAGGTCGAGCTCCAGCTGCAATACCGACAGCGGATGGCGCAGCTCGTGCGCGGCATCGGCGGTGAAGCGGCGCTCGCGCGCCAGTGCGGCGTCCAGCGTGCCGACCAGTCCATCGACGGCGCGGGTGAGTTGCAGCAGCTCGCCCGGCACGTCGTCGCGGGTCAACACAGGCAGGTGCGCAGGCTGCGCATCGATGGCGCGCGATACCGCACGCAGCGGCGCCAGGCCGCCGCGCAGGCCCAGCCAGGTGGCCAGCGGCAACAACAGCAACAGCGCCAGCAGCGGCGTCAGCGTGCCTTGCAGCAGCGCCCACAGCAGCTCATCGCGGTCGTGCAGCGGCGCGGCGACCTGGATCCAGTGCCGGCCCGCCGCGTCCCAACGCTGGTGCACGCGCCAGGTTGCGCCCGCGTGCTGCAGCGTGTGGAAATGCGCCTCGCCGTGGTCGACCTCCAACGGCGGCAGGCTGGAGGCATCGAGCAGCACGCGGCGATCGCGGTCGCGCACCACGATCTCGGGGCGCGGGCCTTCATCGCCCTCGTGCCGGTTGCCCTGCCCGATCACGTATTGCGCGAAGGCGACGTCGGGTGTGGAGGCCATCACCGCCAGCACGCTGGCGGCGGTGCGCTCCAGTTCGCGGTCGAACATCTCGGCGGTTTCGTGGCGCGCGCCCTGCGCCAGCCACAGGCCCGTGCCCAACCACAACGCCACCACCGGCAGGCCGACGAACCACAGCAGGCGGCGCTGCAGCGAGGGGCGCCTCATGGCAACTCCCCTTCATCGTCCGCCAGCGGCATGGTCGTCGGCGGAAACAGCGCATAGCCGACGCCGCGCAAGGTGCGCACCCAGCCCGGCCCCAGCTTGCGGCGCAGGTGGTGCACATGCACTTCGATGGCGTTGCTGGCGACTTCCTCGCCCCAGCCATACACCGCCTCCTCCAGCTGGGCACGCGACAGCGCGCGTCCGGGATGCGCGGCCAGCGCTTCGAGCAGCGCATATTCGCGCGGCGACAGCTCCAGCGGGCTGCCGGCAAGGCGGGCACTGCGGGTGGCCGGGTCCAGTTCCAGCGCACCGACGCACTGCACCGGCGCCGCATCGCCGCCAGAACGCCGCAGCAGCGCGCGCACGCGGGCAGCCAATTCGTCCAGGTGCACCGGCTTCACCACGTAGTCGTCGGCGCCGCAGTCCAGCCCGGTGACGCGATCATCCAGCGCATCGCGCGCGGTCAGCAGCAGCACCGGTATGGCATCGCCGCGGCGGCGCAGGGCGCGGACGACATCCACGCCGCTCATCCGCGGCAGGTTCCAATCGAGGATGGCCGCAGCGTAGGGCGTGCCGTCGAAGGCATGCAACGCGTGCTGGCCATCCTCCACCCAGTCCACGGCATGGCCGAGGTGGCGCAGGCCATCGGCCAGGGCGCGGCCCAGCGCAGGGTCATCTTCGGCTAGCAGCAGGCGCATGGGCACACCTTAGGCCGGCCCCGCCCGGGCGGCCTTGATCTGGGGCAAATCGCCGGGCGCACCTTCGCCCGCCATCGTGGCGGGCGAAGGGCGGTCAAGCGCCACCTCAATCAGGTGCATTGTCGAGTGCCCGCTTGCGGCCATGCACCATCGCAGCGATCAAGTTCTCGCGGTAATGCCAGCTTTCGATGAGCGCCGCCAGCACGTGCACGCCGACCAGTGCCAGCAGGCCGTAGGCCAACGCCTCGTGCAGTTCTTCCAGCCATTCGGCGCCCCAGTAGGCATCCAGCGTCTGCATCCAGCCGGTGAGTCCGACCGCGGCCACCCAGGCCATCAGCAGCAGGATCATCACCGCCGCCGCCGGGTTGTGCCCCAGCCTGCGCCGCGAGCGGCCGGCGAGCCGCTCGCGCAGGTAGCCGGCTACCGCGCGCGGGCCACGCACCCAGTCGCCGAAGCGGGCGTGGCGCGAACCCACCAAGCCCCACAGCACCCGGAATGCGATCAGCCCCAGTGCGGTGTAACCCAGCCAACGGTGGGCGGTATCGCCCTCCTCCACCAGGAAGGCACCGAGGATGCACGTCGCCAACGACCAGTGGAACAACCGCACCAGTGGATCCCAGACCTTGACCGTTTTCGCGGCCGTGTGCTGCAGGGTGGTGTTCATCACGGATCTCCTCAGTCGTCGTCGCGTTCCTTGACCACCTTGCCGTCGGTCGGGTCGTAGTAGATCTCCACGCGCTTGCCGGCCTTGTCCTTGCCGTAGATCTCGTAGCAGCTGCCGGACACCTTGAACTTGTCGATGGTGTAGCCGGCCTTGACGATGCGCTCCTGCATGGTTTCCTTCGGCAACCATTTATCGCGGGGGGCATCGGTGCACTTGGGGCCGGCGAAGGCGGCGGGTGCGGCCAGCGCGGCGGTCACGGCGATGAGCGGGAGCAACGTGCGAACGGGGGATTTCATGGCATCTCTCCGGAAGCGGGCGGATTGCCCACGGCCGCATTCCACCGCCGCCGGCTTATGGGTGCCTTAAGGCCGGAGCGGATTCGGGTTCCGTTCAGCGGCGGGCGGCGCGATTGACGCAAATCAATGACGCCCCCGACGCCACGCAAGACCATGCCTGCTTCCCCAGCTGGGAGCTTCCCATGCAACTGGTGTGTCCCGCCGGCAACCTGCCGGCCCTGCAGGCGGCGGTGGATGCCGGCGCCAACGCGGTTTACGCCGGCTTCCGCGACCAGACCAACGCGCGCGCCTTCCCCGGCCTGAACTTCAGCGACGACGAGCTGCGCGCCGGCATCCGCTATGCGCATGCGAAGAACGCCAAGGTCTATCTGGCGCTGAACACCTATCCCGACAGCGTGCGTCTGCGCGATTGGCACGCCGCCGTGGACAAGGCCGCCTCGCTCGGTGCCGACGCCATCATCGCCGCCGAAATGGCGGTGCTGGACTACGCCGCGCGCACCCATCCCGATCTGGCCCGCCACCTTTCCGTGCAGGGGAGCGCCACCACCGCGCCGGCGCTGCGCTACGCGTTCGAGCGCTTCGGCATCGCCCGCGCGGTGCTGCCGCGGGTGCTGTCGCTGCAGCAGGTGGAGCGGCTGTGCGAGAAATCGCCGGTGGCGCTGGAAGTGTTCGCCTTCGGCAGCCTGTGCATCATGGTCGAAGGCCGCTGCCAGCTGTCCAGCTACGTCACCGGCGCTTCACCCAACCGCCATGGCGTGTGCTCGCCGGCCAAGTTCGTGCGCTGGGACGAGCAGGACGACGGCAGCCGCAGCGTGCGCCTGAACGACGTGCTGATCGACGAATTCAAACCCGAGGAACCGGCGGGCTACCCCACCGTGTGCAAGGGCCGCTTCGAAGTCGGCAACGAGATCTTCCACGCGCTGGAAGAACCGACCAGCCTCAACACGATGGAGCTGCTGCCGCGGCTGAAGCAGATCGGCGTGACCGCGCTGAAGATCGAGGGCCGCCAGCGCGGCGTGGCCTACGTCAGCTCGGTCACCCGCACCTGGCGCCGGGCGATCGACCAGGTCATCGCCGATGAAGCGCACTGGCAACTCAAGCCGGAATGGCAGGCGGAGCTGTCGCGCCACGCCGAAGGCCACCAGACCACGCTGGGCCCGTACCACCGCGCCTGGCACTGAAGGAATCCCGATGAAACTGAGCCTTGGCCCGCTGCAGTATTTCTGGCCGCGCGAGCGCACCCTGGCGTTCTACCACGAAGCCATCCACTGGCCGGTCGACATCGTCTACCTGGGCGAAACCGTGTGCAGCAAGCGCCGCGAGCTGCGCACCGCCGACTGGCTGGCGCTGGCGGAAGAACTGGCCGCCTCCGGCAAGCAGATCGTGCTGTCGACGCTGGCGCTGATCGAGGCCGAATCCGAACTCAGCGTGCTGGACCGGCAGATCTCCCACGGCGGCTTCTGGATCGAGGCCAACGACCTGTCCGCGGTGCAGCTGTGCAAGGAAAAGGGCCGTCCGTTCGTGGCCGGGCCGACGCTGAACGTCTACAACCACCGCGCACTGGCGATGCTGGGCGAAGACGGCCTGCGCCGCTGGGTGCCGGGCGTCGAGCAGGGCCGCACCCTGATCGGCGAACTCAAGGACGCCTTTGTTGCCGATGGCGGCAGCATGCCGGAACTGGAGGTGATCGGCTGGGGCCGACTGCCGCTGTCGTTCTCGGCGCGCTGCTTCACCGCGCGCGCGCTCGACGTGCCGAAGGACCAATGCGGCTTCCGCTGCATCGACTATCCCGACGGCATGCCGCTGGCCACCCGCGAAGGCCGCCCGT
>JAGWUF010000032.1 GCA_028868545.1 Lysobacteraceae bacterium | reverse complement strand
GGATGGCGAATTTCATGGCACGCTCCATGCCGCTAGTGGATGGCAACGCAAGGCCGGGCAGCAAAAAGGCGGCACCCGATTGGATGCCGCCCGCACACTGTATGCAAATCTGGAGCGGGTGATGGGAATCGAACCCACGCTAGCAGCTTGGGAAGCTGCAGTTCTACCATTGAACTACACCCGCAAAGGCGGCCAGTCTAAGGCGTCGGCCGCCTGCGATGCAACGCGCGTTTGCGCGCGCGTTGCGGCCTTGCTCAGAACCCGCCGCCCACGGTCAGGAAGAAGCTGGCATCGTGCCCGCCCTTCTGATTGATGCTCAGGTTGCTGCCGGCGGTGACATCCATTCCCATTGCCTGGGTCCGCAGGCCGACGGTCAAGGTGCCGTAGGTGTTGTCGAACGCCACCCCCGGCACGGCGTACGGCAAGGTGTTGGTCAGCGACTGCGACTGCGCCCACACCTGCGCCGGGGCGCTCTTGTACTCGTGGTTCCAGACCACGCGGGTGAACGGCTGCAGGTGCTCGTTGATGCTGTAGCTGGCCTGCCAGCCGGCGCTGCCCAGCAGCGACTTGCCGTCCTGCTTGGCAAACGCCAGCGCGCTGGACTGGGTGCTGTTTTCGGCATAGCCATCCACGCTGATGTCCTGGTACAGCAGCGACAGCACCGGGCCATGCTGCCAGTTGCCGTGCTTGAACGCCCAGCCGGCGCTGGCGCCGGCACTGAGGTTGCGGCCATCGGGTGAACCGCTGTGCACGCGCACCGCCTGCCCCAGTTCGACCCGACGATCAACCTTGTAACCCAGCTTGGTCCAGCTCAGCTGGCCATTGGCCCACAGGCCATCACCGGCCCAGCCGATGAACCCGCCGATGCTGGCATCGGTCTGGCGAAATTTGCCGCGATCGAATCCGAAGTCGATGTTGGCGCGGCCATAGCCGGCAAATGCACCATAGACCAGGCTGCCGTGGTGCCAGCCCACCCCGAACGAACCGGTGCCACCGATGCCATCGAAGCCGGCAGACTGATTGAAGCGCTGCTGGTCACCGCGCAGGTCGGCCCACCACTGCATGCCCTCGGTCTTGGACATGGCCATGCTGCTGACGGTGGCGTCCACCATGCTGGCGCGCGAACGTCCCACCATCGCCGCCGAATGCGGCAGCACCGCGATCTGGCGCGGGCCGTCGATCATCGACACGGCCAGGTCGGCCAGCGCCTTGTGCGCGCCCGAGGTGGGGTGCACGCCATCGGCGAACAGATAGGTGTTCGCCCCATTCGGCACGGTGGACAGCGGGTTGCAGAACAGCGAGGAGTCGCCCGCCGGTGCCGGCTGGGTCAGGCAGGCCACGCCGGTGACATTGGTCAGGCCGAACTGGGCCGGGTTGGCCACCACTTCCTGCAGGAAGTGGTAGGTATCCACCGGGATCACGTGCAGACCGGCACTGGCCAGGCCGCCGAACAAGGCGGTGTTGTAGTTGTTCGACAAACCGCTGGCCAGCGCTTTGCCTGCAGCACCGCCGGCGGCGGCCGACGGCGTCAGCCCCATGTCCGGCAGAGTGGGCACCAGGATGTATTGCGCGCCGGCAGTCTTCAGCGCACCGATCAGCCCGATCTGGCCGCTGATGGCCGGGCTGAGCGTGGCCCCTGCAGCGGCCTGGCCGGCCGCATCGGCTTGTGCTGCGGTGCCGCCCCCCATCATCTTGATGAAATAAGCCGTCTGGTAGTCGGTGATGGCCTGGAACACGTCATTGGCCCCGCCCCAGATCGAATACAGCGCGTTGGGGTCGACCGTGTTGCCGGCCGCCAGGTAGGCGTTGTACTGGCTGACCAGCGACGGGGTGTAGCCCAGGCCGCCCACCGAATCCGTCTTGATGCGTGCACCGCCCACCGCCCAGTTGTTGCCGCCGGCCTTGGCCGGGGTGGCACCGGTGGCTTTCCATGCCACGTCGGCATTGCTGTGGAAGTAGTCGGCCATGTACTGCGACCAGACATAGCCGGGATTGGTGGTGAACTGGCCCGTCACCGATTGCGAAGAGGCCGGCAGCAGCGGCCGGAAGAAGCCGCCGTCGGTCAGGCTGTCACCGAAGAAAATGGTCCTGGTGAACGGTGATTCGGGCGAGCTCTGTGCCAATGCAGGCAAGGTCACCAGCGAGAGGGCGGCACACAGCAGGGTCCGACGGAACAGGGTTTTCATTGGCGGCCTCTGGAATTCTGGGAAGGGAACGATCGGGAGAGAAACAGGGTCTGGCTCTGGGTGGCCAGTTCGTCGCGACATACGCCTGCGAATGGCGGCATCATTTCATGAAATCATAACGCTCTCACGCTGCGCTGCGTCACGAAGCCCGGCAAATGGCGACAATAGGCCGCCCCTTCGCCCTGCTTCCGGCAACGCCTGCGCGCCGCCATTGGACGTACCCCGTGACCGATCCGTTTACCAGTGCCGGTGCCAAGGCACCTCCCAAGCCCTTCACCGTGACCGACGGCGTGCGCAAGGTGCGCAGCTTCGTGTTGCGCCAGGGCCGCTTCACCGATGCCCAGCAACGTGCCTTCGACGAACTGTGGCCGCGCTTCGGGCTGGACTACGCACCGGGGCAACGGTGCGGCACCCCGCGCGACTTCGACGCCGCGTTCGGGCGCCGCGCAAAACGCATCCTGGAAATCGGCTTCGGCAACGGCGAGGCGCTGCGGTACTCCGCCCGCCGCGACCCGGCCCGTGACCACATCGGCATCGAAGTGCACGCGCCCGGCGTAGGCCGCCTGCTCAATGCGCTGGCAGAAGACGACGCGAGCAACGTGCGCCTCTACCACCATGACGCGGTGGAAGTGCTGGAACACGAGATCGCCGACGCCAGCCTCGACGAGGTGCGCATCTACTTCCCCGACCCCTGGCACAAGAAGCGCCACCACAAGCGCCGGCTGGTGAATCCGGGCTTCGCCGCGCTGCTGGTGCGCAAACTGGCCGACGGTGGCCGCCTGCACCTGGCCACCGATTGGGAACACTACGCCGAATACATGTGGGACGTGCTCGACGCCACGCCGGGGTTGGCCAACGTGGCCGGCCCGCGCGGCAGCGTGCCGCGTCCGGACTGGCGTCCGCAGACCCATTTCGAAACCCGTGGCCAGAAGCTCGGGCACGGCGTCTGGGATTTGCTGTATACCCGTGACCGGGCCACTGATCTGCCGCAGGAACACTGACACCCCGGATGGACACCTCCCTCGCCCTCACCTCCGACATGCAGCTGGTGCTGGGCCTGGTGTTCTTCACCATGGTGATGTTCCTGTTCGAGCGCATCCGCGCCGACGTGGTGTCGCTGGTGGTGCTGGTGCTGCTGGGCCTGACCGGGCTGGTGGCCCCGGAAGACTTGTTCGGCGGGTTTTCCTCGGACGCGGTGATGAACGTCATCGCCACCATGATCCTGGGGGCCGGGCTGGATCGCACCGGCGCCCTCAACCGGCTGGCCAGCTGGCTGCTGCGGCGCTCGCATGGCCTCGAACAACGCCTGCTGCTGCTGGTGCAGGCAGTGGCCGGCCTGAATTCCTCGGTGATCCAGAACACGTCGGCCACGGCACTCTACCTGCCGGTGGCTTCACGCCTGGCCGCGCGTACCGGCATCAGCCTGTCGCGCCTGCTGATGCCGATTTCGGCGGCCATCATCATGGGCGGCAGCCTGACCATGGTCGGCAATTCGCCGCTGATCCTGCTCAACGACCTGCTGGTGTCGGCCAATGCCAACATGCCTTCGGGCGCGGCCAACCTGCAGCCGTTGAAGATGTTCGCGCCGCTGCCGATCGGGCTGGTGCTGCTGGCGGCATCCCTGCTGTATTTCCATTTCTTCGGCCACCGCCAACTGCGTGACGACGCGACCGATGCGGTTACCCCGGAGCGCACGCAAAGCTACTTCGCACGCGCCTATGGCATCGAAGGCGACATCCACGAACTCACCGTGACCGCCGACAGCCCGCTGGTGGGGATGAGCGTGGGCGACGTGGAAAGCCAGGTGGATGCCCCCTTGCTGCTGGCGCTGGTGACCGGCAACGAATCCCGTCTGTCGCCACCGGGCGACACCCGCATCTGGGTGGGCAGCGTGCTGGGCGTCATGGGCGAACGGCAGGCGATTGCCGATTTCGCGCAAAAGAATTTCCTGCGCCTGTCCTCGCGCTTGCGGGTCCTGGCCGACTTGTTCAATCCCAGTCATGCCGGCATTTCCGAAGCCGTGGTACCGCCCAATTCAAGTTTCATCGGCAAGCCGCAGTCGCAGTTGCGGCTGCGCAAGCAGTTCGGTCTGAGCCTGTTGGCGATCAACCGCGACAACCAGGTGCTGCGCGAGGACATCCGCAACATCCCGCTGCGCGCCGGCGACATGCTGGTGCTGCACAGCATCTGGACCGACCTGGCGGACGCCGCCAAGAGCCATGACTTCGTGGTGGTGACCGACTACCCGAAGGAAGAGCAGCGCCCGCACAAATTCAAGATCGCGATGGCGATTTTCGGCCTGAGCATGGTGCTGGCACTGTCCTCGCGCATCCCCACCTCGATCGCACTGATGACCGGCGTGGCCGGCATGCTGGTCAGCGGCGTGCTGAAGATGGACGAGGCGTATGCCGCGATCAACTGGAAAACCGTGTTCCTGATGGCCTGCCTGATTCCGCTCGGCTGGGCGATGGATTCCAGCGGCGCCGCCGCATGGGTGGCCGGGCACAGCATCGACCGGCTGCCGCAGGGCATGCCGCCGTGGTTGATCGAGCTGGCGCTGGCGCTGTTCACCACCGCATTCTCGATGGTGATCAGTCATGTGGGTGCCACCATCGTGATGGTGCCGCTGGCCATCAACCTGGCACTGGCCGTGGGCGGCAACCCCACGGCCTTCGCGCTGATCGTGGCGTTGTCGGCCTCCAACAATTTCGTGACCGCGTCCAACCCGTCGATCTCGATGATCACCGGCCCGGCCAGCTACACCGCGCGCGACATGTGGCGCACCGGCGGCCCGTTGACCTTGATTTACACCGCCATCATCGTGTTGATGATCAATCTGCTGTATTGAGCCGCACCACGTCGCCTTCGACCTGCAACGCCACCGCGCGCAGGCAGTCGCCACGGCAGGGCCCGGCCACGCAGTTGCCTTCCGGCAAGGCGAACGTGGCGCCATGCACCGCGCACACCAGTTCCCCCTGCTTGCTGCGCAGGAACTGCCCCGGGCTCCAGTCCAGCCGCCGCCCGGCGTGCGGGCAGACGTTGAGCCAGGCGCGCATTTGCCCTGCTGCATCGCGGTAAAGAATCAGCGATTCGGGTTCGCCGTCCAGCATGACCTCGCGTTCGTGCAGGCTGTCCAGCGGCAATGCACTCAGCTTCGCCAGAATGTCATCTGCATTTAACGAACTGCTCACAACTGCCCCGTTGGTTCTGCCGATACTGCGCCCCATTGTGTCATGGCACCACGCCACAGGACTTGCATCACGATGTCGATCTTCCACCACCACACCTTCCGCAAATTCACTTCACTCTGGCTGGGCGCACCGCGCCGGCCCCGGCACCCGCTGCTGCGGCTGGCACTGGGCGTGCTGGGCGTGGCACTGCTGCTGGTGCTGCTGTGCGTGGGCGTGTTCGTGGGCGCGGCGATGCTGATCGGCGGTCTGTTGTGGCGGCTGTGGGTGCAACGCGGCCAGCCGGTGCGCGTGCGCACGCGCAGCGACAGCATCGACGGCGATTTCCGCGTGGTCGACAAGGCGCAGCTGCCACTGGCGCGTTGATGAAGCCGGCCGATCTGGTGCCCGCTGCGGCCACGCCGCGCATCCCCGTGTGCGATCTGGCCGGCACGCAGCTGGGCAGCTTCCCGGTACGCCGCATCTATTGCGTGGGCCGCAACTTCGCCGACCATGCACGCGAAATGGGCGCGGTGGCACCGGCGTCGAAGGCCGAACGCGGCAGCCCCGTCTTCTTCATGAAGCCGGCCGATGCCATCGTCACCGATGGCGTGGTGCCTTACCCGCCCGGCACCCGGAATTTGCATCACGAAGTGGAACTGGTGGTGGCGCTGGGTGCCGATGCACCCGCCGGCGTGCTGCCGCTGGCCGATGCGCAGGCGCTGGTATTCGGCTACGGCGTGGGACTGGATCTGACCCGCCGCGATCTGCAGGCCGCCGCCAAGGCCAAGGGTCTGCCCTGGGATATCGGCAAGGGCTTCGATCATTCCGCGCCGATCTCCTCCCTGCTGCCGGCTGCCGCATTCGGCCCGGTGGCCGCGCAGTCCATCACGCTGGACATCAACGGCCAGCGCCGGCAAGCCTCCGCCCTGGATCAGCTGATCTGGGACGTGCCGGACATCCTGCACGAACTGTCGCAGCTGTTCGCCCTGCGCGCCGGCGACCTGGTGTTCATGGGCACGCCCGCCGGCGTGGCCGCGCTGCAGCCTGGCGACCACTTCGATGCCCGCATCGGCACGGCCCTGCAATTGCAGGGTCACATCGCACCGGCAGCGGTGTAAAGTTCCCGCTTCCCCCGCTACGGAGCACACGATGGGCATGATGAGTGAATTCCGCGAATTCGCGATGCGCGGCAACGTGATCGATCTCGCCGTGGGCGTGGTGATTGGCGGCGCCTTCGGCAAGATTGTTTCTGCGCTGGTGGACAAGGTGATCATGCCGCCCATCGGCCTGCTGATCGGCGGCGTGGACTTCTCCAAGCTGGCCTTCACCTTGAAAGCAGCCAGTGTGGATGCCGCCGGCAAGGAAGTCCCTGCGGTATTGCTGGGCTATGGCGAATTCATCAACGCCATTCTGCAATTCGTGGTCGTGGCCTTCGCCATCTTCATGGTGATCAAGGCCATCAACAAAATGCACAAACCTGCCGAAGCCGCACCGGCCGCGCCGCCGGAGCCGGCCGAAGACGTGCTGCTGCTGCGCGAGATCCGCGACGCGCTGAAGAAATAACTTCCGGCACAGGAACACCCCCAAGCCCCGGGCCTAGACTCGGGGCTTTCTTGTGTTGGAGCTTGCCGATGCGTGTCACCGCTCTTGCCGCCGCACTTGCCCTGCTGGTTTCCACGCCGCTGCTGGCCAAGCAGCCCACCCGCATCGGCGATGCCGCCATCACCCAGGCCACGCAGCTGCGCGATGCCGCACTGCGCGACAACACCGGCTGGCAAGTCACCGAATCGCTGACCACCGAAGTGGGCCCGCGCATGGCCGGCAGCCCCGCCGATGCGCGCGCGGTGGAATGGGCGAAGGCGAAATTCAAGGCGCTTGGCTACGACAAGGTGTGGACCGAGCCGGTCACCTTCCCGAAGTGGGAGCGCCGCAGCGAATCGGCGCAGGTGCTGGGCGCGCATCCGCAGCCGCTGCACGTCACCGCGCTGGGTGGCAGCCCCGGCGGCACGGTGGAAGCCGAGGTGGTGCGCTTCGCTTCGTTGGAGGCGCTGGAAAACGCCGCACCGGGCTCGCTGGCCGGCAAGATCGCCTTCGTCGACGTGCAGATGCCGCGCAGCCCCACCGGCGCGGGCTACGGGCTGGGCTCGCACGTGCGCGGCGCGGGCCCGTCGGCGGCGGTGAAGGCCGGTGCGATTGGCTATCTGATGCGTTCGGCCGGCACCGATTTCCATCGCAACCCGCATACCGGCATCAGCCGCTTCCAGCCCGGCCTGACCCCCATCCCGATGGCGGCGCTGTCGCTGCCCGACGCCGACCAGTTGGCGCGGCTGGCGGCACTGGGGCCCACCCGCGTGAAGCTGGCACTGGATTGCGGCTGGAACGGCGAATACACCTCGCAGAATGTCATCGGCGAAATCACCGGCCGCAGCAAGCCGGATGAAGTGGTGGTCATCGGCGGCCACCTGGATTCCTGGGACCTGGGCACCGGCGCGATCGACGACGGCGCCGGCATCGGCATCAGCATGGCCGCCGGCCACCTGATCGGCCAATTGCCCAGGGCGCAACGCCCGGCGCGCACGATCCGCGTCATCGCCTTCGCCAACGAAGAGCAGGGCCTGTTCGGCGGCCGCGCCTATGCCGAGGCCCACAAAGCGCAAATCACCCAGCACCAGATTGGCGCAGAAAGTGACTTGGGCGCGGGCCGCATCTACGCTTTCAATGCCAAGGTGCCCGACTACGCAAAGGATGCCGTGGCGCAGATCGCGCAGGTGCTGGCCCCGCTGGGGATTGCCCATCGCGAGGACACCGAAGGCTGTGGCCCCGACACCTCCCCGTTCAACGCCATCGGCATGGCCTGCGCCGGGCTGGCACAGGACGCCAGCAAATATTTCGACTACCACCACACGCCGGACGACACCCTGGACAAGATCGACCCCGTCGAGCTGGCGCAGAACGTCGCCGCGTATGTGGCTTTCAGTTACCTGGCGGCCGATGCGCAGGGCGATTTCGGCAGTGCCCTGAAGGCGCCGCCGGCATCCCCGAAAAAGTAAGCCGCGCCGGCCTCAACTCATCAACGGCGCAGTGCCCACTGCGCCAGCAACACGGCGGTGGCGGCGGCCACGTTCAGGCTTTCCACCGCGCCGCTGCCGGGGATCGACAGCCGCAGATCGCAGGCTGCGGCCAGCGCCGGCGACATCCCCTCGCCTTCCGCACCCAGCACGTAGATCAGGCGCTGCGGCAGGGTGACGGCGAACAGATCGCTGCCGCCGCGCACCACGGTGGCGGCCAGCTGAAAGCCGGCACCGCGCAACTGCGCCAGGCTGTTGTCCTCGCGGCCCAGCCGCACCAGCGGCACCGCTTCGGCACCACCTTCGGCCACCCGCGCCGCCGCGCCCGACAACGCCAACGTGGCGTGCTTGGGCAACAAGATGGCCGACACGCCAAAATGCGCCGCGCTGCGCAGGATCGCGCCGAAATTGTGCGGGTTGCCCACCCCATCCAGCCACAACACGCAGTGCGGCCCGGCCGGCAGATCGCGCAGCCAGCGCGACAGCGGCACCGGCTCGGCCCGCAGCACGTCGGCCACCACGCCTTCGTGATGTGCACTGGCCGCCAGCTTCTGCAAATCGCCCGCATCCACCACCCGATAACCCACGCGCTGCGCCACGCACCATTTCAGCAACGGCTGCAATTGCGGGATGCGCGATTCCAGCAGGTACACCTTGCGAATCGCCTGCGGGCGTCGGGAAAACACCGCCTGCACGGCGTTCAAGCCATACAGGCGCAACTCGCTCGCGCCCTCAAGCCCTTCCCCCTTCACGCGGGAAGGGTTGGGATGGGGGTGCTTGTCCCGCCCTTGCGTGCCCCACACCGGGGACGGGTTGGAAAACGGGGAATGCTCGCTGCGTCGTGACATGGTTTCCAGACCTCATTGGCTTGCTAGCATCACCTTGCGGGGGCGGTGCCGGCCATCACGCATGCCCACCGGCTTGCGGGGTTTGCGCTTCAAGCGTTTCCAGTTCATGCGCCAACGCTTCCGGCGAATGCGTGTACTTCGCCAGCACTGCATAGAACGCCGGCACCACGAACAACGACAGCAGGGTGGAGAAGCTCACGCCGAACACGATGACGATGCCGATGGTGGCACGGCTGGCCGAGCCCGGGCCACCGAAGATCACCAGCGGCACCGCGCCCATCACGGTGGCGATGGAGGTCATCAGGATCGGGCGCAGACGGATCGACGCCGCTTCCACGATGGCGTCGTGGATGCTGCGGCCGGCGTCGCGCAACTGGTTGGCGAACTCCACGATCAGGATCCCGTTCTTCGCCGCCAGCCCCACCAGCATCACGATGCCGATCTGCGAGAACAGATTGACCGTTCCCTTGGTGACCCACAGCCCGAGCAACGCCCCCAGCACGCCCAGTGGCACGGTCAGCATGATCACCAGCGGATGCAGGAAGCTTTCGAACTGCGCGGCCAGCGCCAGGTACACGATCAGCAGCGCCAGCGCGAACGTGACCAGCACCTCGCCACCGGACTGCTGCAATTCGCGCGACTCGCCCTTCCAGCCGAGCTGCGCATAATCCGGCAGGGACACGCGGGCGGTTTGCTGCGCCCATGCCACGGCATCACCCAGCGGATAGCCTTCGGCCAGACGTGCGCTCAGGGTGATCGAGCGCAGTCGGTTGAAGCGATTCAGCGTGCCCGGCTCGGCCACTTCCTTCAGCGTCACCAGGTTCGACAAGGGCACCAGCACGCCGCCGCGCCCGCGCACCTGCAAGGACTCCAGCGCCGCCACCGAATCCCGGCCGTTGCGGTCGGCCTGCAGCTTGACGTCGTATTCCTCGCCGTTGTCGACGAAGGTGGTGGCACGGATGCCACCCATCATGGTTTGCAGTGCCTGTCCCACTTGTGCGGCGGTGACGCCGAGGTCGGCGGCGCGCTGGCGGTCGATCACCACCCGCATCTGCGGGCGGGTTTCCTTGTAGTCCGAATCCGGGCCCAGGAAGCCGGGGTTGTCGGCCATTTTCGCCAGCATGATGTCCCGCCACTGCGCGAGTTCCTTGTAGTCCGGCCCGCCCAGCACCAGCTGGAACGGCTGGCCGCGGCTGCGCACCAGCCCGCCACCAGCCATCGTGCGCACGCGCACGCCAGTCAGTCCGGAGAATTTCTTTTCCAGTTCCCCCGCCAGTTCGACCGTGCTTTTGTCGCGTTTGTCCCACGGCTGCAGGAACACCATCGCACGTCCGGTGTGCATTTCCTCGCTGGCACCGAAACTGCCAGGCACGCGCGGATTGGCGCGCAGGATGGATTTGTCGGGGCCGGTTTCGCGGGCCAGGATGGCTTCCACCTTCTTCATCTGGCCAACGGTGTAGTCGAAGCCGGCACCTTCCGGGCCCTCCATCATCAGCTGGAACGAACCGCGGTCTTCGGACGGTGCCAGCTCGCTGGGCAACAGCTTGAACAGGGCCACCAGCGCCACCACCGCCGCCAGCATCAGGCCGCCGAACAGCCAGATGCGGTGAACGTTGCGCCCCAGCAGCCCGCGATAGATGTCGGCCAGCGTCATGAAGCGCGCATTGAGCCACGTGCTGACCTTGTTTTCATGCACCGCATGCGGGCCGGTGTGCGGGCGCAGCAACTTGCTGGCCATCATCGGCGTCAGGGTCAGCGCGACGAAGGCGGAAATCGCCACCGCCGCCGCCATCGCCACCGACAGCTCGCGGAACAGCCGCCCGGTATTGCCCTGCAGGAAGCCTACCGGCAGGAACACCGCGATCAGCACCGCGGTGGTGGCCAGCACCGCGAACGCCACCTGTTTCGTCCCGCGCCTGGCGGCCACCAGCGCCGGCTCACCCAGGTCGACGCGGCGCTGGATGTTCTCCACCACCACGATGGCGTCGTCCACCACCAGCCCGATGCACAGCACCAGTGCCAGCAGGGTCAGCAGGTTGATCGAGAAGCCGAAGGCATACAGCGCGATGAACGCGGCGATCACGCAGACCGGCACCGTCACCGCCGGGATCAGCGCGGCACGCACGCTGCCGAGGAACAGCCAGATCACCAGCAGGACCAGCACCACCGCCTCCACCAGCGTTTCATACACGCGTGCCACCGCCGCCGAAATGAAGGTGGTGCTGTCGTAGGCCACGTAGATGTCGGTGCCCTTGGGCAGGCCGGGACGAATGCGGTCGGCTTCGGCAATCGCTTCTTTGGCCACTTCCAGACTATTCGCGGTAGATGTTTTGACGATGCCGATCCCCATCGCCGGCTCGCCATTGCTGTGGTAGTAGGCGCGACGCTCGGTCGATTCCAGCGCCACCTTCGCCACATCGCCCAGCCGCACCACGTAGCCATCGCTGCCCTTGCCCAGCGGCATCTGCGCGAAGGCCTCCGGTGTGGTGTAGTCGCGCGCCACCCGCAGGATGAAATCGCGCTGGGTGGATTCAATGCGGCCCGCACCCAACTCCACGTTTTCGCTGCGCAGCGCGCCTTCCACATCGGCGGCGGTCAGCCCGCGCGCGGCCAATTTGTCGCCATCCAGCCACACCCGCATGGCATAGCGTTGGCTGCCGCCCAGGAACACCCGTGCCACGCCTTGCAGGCTGGAAAATCGGTTGACCAGATAACGCTGCGCGTAGTCCGACATCTGCATCTGGTCCATCTGTGTCGAGCGCAGGTTGAACCAGATGATGGCATCGGAATCGGCTTCCACCTTGCTGATTTCAGGCGCGGTGGCTTCCACCGGGATGCGGTCGGCCACGCGGCTCACGGCATTGCGCACGTCGTTGGCGGCAGCCTCGATGTCACGCGTTGGATAGAATTCAATACTGATCCGCGAGCTGCCGTTCTGGCTGTTGGAATCAATCGTGTTGATGCCCTCGATGCCGGCCAGCGCATCTTCCAGCGGCTTGGTGATGCGGGTTTCCACCACGCCGGCCGAAGCGCCCGGATAGTTCACCTGCACCGAGACGATCGGCGGATCGATGGCCGGCAATTCACGCAAGGTCAGGCGCAGAAACGAGATCGTGCCCAGCACCACCAGCAACAGGCTCATCACCACGGCCAGCACCGGCCGCTTGATCGAAAGATCGGACAGTTTCATCGCTCAGTGCTTGCCCGGCTGCGCAGCGGCATCGGGCTTGCCGACGGTCACCTTCGCACCCTGCTGCAATTTGCCGGTGCCTTCGACGACGATGCGATCACCGACGCGAATGCCGTCCTTCAACATCACCAGCCCGGGAGTGCGACCGCCTACCACCACGTCCACCTTCTCCACCGCATCCCCCGGCTGCACCCGCCAGACGAAGGTTTCCGCACCCATCTGCTGCACCGCCAATTCCGGCACCACGATGGCGGGCCGGGTGGCACGCACCAAGGCCACCTCCACCAGCATGCCGGGCTTGAGCCGGCGCTGCGGGTTGGGGAAGGCAGCACGCACGGTGGCGGCGCGGGAAACCGCATCCAGCCGCGCCGACACGGTCTCCACCTTGCCGCCGAAGACATCCCCCGGGTTGGCTGCAGTCCTGCCCTGCAGCACCTGCCCGACTGCCACGTCGGCCAGCTCGGTTTCCGGCACCGGGAAGTCCACATACACACTGGCGATGTCATCCAGGGTGGCGATCGCCGTACCCGGTGTCACCAAGGCACCGGGACTGACTTGGCGGATACCCAACACCCCGGCAAACGGTGCGCGGATCACCCGGTCACTCAAATTGGCGCGAATTTGATCAGCCTGCGCGCGCGCGGCATCGCGGCTGGCGCGGGCGGTATCCACGGCGCTGCGGGCCACCAACTGCTGGCCGCCCAATTGCGACAGCCGCTGGAACTGCGCCTCGGCATCCTTGCTCTGGGCCTGCGCCGAAGCCAGCAAGGCCTGTTGCTGCTGCCCGCTGAGTGTCACCAGCGGCGCGCCTTTCGCCACCTCCTGGCCACTGTCGAAATGCACCTGCTGCACGGTTTCGCTGACCTTGGCGGTTACCGTCACCGCCTCGTGCGCACGCACCGTGCCCAGCGCGCGCAGGCTGTCATGCCAGTCCTGCAGCGCCACCGTGGCCATGACCACCGGCACCGGTGGCTTGCTGCGGCCAGCGGGCCCGCCCGGGTCCGGCTTGCCGGATTTCCCGCACGCCACAAGGGTCAAGGCGGCGGCAACCAACACAAGAAAACGGGGGCGAAACGACGGCATGAGGCAGCTCGATCCAGCGGACAGCCGAGTGTAGCCGGCGCCGATGACAGTGACCTGTGCCATCGGCTGGGATGTTGTGCCGGCCAGCACACTCAACCCGAACCGCCTTCGTGCGCTGTGCGAAACGCAAACGCCGGCACAAGGCCGGCGTTTGTCGTGATGCCGCGCGACGTGCTGTCGTGACGCGCAGCCTCAGCCCTGCCACTGCCCCAGCGCCGCCAGTCCGTTGGCCTTGGCGCGCTCGAACACGGTCTGCTGGGCCTTGGCGTAGTTGCCGGTCATGTCGGCGGCCCACAGCTTCAGCGCGGCCTGCTGCATGGCTCGGCCATACGAGAACGACAGCGGCCACGGGTTCGGGCCCATCTGGTTCATGGCGTTCAGGTGCGCGGTGGCGTCCTCGTCGCTCTGCCCACCGGACAGGAACACGATGCCCGGCAGGATCGCCGGCACCGCCGACTTCAGGCACATCAGTGTGGACTCGGCCACTTCCTCGACGCTGGCCTGCTCGTCGCAATTCTTGCCCGACACCACCATCGAGGCCTTGAGGATGGTGCCTTCCAGCATCACGCTCTGGTTGTACAGCGCATCGAACAGCGAGCGCAGCACCACTTCGGTCACTTCGAAGCAGGTACCGATGTCGTGGTCGCCGTCCATCAGCACTTCCGGCTCGACCATCGGCACCAGCCCCTGCTCCTGGCACAACGCCGCATAGCGCGCCAGCGCATGGCTGTTGGCCTCGATGCAGGTGCCCGAGGGGATGTCCTCGCCGATGGTGATCACCGCGCGCCACTTGGCAAAGCGGGCGCCGAGCGTGTAGTACTCCTTGAGGCGGTCGCGCAGGCCGTCCAGGCCCTCGGTCACCAGCTCGCCGGGGAAGCCGGCCAGCGGCACCGTGCCCTTGTCCACCTTGATACCCGGGATCATGCCGTTGTCCAGCATGTACTTGGCGAACGGCACGCCGTCACGAGTGGACTGGCGCAGGGTTTCGTCGAACAGGATCGCGCCGGACAGGTACTGGTTGGCGTTCGGCGCGGTCAGCAGCAGCTCGCGGTAGGCGCGGCGGGTTTCCTCGGTGCACGCGATGCCGACGCCGTCGAAGCGCTTCTTGCAGGTGGCGGAAGATTCGTCGATGGCGATGATGCCCTTGCCCGGGGCAACCATGGCGCGGGCGGTTTCGGCAAGTTGTTCGATGCTCATGGACACGGCTCGGCTGGCGGAAGGAATCCGCGCATTATAGCCGGCCCGCCGACCGCCTTCCCGGCCGCAACCGCCGGCGGATGCAGGCCGAACGGGTGATCCGGCGAGGCGCGCGCGACGCTACAACTCTCCCAGCCCGGTCGCGTGGCCGTCGGTACCGATTTCCAGCAGGCGCAGGGTGTTGGTGGCACCCTTGGTTTCCATGTGTTCGCCGCTGGTGAACACCACGCGGTCGCCGGCGGCCAGCAGGCCGGCCTCCACCAGCAGGCGGATGCTGCCGCGGGCGGCCTGGCGCGGGGTCTGGCCGCGACTGTCGTAGTCCATCGGGAACACGTCGCGCATCAGTGCCATGCGGCGGCGCGCGCTTTCGTGGTGGGAGAACGCGTAGATCGGCACCGCGCTGCGGAACCGCGACAGGTAGCGGGCGGTGCCGCCGGATTCGGTCATCGCCACCACCGCACGCACGCCGACGTGTTCGCACAGGAACATGGTGGCCATGGCGATGGCCTGGTCGGCGCGCGCCAGGCCGCGCTTGGTTTGCTCGAAATCGGTGTCGGCCTCGAACTGTTTTTCCGCGCCCATGCAGATGCGCGCCATCGCTTCCACCGCGCGCACCGGCCAGTTGCCGGCGGCGGATTCCTGCGACAGCATCACCGCGTCGGTGCCGTCGATCACCGCGTTGGCCACGTCCAGCACCTCGGCGCGGGTGGGGATGGGGCTGTCCACCATCGATTGCAGCATCTGGGTGGCGGTGATGACGACTTTCTCGCGCGCCACCGATTCGCGGATGATCTTTTTTTGCAGCCCGGGCAGTTCGGCATCGCCGATTTCCACGCCCAGATCACCGCGCGCCACCATCACCACGTCGCTGGCATCGACGATTTCGGCGAGGTTCTCGATCGCCTCGGCACGCTCGATCTTCGCCACCAGCCCGGCCTTGCAGCCGTGCGCGCGCGCCACCCGGCGCGCCTCGTGCATGTCTTCGGCGTTGCGGCAGAACGACACCGCGATGAAGTCCACGTCCATGCCGGCGGCAATGACGATCAGCTCGCGATCTTTCTCGGTGATCGCACCCAGCGACAACCCGCCGCCCTGCTTGTTCAGGCCCTTGCGGTTGGACAGCACGCAATCATTGAGCACGGTGGTGACGATACGCTCGCCTTCGATCGCGGTGACCTGCAGCTGCACGATGCCGTCATCCAGCAGCAGTACATCGCCGGGTACCACGTCGCCGGGCAATTCCAGATAACTCACGCCCACCTGGGTGGCGTCGCCCGGGGGGGCATCGAGGCGGGCCACCAGGTCGAAGCGCTGGCCGGCCTTGAGCTGCACCTTGCCTTCGGCAAAGGTTTCCACGCGGATCTTCGGGCCCGGTAGATCGGCGAGGATGCCGACTTCGCGACCGATCTTCGCGGCCATCGCCCGCACCGCCTCGCCGCGTGCCACCTGTGTCGAAGGATCGCCGTGCGAGAAGTTCAAACGCACCACATCCACCCCGGCACGCAGGATCGCCTCCAGCACCTCCGGCGGATCGGTGGCCGGGCCCAGGGTGGCGACGATGCGGGTGTGGCGGCGTTGTTCGGGGTTGGCAGTGGTCATGGAGCGCGTGGATGCCATCGTTGTCCAGATGATCCGTCCACGCTATCACAGCCGCATGTCGGCAACCCTCTTTGCAAACGATTACCGCGCGCGTGCCGCCAGCGCCGCCACCGCCGGCAGGGTCTTGCCTTCGAGGTATTCGAGGAAAGCACCGCCGCCGGTGGAAATGTAGGACACCGCATCCTTGATGCCGTACTTGTCCACCGCCGCCAGGGTGTCGCCGCCGCCGGCGATCGAGAACGCTTTCGATGCCGCGATCGCACGCGCCACTGCTTCGGTGCCATGGCCGAAGGCATCGAATTCGAACACGCCGACCGGGCCATTCCAGACCACGGTGCCGGCCTTGCCGACGATCTCGGCGTAGCGGGTCGCGGTGGCCGGCCCGATGTCGAGGATCATGTCGTCCGCACCCACCGCGTCCACCGGCTTGACCGTGGCCGGCGCGTCGGCGGCGAACGCCGGGGCCACCACCACGTCCAGCGGCAGCGGGATGTCGGCACCGCGCGCATGCGCATCGGCCATGATGGCTTTCGCGGTATCCAGCAGATCCATTTCCACCAGTGACTTGCCGACGCCGTGGCCCAGTGCGGCGATGAAGGTATTGGCGATGCCGCCGCCAACGATCAGCTGGTCCACCTTGCCGACCAGGTTGCCCAGCAGTTCCAGCTTGGTGGATACCTTGCTGCCGGCGACGATGGCCAGCAGCGGCCGCGCGGGATTGGCCAGCGCCTTGTCCAGTGCGTCCAGTTCGGCCATCAGCAGCGGCCCGCCGCAAGCCTGCTTGGCGAAGCGGATGACGCCGTGGGTGGAGGCCTGGGCGCGGTGCGCGGTGCCGAACGCGTCCATCACGAACACGTCGCACAGCGCGGCGTACCGCTTCGACAGCGCTTCGTCGTCGGCCTTCTCGCCGACGTTCATGCGGCAGTTTTCCAGCAGCACCAACTGGCCGGGGGCCACGTCCACGCCGTCCAGATAGTCCTTCACCAGCGGTACCTGAAAACCCAGCAATTCGGACAGCCGCGCGGCCACCGGCGCCAACGAATCGGCCTCGCTCCAGGTGCCTTCCTTGGGGCGGCCGAGGTGCGAGGTCACCAGCACTGCCGCGCCCTTTTCCAGCGCCAGCTTGAGGGTGGGAATCGAGGCGACGATACGCAGATCCGACGTCACCCGGCCGTCGGCCACCGGCACGTTGAGGTCCTGGCGAATCAACACCCGCTTGCCGGCGAGGTCGAGGTCGGTCATGCGCTGGAGGGTCATGGCAGTGGGTCGGCTCAGGGGGAGGAAGTGGCTATTGTCGCCGTGCGCCAGTTCGGTTTCCAGACGGACCGCCCTGCCGGCTTATGCCGACGCTAAAGGCTGACCCGATCCCGCCCTTCGGCCTTGGCACGATACAAGGCCTTGTCGGCACGCTTGAGCACATCATCCAGATCGACATCCCCCGGCGCTTTCGCGGCCACTCCGATGCTGACCGTCAGGAACCCGCCTGCCGCCCCGGCATGTTCGATATCGGCTGACCGCACCCGCTGGCACACCCGTTCGGCGACCTTGCGCGCCTGCTCCAGCCCGCTGCCGGGCAGGAACACCACGAACTCTTCGCCGCCGGAACGCGCCAGCACATCATCGGCATGCAGCAAGGCGCTGCGTACCGCACCGGCGAACCGTCGCAGCACGCCATCCCCGGCAGCATGGCCGTAGTGATCGTTGTAGCGCTTGAAATGATCGATATCCAATGCCAGTACCGACAACGCCAGATCGCCTGCCTGTGCCGCCTGCCACAACTGCTTCCCCTGCTCCGCAAAGCCGCGGTAGTTCAGGCAGCCGGTCAAGGCGTCGGTGCGGCTCAGCCGATCCAGTTCGGCCACCGCCCGCTGCAGCGACTCGGTGCGCTCCTCGATGGTCGCCTCGCGTTCGCCCAGCACCTGCTGCAACTCGCGATAAGCCCGGTTCAAGCGCGTGGCCAGCTCGCCAATCCCTGTCATCAGCGGCCGCATCTCATCCGGCATGCTGGCCTTGGCCTGGTCTTCCAATTGCCCACCCAGTGCATACCCGCGCAGGCTGCCCACCAGATAGCCGATACTGGCTCGCAGCAACTGCCATTGCCGCCACAGCGCCCACGACATGCCCAGCAGGGTGATCAACAGCAAGGTACCCAGCAGCAGCAACCGCGGGGTCAAGGGCGCCAGCACCGTTTCCCGCGGCGCAACCAGTGCCAACGTCCATTGATTGCGCATCGTGACTGCCTCGACGTAGGCGCCGCCCCCCGTGCGCAGCAGGTTGTCACGGCGTTGCATCTGCCCTTCCCGATCTGCGGTCGTCGCCAGGTTGCGAAGCATCATGCCGGCATCGCCCGCATCGTCCAGCGGCTTCCAGCGCAACCCGGGGCCTGCATAGACGACATGATTGCCGCGATCGAGCAGCAACAGCTCCAGCCGCCGTCGCGCCAGGCTGTCGGCACTCAATCTGGCAATGCTCTCCACCGGAATGGCGGCCTGCAGCACGCTCTCGATCTGCCGCTTGCGAAAGACAGGCGCGGAGATCGCAACCACCACTTCATCCCCGTAGATCGGGCGCTTGAACACATCCGAGATATGTGCGCGGTACTGGTTGCGGGTGGCCTTGAACCACTCTTCATTCGCCACATTGACGGGAATGCGTGACGGCAGGCGCTGGCGAACATCCCGCATGGCGGCGACATTCCCGTCGCCATCCACATGCAAGGCGCGCAACATCGCCGGATAGATCGTCAGCAAGCGGGCCAGATCATCGTCACTGACGCCCGCGCCGGCACTTGCCTGCTCCGCCTGCAAACGGACCCCCGCCAGCTGGGATTCCAGGAAATCATCGATCACGCTCGCACTCAATCGCGCGTTGGCATCCAGCCGCAGCCGCAACTCGCTGATGTCACGCTGCCACTGGCTCCACAGCATCGCCACGCTGAACAACAACACCGGCAGCAGCGTGGTCAGCACCAGCCCCAGCGCCAGACGTTTGCGCAAGCTCCAGCTGGCAGTGGTGTCGGCCCGCATCATCCGGCGTTCCCGCGCTTATCCACCACGCGGCAGGCGTTCGCGCGGCGCGCGGGGCGGTGCATCCTCCAGCACCTCCAGCGCCACCACGTCGCTGCGCGGCTCCGGCAGCCCCAACCCGTAACGCAGGCTGCGGCCGATGCGCTGGGCGTATTCGTGCACCAATGCAGCTTGCGCGGGTGACAACACATCGTCTGCGGTTTCGCGCCACAACGCCAGCCACTGCACGAAGTGCCGGGTCTCGATGCCGCGATTGAAATGCGCCGCCATCGGGTTGCCGCGATAGCTGCCGGCGCGCAACACGACCGAACACCAGAACGAGGTCAGCAACTGCTTGTGTGCCGGCCAGTCGTGGACGTGCGCATTGAAGATCGGCCCCAGCTGCGGATGCACCTGGATGCGGTCG
Organism: Lysobacteraceae bacterium; assembly: GCA_028868545.1. Lineage (GTDB taxonomy): Bacteria > Pseudomonadota > Gammaproteobacteria > Xanthomonadales > Xanthomonadaceae > Thermomonas. The sequence goes on along the minus strand of JAGWUF010000032.1, from coordinate 6,741 downwards.
TAGAAGCGATCCACCAGTGCGGCCAGCTGCGCGGCGTCGGGAATCTCGGCGGCAGCGGTCACCGCGGGGTCTTGTTGCGTCATCGATGCACGCATCCATCGTCAGCGAAATCTGCAGGCATTATTGCAAGCGCAGGCCCGCCTGTACGTGAAACGCGAAGCCCCGCACGCGGCGGGGCTTCGCAGGACAAGCAGGCGAAGACTTACTTCGCCATCACCTTGACCATTTCCAGGCACTTGTTCGAGTAGCCCCATTCGTTGTCGTACCAGCTCACCAGCTTGACGAAGGTCTCGTCCATCGCGATGCCGGCTTCGGCGTCGAAGATGCTGGTGCGGGCGTCGCCGCGGAAGTCGGTGGCCACCACTTTCTCTTCGGTGTAGCCCAGCACGCCCTTCAGCGCGCCTTCCGATTGCGCCTTCATCTCCGCGCAGATCTCGGCGTAGGTGGCGGGCTTGTCCAGCTCCACGGTCAGGTCGACCACCGACACGTCGCTGGTAGGCACGCGGAAGCTCATGCCGGTGAGCTTCTTGTTGAGTTCCGGGATCACCACGCCGACCGCCTTGGCCGCGCCGGTGGACGACGGGATGATGTTCTCGAGGATGCCGCGGCCGCCGCGCCAGTCCTTGTTGGACGGGCCATCGACGGTCTTCTGGGTGGCGGTGGCGGCGTGCACGGTGGTCATCAGGCCGCGCTTGATGCCCCACTTGTCGTGCAGCACCTTGGCCACCGGCGCCAGGCAATTGGTGGTGCAGGAGGCATTCGAGATGATCTGCTCGCCGGCGTACTTGGCGTGGTTGACGCCGTACACGAACATCGGCGTGGCGTCCTTCGACGGCGCCGACATCATCACCTTCTTCGCGCCGGCGGCAACGTGTTTGCGTGCGGTCTCGTCGGTCAGGAACAGGCCGGTGGACTCGATCACCACGTCAGCACCGATGTCGCCCCACTTCAGGTTGGCCGGGTCGCGCTCGGCGGTCAGGCGAATGGTCCTGCCGTTCACCACCAGGTTGCCGTTCTCGACCTTCACGTCGCCCTGGAAGCGGCCGTGCACGGAGTCGTAGCGCAGCATGTAGGCCAGGTAATCCGGCTCCAGCAGGTCGTTGATGCCGACGATCTCGATGTCGTCGCCGAAATTCTGCACCGCCGCGCGGAACACGCAGCGCCCGATGCGGCCGAAGCCGTTGATGCCGACCTTGATTGCCATTGCGGGAAAACTCCTGGGAAATGCGCGCCGAACCCGACGCGTGGGTTTATCATTTTAACGCCTCCCTCCCTTGTCGGCATGCCATGACCAGAATCCTGCGTTGTTTCCTCATTGCCAGCGCGCTTTGCCTGCTGCCGGTCACCGCTGCCTGGGCTTGGGGCGCGCTGGGCCACGCACTGGTGGGCGAGCTGGCGCAGCGCCACCTGAATCCCAAGGCCCGCGCCGAGGTGGCCAAGCTGCTGGCCGGCGAGCCCAACCCCACCCTGGCCGGGGTAGCCAGCTGGGCCGATGACCTGCGCAATGACGACCCGGAGCGCTTCAAGGCCACCGCGCGCTGGCACTACATCAATGCCAAGGGCGGCGGCTGCGACTTCCAGCTGGAACGCGATTGCCCCGACGGCAATTGCGTGGTGGCTGCCATCAATACGCAGCTGGCCATCCTGGGTGACCCCAACCAGTCGCTGGAGGCGCGCCGCGACGCGCTCAAGTTCGTGGTGCATTTCGTGGGTGACGAGCACCAGCCCCTGCACGCCGGCAACCGCACCGACAGCGGCGGCAACCGCTTCCAGATCAGCCTGCGCACGCCGATTGCGCCCGAAGCCTACGCCCGGAAAAGCTATGTCGATGGCGTGATGGGCACCAACCTGCACTCGATCTGGGATTACTACATCCTCGCCAGCGGCAACCTCAAGCTGATGGACTACGCCAAGCGACTGAACCGGCAACCCTGGAACCCCGCGCAAACTGCCACCGGCACCCCGCTGGCGTGGGCGGAAGAATCCTGCAAGCTGATCGACACGCAAGGCATCTACCCGGCCGACAACGAACACAAGATGGATCACGCCTATCTGGACAAATTCCGTCCGCTGGCCGAAGCCCGCGTGCACCTGGCCGGCGAGCGTCTGGCCCAGCTGCTGAATCAGACACTGGGAAAGTAATCCCGCCTGCTGCATGAACACCAACGCCGGCGCAATGCCGGCGTTGGTATTTCTGCATCCTCGCCTCAGCCTGCAGCCGGCTTCACGGGGGCATCCAGTGCAAATTCCACCGGTACCCGCACCTTGCCCGCCACCGCCCGGCCCTTCTTCGTCGCCGGGGTGAACTTCCACTTCGCCGCCGCCTCCTGCGCCGCCAGATCCAGCCGCGCATCGCCGGAAGAACGCTCGACCTTGACTCCGGTGACGCCACCGCGGGCGTCGACATCCACCACCAGCACGGTGACGCCGGTCCTGCCTTCCTTCAGCGCCTCCGCCGGATAGCGCGGCGGGTGCAGCGCGCGCGACGCCTGATCCACGCCGCCGGATTGCAGCGCCGCGATCGCCGGCACGGGCGGCGGCGCGGGTGCGGCGGGCGGCGGCGGCACGGCCATCTTCGGCGGTGCCGGTGGCGCGGGCGGCGCGGCGGGTGCGGGCGGAGGCTGCAACGTGCGCGCGCCCTTCAGCGCGGCCTGCGGATCGCGCGCGGCGATCAGCATGCGCAGAGCCATGCCGCGGAAATGCCCGGCCACGTCCTCGCCTTGGCGCATGCTTGCCGGCTGGCCATCGCGCACCACCATCCGCGGCGCGGCAATCTGCTTGCCGTCCTGCGCAATCTGCATCGCGATGTCATGGCCCAACCCACCCTGCAGGCGAACCGGCTGCACGCGGGCACTGATTGCCCTGCCGTCGCCACCCGGCAAGGTGAACGATTCGCCGAACCGCTTGGTCAGCACCGACCGCGCAGGCGTGCCCGCATCGCGGCTGTATTCGATCTCGGCGGTGAAATCGCCGGTTGCCGGAAGCGCCTGCGTACGCGGCGGCTGCGTGGCCCACACGCTCCATGCGGTTGCACCCGCGGCCAGCGCCAGCAGCGCCATTCCCGCCCGCCGCATCCGCAGCGCGGGCCGTTCACGATTCAGCAGCATGATCCTCTCCTTGAGCGGGTGGCCGAAGCCGAAGTGGCAGCCCAGCGGGGCGGTCTGCAGCGCGAGCTGGACATTGAGCAGGGCATCGCCGTAGCGGCGGCGTTGCTGCGGGTGGGCCGCGAGCACGTCGGCGTCGCAGGCCAGCTCCTGGTCGTGACGCATGCGCGCGGCGGCCAGGTGGAACAACGGGTTGAACCAGAACAGGCAGCGCAGCAGCGCGGCGGCGGCGTTGGCCCAGGAATCACGGCGGGCGACGTGGCGGCGTTCGTGCGCCAGCACCAATGCGCGCTGCGCCGGGTCGAAGCGTTCCTCGAAATCGGACGGCAGCACGATCCGTGGACGCCACAGGCCCAGCGTGGCCGGCAGACCCGCGCTTGCAGTCTGCGCGCACAGCACGTCGCCATGCGGCAACAGCATGCCCAGCCCACGGCGGAAGGCGGCCTGCGCACGCCACAGCCAGCCCGCGCCGACCAGCGCGCCCACTACCCACAGCGCCAGCAACCCCGTTGCGATGTCGATGGCGGGCAGCACAGGCGCAGCCGCTGCCGCGACGCCCGCCGGCAGCACCAGTGCCGAGGTCGCCGGCATTCGTTCAACCGCGACCGTTGCCGCCGGTAGCAGTGTTGCCAGGATTGCCAATGGTGGCAGCAGCCACAGCGCGTAGGCGACCTGCGCCCCGAACGCCTTGCGCATGGGCTTGCGCAGCACCAGCACCAGCACGATGGCGGCGCTGCCGGCCACAATCGCCTCGATCAATCCCTGCAGCAGTTCATGGCTTGCCATCGTCGATCTCCTCCAGCAGCTTGCGCAGCTCGGCCACGTCTTTTTTGCTCAATTTCCGATGCGCGGAAAAATGCGCCACCAGCGGCGCCACCCGGCCATCGAACAGGCGATCCAGCAGGCCCCGGCTTTCTTCCAGCACCCAGTCCTCGCGCTTGACCTGCGGCGCATATAAGTAGCGCCGACCGTCTTTCTCGGCCCGGATCGCGCCCTTGTTGAGCAGGCGATTCAGCAAGGTTTTGATGGTGGCCTCCTGCCAGTCTTGCTGGCCGGCCAGGGCCTGCACCACCTCGTCCGCACCCAACGGGCTGCGCGCCCAGAGCACGTCCATCACCACCGATTCGGCTTCACTGATCTGCATCGTTTACATCCGTAATCTTTTCTGCAGATTACAGATGTAATTGCTCGTGTCAAGTGGGAGAGGGAATGCATTGCGTAATGAAAGGGCGCCTGCGCTCGCCTCAGCCGCCGCCCGCACCCAGCGCCCGCACTTCGAACGTGGCCGGCACCCGGCCGGCGCGCTGGAACACCAGCGTGGCTTCGAAATGGCCGCCCTCCACCAGCGCGCGACGCGGCTTGATCAGCATGAGGTGGTAGCCGCCGGGCTTGAGCTCGAGCTTGCCGTGCGCGGGCACCACCGCGCCTTCGGGCAGCGCGCGCATTCGCATCACCCCGCCGTCGTTGCGCATCTGGTGGAGTTCCACCCGCTGGGCGATGTCGCTTTCCACCCGCAGCAGGCGGTCGTCCACATCGCCATCATTGACGACGGTGAGAAACCCGCCCGCCACCGGCGCCACCGCCGGCACCGCGCGCGACCACGCCTCCACCACCCGCACATCGGCCTTGCCAGCCATCGCGCTGCCTGCCAGCAGGCACAGCGCCGCGATCCAACCCGTCCATTGCTTCATTGTCTGTACCTCGATATCGGTTTGGTGCGATGCCGTTCGTGGCTTGATCGCCTCGCCACGAACGGCATCATCCGTGCATCACAGCGCGAAGTTGAGCTTCAGCCAGAGATTGCGCCCGGGCTCGTTGATGCGCACCGGATCGGCCGGATAGCCGAAGTCGGCGTTGCCGGCCAGGTTCAGGTGTTCGCTGTAATTGCGATCGAACACATTGTCCACCCCGGCCGTCAGTTGCACGCGATCACTGAACCGATAGCCGCCGTTCAAGGCCAGCGTGGCGAACCCCGCGCTGGGCCCGAGGTCGCGCCCCACCACGTTGCCCTGCATTGGCGCCACCCGGGTCTGCGCAGCCACCGCGCGCAGCAGCACGCCGGCGTTCCAGCGGCCGTTGTCCCAGGCCGCGGTGAAGCGACCTTCCAGCGGCGTCATCTGCGGCAGCGGCGCGCCGGCATCGACGTTCTCGCCCCAGGCCCAGGCCACGCTGCCACCCAGCGTCCAGTCCTTGGTCGGGCGGAACTCGCCGCCGGCTTCGGCGCCGTGGATGCGCGCATCGACATTGGTCGCCATCGAGGTGCTGCCCATCATGCCGCCGCTCATGTAGCGGAACAGGATGAAGTCCTCGATCCGGCCGACGTAGCCGGACACCCACGCGCTGCCGCGCGCGCCGCGCCACTGCAGGCCGGCATCGAGCTGGCTGGTCTTTTCCGGCTGCACGCCGGGGAAGGCATTGGCGCTGCCCATCGGCCCGCGGGTGGGCGAGAACAGCTCCCAGTAGTCGGGCATGCGCCGGGTGTGGCCGACGCCGACGAACCAGCCGAAACCGCTGCCGACGATGTCGCGCTCGTAGCGGATGAAGCCGGCCGGCAGGGTTTCGCTGCGGGTCTGGCCAAAGCTGGGATTGGCCATCGCCAGGGTGCCGAGGGTGGCGCGGCGGTCGGTGGCTTCGGCACGATCCACGCGCGCGCCCGCCGCCACCCGCTGCGCCTCGGCCACGGCCCAGGTGCCCTCCGCGAACAGCCCGTGCTGGCGGAAGTCGGCGTCGTTCGTCCACGGCTGCGCGCGCCAGGCATCGCGGCCTCGGGCGTTGCGGCGACGGTGTTCGCTGCGCTGCGCATCGAAACCGGCAACCAGCGAGAACGCCTGCCAACCCCATTCCAGCGCCACCCGGCCGCCGCTGGTGGTGCGCTCGACGTTGGAACCCATCGGCATCGGCATGCTGCCCATCGGGTTGGGCGTGCGCAGGCTGTAGTTGTCCATCACGTGGTCGGCGGCGTTGCGGTAGGCGTTGGCCTCGACCTTGCGCAGGGTGCCGGCGAACGCCTTTTCGAAGCGCAGGCCGAGGCTGTCGCGGCGGAACTGCGAGCCGTCCATGCCGCGGCCGGCATAGCGCGCCCATGCATCGCCGGCACCGGCGGAGAGCTCCAGCAGGGTGTCGGCATTGGGGGTCCAGCCCAGCGTCAGGTCGGTGTTCCACTTGTGCCAGGCCGAAGGCACGCGCGCGCCGTCGCCATCGTCGTAGTCGCGCGCTTCCGACCGGTTGGCGTCCAGCCGCACGTAGCCCTGCGGCGCGCCGGCCAGCAGCTCCAGCAGCTGGTCGTTGCGGTCGAAGCTACCGCCGAGCAGGCTGCCGCTCGCGCGCAGTTCGCGTTGTTCGAAGCGCGGCGTGTCGCGCTCGAAGCGGACCGTGCCGGCCGAGCCCACCGGCCCCCATTTGACCGTCTGCGGGCCTTTCACCACCACCAGCGCGTCGAAGGTTTCCGGAGCGACGTAGGACATCGCGTTGTCCATCCGCGACGGGCAGGCGCCGTGCATGCTGCCGGTGTTGGTCAGCAGGTTCAGGCGCGAACCGAACATGCCGCGCAGCACCGGATCGCCGTTGGTGCCGCCGTTGCGCAGCGCGGTGAAGCCGGGAATGGTCTTGAGGTAGTCGGCGCCGTCGCTGGCCGGTA
>JAGWUF010000031.1 GCA_028868545.1 Lysobacteraceae bacterium | reverse complement strand
TGATCCATCACGTTTTCGTTGATTTCCACCACCTGGTCGATGATTTTCTGGTGCCACTCGGCCACCGGCCCCAAGTCGCTGTCGCCGCTGCTGTTGGTGTAGCAGTCAATCACGCTGCTACCGCCTTCGGCAGGCAAATTCAGTGGCAACATTTCCGAGCCGAACTCTTCGCGCAGCGTCGCCACCAATGCGGCCAGATCGGCGCCGGCATGGTCGATCTTGTTGATGACGATGGCGCGGCACAGGCCGCGTTGCTTGGCGTACTCCAGCATCCGGCGGGTACCGTGGGCGATGCCGATGTCGGCATCGATCACGATGGCCACGGTCTCGACGGCCGCCAACGCGCCCAGCGCCGGGCCGCGGAAATCCGGATAGCCGGGGGTGTCGATCAGATTCAGATGGATCTGCTGGCCGGAACTGGCCAAATGGTCGGTGCTGGCGATGGCGGCATCCAGCGAGTGGCCGCGTTCTTTTTCAATCGGGTCGAAATCGGAAACCGTGGTGCCGCGTTCGATGCTGCCTGCCGTTTGCAGTGCGCCGCCGGCATGCAGCAGGGCTTCGAACAACGTGGTCTTGCCGGCGCCAGGGTGGCCTGCCAAGGCCACATTGCGGATCTGTGCTGTGCTGTAGGACATGAGCCCGTTCCTCCTGTCGTGTGGAGAGAGCGTCATGGCTGTCCGCGTCCCACGCCGACGCGTGGGCGTTCGACGGGCGGTCATGGCCATGTCACCTTAGCGCAGGTCGCGTATGGCTGTTCTTGCGTTGCAGCATCGGGCCGGAAGGGGGACTTGCCCAGCTGTCGGCCTGCTTAACGGTTTTGCCGGCCCCGGCACCATTCAGCTTCGCGTCAATCGTGCCGTCGCACTGTTTGCTTGCGCCGGCCACTTCCCACTCCCGGCGTCGGGAATACCATCATGAAGCGCTTCATCATCAGCCTGCTGACCTTGGGTCTTGCCACTGCCAGCGTGACTGCATTCGCGCAATCCACCTACGGCGGCTATGGCAGCAGCAACGACAATGCCTACCGCACGGCCAACGATGGCTACGACGGCGGTTACTACGATTATGCCCGGGTCGTTCGGGTCGACCCGGTACTGGACGACGGTTACCGCACCACATCCAATGCAGGGGTGCGCTGTCATGACCGCACCACGGCCGGCTATTACGAGAACGACGGCAGTGACCGCGGAAATTACCGCTACAACAACGGTTACGGCTATGGCTACGGCAACGGTTACAACGGTGGCAATGGTGCTTATCGCAGCGAGGCCAGTCGCAACGTGGCCACCATTGCCGGCGGCATCGTGGGTGCGGTGCTGGGCAGCAAGGTCGGCGGCGGCAGTGGTACCTATGCGGCTACCGCCGTGGGTTCGATGCTGGGCGGCATGGCCGGGCGCGAGATCTATGACCAGAGCCAGCGCAACCGCTATGTCCGTGGCGGCACGGTGCGGGTGTGCGACCCGGTGCCGGTGCGCGATGGCTATTCCAGCAATTACCCCAACAGCTATTCCGGCGGTGACTACGGCAGCGCCAGCGCCTATGACGTGACCTACGAATACAACGGGCGTCGTTACACCCGGCGCATGAGCTACAACCCCGGCGACCGCCTGCGGGTGCGGGTGGATGTCACGCCGCAGTGAGGCGAAAGGATGTCGGCTGACTGCAGAAAGGGGCCATCCGGCCCCTTTCTGTCTTGCGTCCGCCTGCCCGGTTACGGCGGGGCGGTCTTGGCCGCGTCGGAGCGGATGCTGCTGCGACTGGTGTGGCGGGGCACGCCGTTTTCATCCAGCACGGAGGTGATCCGGCTGAACACTTCCGGGCGCGAGAACGGTTTTTTCATGAAGTCGTCGGCACCGATGCGCTGCACGTAGAACTGTTCGGTCGCCTGCGCATTGCCGCTGATCATGATGATCGGCACGGTCTTGGTGGCCGGGTCGCGGCGCAGGGTGCGCAGCACGTTGAAGCCATCCACGCCGGGCAGGACGATGTCCAGGAAAATCAGGCCCGGCACTTCGCGACGGGCGATTTCGATTCCGGTTTCGCCGTCGTAGGCCACCAGGACCTGGTACTGGTTCTGCTCCAGCATGCGCTTGAGCAAGGCAACGATGGTGGGGGAGTCGTCGATGATCAGGATGCGGGTGCCTGGACGGGCATTGCGGCGCTCGCTGTCGCGACGTTCGCGTCCGGTGTGCGGTTCGGAGGAGGATTCGCCGGTGTCAGCGCCGACCGGGTGCTGGCGTGCCATGGGCGCAGCAGGCCGCGGCGTTTCCGCTGGCCTTTTTTTCTTGAACAGATCGAATAACGCCACGTCCTTGTTCCCCGATTGGACTGCCGGCGCATCTTACCGCGCCCGCCGCCAGATCGGCAGCCCCGATCAGCGGCGAGTGTGGGCGTCTTCGGCCAGTGCGCGCAGGGTGAACACCCGTGCCACCTTGCCCCAGGCCAGGCTGGCGGTGATCGCGCAGCCCAGCACCAACCCGAGCAGGAAGCCCGCCCAGCTGCCGCTTGCCAGATGCTGGCGAACCGCCACCACCACCAGCATCAGCAGCAGGCTGAGTGCGGTCGGCACCAGGTAGGCCGACAGCACGGCAATCGGGCGCTTGAACAGCAGCCGCATGCCGCGCCACCATGCCCTCATTGCCGAGCGCAAGCGGGCATCGGCGGCCATCCAGCCGCGCCCGGCCTCGATGCCGGCATGGGCCAGTACCAGCAGGATGACACCGATGCCGATGGCCAGGTTGCGGCCGAAATCGACATCGGCAGCCAGGATGGCGTGCTCGTGCATTTTTTCATTGATGCCGAACCCCATGGCCATCACCGCGATCGCGGTGCCCAGCGGCAGCACTGACCACAGCAGCAGGCGCAGCATCGGCCAGAATTCGCCGATCGCGCCGCGCAGCAACTCGCCAAAGCCCAATGCCGCGCGGCTGCGCGCGGCAACCACGGTGGCCGCACTCAACAGCGGCGAGGCCAGCAGCATCAGCAACCCGGCAACCCGGACATTGCTGCCCAGCACCGTCAACGTGCCGTCAGCCGAAAGCAGGGCATCCAGCAGCAAGCTGGGGGCCTTGCCGTCGGCAATCGCCTGTGCATGCAGGGAATGATCCAGTTGGCCGCTCAGCCAGCCCCAGACCGGCAGGCTGGCAACCAGGGCACAGAGCAGCGTGGTCAGCATCCACAGCAGCAACAGGCGCCATTGCAGGGCGGTGAACAGGGCGCGGGGCAGGGCAGTACGGGCGCGCAGCGGGCGGGTCGTCATGTTCATAAGCAGGCCTCAGACGGTTGCCAGCAGGGCGAAAACGGATTGCAGCAAGGCCGTGAAATCGCCAAACCAGCGGCGCGCGGCCTGCGGCTTGGCGGCAATCGAATAACTGTCGTTGAGCTTGTTGGCATCCAGGCGCAGGTGGCCATCCGGATCCAGCTCGGCAGATACCGCCTTGGCCCGCGTGACCAGCTCGAAGCGCTGCCAGCTGTCTTGCGAAGTGACCGCCAGGTCTTGCTGGCTGCCATCGGCAAAGGTCACGCGCAGGGTCTGCGCCGGTCGCACCGCAGCGCGCCGCACCAGGATCACGCTGCGATACGGGAATGCCCCTTCCCATGCCTTGGCATCGGGGTGGGCGGCTTTCCAGGCTTTGCGCTTGTCGGCAATGGCCTTGTCGATCTGTTTCGAGCCCACCAGCACTTGCCGGCCCTTGTAGGCCAGATAGCCGGGCAGCGGGAGCACTTCCTCGCTGCGCAGGCTGCTGATGCGGTCGTCGGTCTTGCCGGTACCGTAGATGGCGGCGTCGAACGCGGCGTTCACGATCGCCGGTTTGCCGGTTCCTTCGGCCAGTGCGTCGCGCAGGTCGGCCAGCCCGGGGTGGCGGAATTTCCAGCGCTCGTAATAGAGCTTCATCGCCCGTTCCATCGCCGGCGTGCCCACCTGGGCTTCGATCTGGCGCATGGTGGTGGCGGTGCGCGAATACACCGTGCCGTAGCTGCCGCTGGACATGCGAACCCAGGAATTGCGGCCCAACGGGTCGGCCGGATCACCCAGGCTGGCGGAGATGCGCTCCATGTCGAACGGGGCGAGCGAAGTGCCGATGCCGAGTTTGCGCAGCCAGGGCGTGGTGAGATTCAGCAGCTGGTTGCGCGAGGTCATCATGCGCTGGTCCCAGTACTCGTTCATGCCCTCGTCGAGCATGGGTTCCTCGAATTCGTTGGAACCGAGGATGCCGTAGAAATAGCCGTGGCCGAATTCGTGCACGGTGACGAAATCGAGCATGAAGCGCGACAGGCTGCCCGGGGCGACGTTCGAGGTGTTGTCGGCGGTGAAGAAGGTGGGGTATTCCATGCCGCCGGCCTCGGCGGCACCGTAGGGCGGCACCACCGCGGTGGCGGTCTTGTACGGGTAGGCGCCCAGCGTCTTCGAGAAATACGCCAGCGAATCAATGGTGGCCTGCGCTACCGGCTCGGCATTGCTGGCGTATTCGGGGTGATACAGCACCTTCACCTGCACCGGGCCCAGCGGGCCATTCCAGTTCTTGACCAGCGGCGAGGCGAAGCGCTTGTCGGCCGTCCATGCGAAGTCGTGCACGTCGTCCTGCAGGTAATGGTGGGTGACCTTGCCGGCCTGTTCGACCGGCGTGCCGGCCAGCTGCCCGGTGGCACCCACGACATAGCCCTTGGGCACGGTGATGCGCACGTCATAGCTGCCGTAGTCGGCGTAGAACTCGCTGTGCAGGTGGAACTCGTGGGCGTTCCAGCGCGGCGTGGTGGCCCCGCGCTCGCCCGGCAGCTCCAGCACGCCGATCTTCGGGAACCACTGGCCCACCAGGTGGAAGCTGCCGTAATAACCGGTGCGCGCCACCACCCGCGGCAATTGGTCGAAGAAGTCGATGTCCAGCGTGGTGCTGGCACCGGGCGCCACCGCCTGCGGCAGGTCGATGCGCACCACGCTGCGGTCGGTCTTCGGGCCACCGTCGGGCTGCACGAACGTCCATTTCGCCGTCGCGCCGTTCTGCGCCACCTTGTCGAGGCGGATGTAGCCGAATTCGCCATCCTTGGTGGCCACATTGCTGCGGAACCCGCCGGCACTGGCACGCTGTTCGGTCATGAAGGTGCTGCCGGGGCCGTCGAAGCCGTTGAGGTACAGATGCACGTAGAGGCTGCACACCGGCTGCGTGCTGCGGTTGCGCCAGGTCAGCTGTTGCTTGCCGGTGATGGTGTGCTTGGCCGGATCCAGCTCGGCGGCGATGGCATAGCGCACCACGCGATCGGACAGGGTGACTTGTTTGCCGGTGCGGGCGCCGCCCCAGGCATTGGCGGCGCTGGCATTGCGCACGGCCCCCGCGTCGCGACCAGCCAGCGGGATGGTGGTGCAACCTGCTGCGGGTGCAGGGCTGGCCGTGTCTGCAAGGGCCGGGGCCGCGGCCAGCGCGACCAGGAGGGACAGGGCAACGATGGCCCGATGACTGTGCATGGAGGCTCCGGCGACGGCAGGCGTTAACGCAGCGCACGATGTGGGATTGCCGTCGACGTGGCAACATGCCGCAAGTCACGGTTGGAAGGAGAATGACAATGGCCCTGCATCATGGAAGCTGCCATTGCGGCAGGATCGCGTTCACCGTCGAGGGCGAGATCGCCACCGCTGCCGACTGCAACTGTTCCCTGTGCCGGCGACGCGGTGGCCTGCTGGCGTTTTTTCCGCGCGATGCCGTGGTTTTCGAGACACCCGAAGCCGACATGGCCACCTACACCTTCAATACCCACGCCATTCGCCACCATTTCTGCCCGGTCTGCGGGGTGGCACCGTACAGCGAAGGCAATAATCCTAAGACCGGCACGTTGATGGCAGCAGTGAACCTGCGCTGCCTCGATGACGTGGATGTGTCCGCACTGAAGGTCGTGGCCTTCGACGGTGCCAGCCTTTGACCGTGGCGGAAACCGAGGACATGCAGACGGCAGCAACGGCCGGCGTGGAGGCCGCACTGGCACATGCCCTGCGCTTGCTGGAGTCCCAGCCGGATCTGGCGGCACGGCAGGCACAGGAAGTCCTGACCAGCGTGCCCGGTCATCCGGCGGCCATCCTGATTCAAGGCATGGCGGCCAATGCGCTGGGACAGTTCGGCCATGCCGAAGCGGTGTTGCGGCCGCTGGCGCAAGCGCAGCCGGCGGCCGTGCAGCTGTGGTTGGCCCTGGCCCGCGCGCAGGCCGGGCTGGGGCAGCGTGCGGCTGCCAGAACCAGCCTGCAGCGGGCCTTGCGGCTGCAGCCGGATGCGCTGGATGCCTGGTTGACACTGGCCGATCTGGCCTTCGCCGATGGTGACGAAGAGGCGGCCGATGCCGCCTATCTGCGCCATGTGCAGGGCAGCGCGCGCAACCCGTCATTGCTGCGTGCCGCCGATGCGCTGGCACAAGGCGATTTGCCGCTGGCCGAAACCCTGCTGCGGGAGCGACTGGCACGCCAGCCGGCCGATGTGGCGGCCCTGCGCATGCTGGCCGAGCTGGCGGCACGGCTGGGCCGCAATGAAGAAGCCATCAACTTGCTGGAGCACGTCCTGCTGCGTGCCCCGGGCTTCGATGCGGCGCGCCAGAATCTGGCGGCGGTGCTCAATCGCGGCAACCGCCACGCCGAGGCACTGGCCGAAATCGATCAGCTGCTGGCGCGTGATCCCGGCAACCAGAGTCTGCAGAACATGCGTGCGGTGGTGCTGGGCAAGCTGGGCGATTTCGACAATGCCATCGCCACCTATGAAGGCGTGCTGGCGAAACTGCCGCAGCAATGGCAGGTCTGGCTGGGCTACGGGCATGCCCTGAAAACCGCCAACCGCACCGAAGACGCGGTGGCCGCCTATCGCCGTGCCATCGCCTTGCAACCCGGTTTCGGCAGCGCCTGGTGGAGTCTGGCGAATCTGAAGACGGTGCGTTTCGATGCCGGCGACATCGCCGCCATGCGTGTGCAATTGACGCGCGGGGATCTCGACGACGACGCCCGCCTGCACTTCGCATTCGCGCTGGGCAAGGCGCTGGAGGATGCAGGCGAGGATGCCGAAGCCTTTGCCCAGTATGCACAGGGCAATGCATTGCGGCGCCGGCAGCTGCCGTACGACGCGGCAATGGCACGGGAACGCACCCGTCGCGCCATCCGCACCAGCAACACGGCGTTTTTTGCCGCACGTGCCGGCAGTGGCTGTCCCGCCCCCGACCCGATTTTCGTCGTGGGCATGCCGCGTGCAGGTTCCACCCTGATCGAGCAGATCCTTGCCAGCCACCCGCAGGTGGAAGGCACCATGGAACTGCCGGCGGTCATCGCCATCACCCGCGAGCTGCGCCAGCGCGACGGCAACCCGGAAACCACCTCGTACCACGATGTGCTGGCGCAGCTGCCGCCGGCGGAACTGGCGGCGCTGGGCGAAGACTATCTGCGCCGCACCCGGCCGCAGCGACGTGAAGGCAAGCCGTTGTTCATCGACAAGATGCCCAACAATTTCGCCCACGTCGGCCTGATCCACGCGATGTTGCCGAACGCGAAGATCATCGATGCCCGCCGGCATCCGCTGGCCTGCTGCTTTTCCAACTTCAAGCAGCACTTCGCCCGCGGCCAGGCCTTCAGCTACGACCTGGCCGACATGGGCCACTACTACGCCGATTACGTGGCCTTGATGGCGCATTTCGACGCGGTGCTGCCGGGCCGCGTGCATCGCGTGTTCTACGAGGACATGGTGGCCGATACCGAGGGCCAGGTACGTGCGCTGCTGGACTATTGCGGACTGGCGTTCGACCCGCGCTGCCTGCGGTTTTTCGAAAACAACCGGGCCGTGCGTACCGCCAGTTCGGAGCAGGTGCGGCGGCCGATCTATCGCGAAGGGCTGGCGCAATGGCAGCGTTTCGAGCCCTGGTTGGGGCCGCTCAAGCAGGCGTTGGGGCCGGTGCTGGCCGACTATCCGCAGGTGCCGGCAGGTGCGGGTTTGCCGGAATTGGGTTAAAAAAGCGTAAGTTGGGATTGAACCAGCAAGATCGAACCGGCAAAACCGCAGTTCATATAACAATCAATCGCAATCGTTGTTTTCATTCGGAGGGGAGTCCGTGATGCACAACCGCAGGCCCAGTCGCCGTCATGCCGGCGCGCTTTTGAACTTTCGCAAGATCCCGCTGGCAGCCGCCGTGGCCCTGGCATTTGCCACCCCGGTCTGGGCACAAACCGCCCCGGAGCAGGCCGCAGCCAGCAAGGAAGCCAGCAAGGACAGCAAGGACAAGGACACCCGTACCCTGGGCACGGTGACCGTCACCGCGCAAAAACGCGAGGAAAACCTGCAGAAGGTGCCGATCAGCCTGCAGGTACTGGGGGATGCCCAGCTGGAGCAGCAGAACGTCAAGAGCTTCAACGACTACGCCAAGATGATTCCCAGCCTGAGTTACGGCACCGCCGGCGGCGGCGTGTTCTCGGGGCCGGGGTTCGTGCAGGTGTACATGCGCGGCGTGGCCAGCGGCGGCGACGGCAACCACTCCGGCTCGCAGCCCAGCGTGGGCATGTACCTGGACGAGCAGCCCATCACCACCATCCAGGGCGCGCTCGATATCCACATGTACGACATCGACCGGGTCGAGGCGCTGGCCGGCCCGCAGGGCACGCTGTACGGCGCCAGCTCGCAGGCGGGCACGGTGCGCATCATCACCAAGAAACCGGATCCCTCGGGCTTCTCGGCCGGGGTGACGGCCGAGGTCAATGCGATCGATGGCGGCGGCATCGGCCATGTGCTGGAAGGTTTCGTCAACCTGCCGATCAACAGCGGCAGCGCGGTGCGCCTGGTGGGTTGGCAGAAACACGATGCCGGCTATGTGGACAACCTGCACGGTACCCGAAAATATCCCACCTCCGGGATCGTGGCGGACAACGCCAACCTGGCCAAGAACAACTACAACACCGCCGACACCGCCGGCATCCGCGGGGCGTTGCGCTTCGAGCTCAACGACCGCTGGACCATCACCCCGCAGCTGATCGCGCAGAAGCAGAAAGCCTACGGAAGCGCCGGCATCGACCCGATGGTGGGCAGCGCCGCCGCCGGTTATGACGCATCCAGCGCCGGCATGGCGGTCAAGCATTTCAACCCCGAATCCTCGAACGACCGCTGGTACCAGGCGGCGATGACGGTGGAAGGCAAGATCGGCAATTTCGATCTGACCTACGTGTTCTCGCACCTCAAGCGCGATGTCGATTCCGAATCGGATTACAGCGACTACGGTTACTGGTACGACACCCTGGCCGGTTACGGCGCGTATTTCTATGACAACAACGGGGCGTTGATCAACCCGGCGCAATACATCCAGGCCACCGACGGCTACAAGCGCACCAGCCACGAGCTGCGCATCGCCTCGCCGCAGGACAACCGCCTGCGGCTGGTGGCCGGGCTGTTCTGGCAGCAGCAGGAGCACCAGATCCACCAGCGTTATCGCATCAACGGGCTGGCCAGCGATCTGTCCGTGAGCGGCTGGCCGGACACCATCTGGCTGACCCAGCAGGAGCGTCGTGACCGTGACTCGGCCGTGTTCGGCCAGCTCAGTTTTGACTTGACCGACAGGATTGAATTGAACGCGGGTGGGCGCTGGTTCACGACGCGCAACAACCTGAAGGGCTATTTCGGCTTCGCCAACGGCTATTCCTCGGGCAGCAGCCTGCCGCCGGTGGATCGTTATGGCGAGGCAGGTTGCTATGCACAGTACGGGGCCAAAGCCAACTGGGTGTCGTTCGAGGGCGCACCCTGCGTGGTGGTGGACAAGGGGGTGAAGCAGAGCGATGCCACCTATCGCCTCAATGCCACCTGGAAAATCGACGACAAGAAACTGGTCTACGCCACCTGGTCGCAGGGCTACCGTCCCGGCGGCATCAACCGGCGCGGTACCTTGCCGCCGTACGTGTCGGACTTCCTGACCAACTACGAGCTGGGTTGGAAGACCTCGTGGGCCGGCGATACCCTGATCTTCAACGGCGCCTTGTTCCGCGAAAACTGGAAAGACTTCCAGTTCTCCTATCTGGGCCAGAATGGCTTGACCGAGATCCGCAATGCCAACCAGGCCAAGATCGACGGGCTGGAAATGGATCTGACCTGGGCGGCCACCTACAACCTGCAGATCAATGCCGGCTTTGCCTGGTATGACCCCAAACTGACGGCCAACTTCTGCGGTTGGTTGAAGCCGGATGGCAAGCCGGAAACCGTGTGCCCGGCCGGCACCCTGGATCCCAATGGCAATGTGGTCACCGGCCCGCAGGCAGCATCCGGCACCCAGTTGCCGATCACGCCGCGCTTCAAGGGGTCATTGAACGCGCGCTATACCTTTGACCTGGGCCCGGGCGAGGCTTATTGGCAGGCGGCGGTGTCGCATGCAGGCAAACGACGCGTGGACATGCGGCAGGCCGAAACCTCCCTGCTGGGCTATCTGGATGCCTACACCCTGGTGGACCTGTCGGCCGGTTGGCGCAAGGACAGCTGGGCCATCGACGTGTTCTTGAACAATGCGTTCAATACCCGGGCGCAGATGAGCCGGTTCGCGCAGTGTGCGGCGTTGACCTGCGGTCACGAGCCCTACACCGTGATCGCCCAGCCGCGCACGCTGGGGGTTCGCTTCAGCAAGCAGTTCTGACCGTCCGCCTGACGTCGCAGAACACGAAGGCCACCGCGAGGTGGCCTTTGTCATGCCGGGGGTGAGCGCGGACTATTTCGATAGCGGCGCGCGCACCGGCAGGCTGACGTTGCACAGGTCGATGTGGCCAGCCGGCTGGGTGTAGAAATCGTCCACCCGGTTGCGGCGCGCCTCGGTGGCGTCGATGAAGGCCTGGCTGTCGGTGCGCAGCAGCTGCAGCGGGGTGCGCTGCGCCTCGGGCAGTTCGCTGGCCAGCTTGATCGACACGATCGGCGTGCGCAGTTTCGGGTCGGTGTAGAAGCCCATCGGCGCCGGGCCGCGCGGGATCACGCTGAGCAGCTCCATGCCCTTGACCACCCGGCCCACCACCGTCAGCTGGTGGTCCAGCGCGCGCGGGGCCTGGCCGATCACGACGTAGAGTTCGGCACCGATGCTGCTGTCGGGCGCGCTGTTGCGGCCGGCGCCGAGCACGCCGTAGCAGTGCGTCATCCATAGCTTGCCGGTCTTGGGGTCGCGCGCGGCCGGCATGCCGTCGGCGAAGCCGACCTGCGGCGCCCAGCCGTCCATGTCTGGCAGGCGGTCGAAGCGCACGCCCTTGCCGCTGCGGGTGAATTCCGCCGGCAGGTGCGTCCTGGTGCCGGCCGGGTAGGGCTTGGCCTTGCCGGCTTCCTCGCCGTCGGGATCGCCGAACTGAACCACGAAATTGTCCTGCGATCGGTAGATGTTGAGCCCGTCCCAGAAGCCGCCCTTGGCCATCGCCTTGATGTTGGCCACGTGCTCGGGCGCGAAGCCCGGTGCCAGTTCGATCACCACCCGCCCGGCCGGCAGCTCCATGTACAGGGTGTTGGCCGGGTCGAGGCTGCGCCAGGCGCTGGCCGGGGCGGCGTCGATGAGCTCCTGCGCCGACTTGCGTTTGGGTGGCTGGGTGCCGTCCGCCGCGAGGGCGGGTGCGGCGATGGCGGCGGCTACGGCGAAGGCGAGCAGGGCGTGGCGCATGGCGGGCATCCTTGACGAAAGCGACAAGCATAGCCGCCGGCGCTGCCGCCGGTGCGCGGGTCAGCGGCGCGGCGCGGCCTTTTCCGCAGGCGCTGTCTCCACGGCCGGCGCAGCGGGCTTGCCGGCATGTGCGGCGATGAAGTCGCGCACCTGCGGGTACACCTGGGTGCGCCAGCGGCGGCCGCTGAAGATGCCGTAGTGGCCGGCACCGGCCACGGTCAGGTGCTTGCGGTCGGCGTCGGCGATGCCGGTGCACAGGGCGTGCGCGGCGCGGGTCTGGCCCTGCCCGGAAATGTCGTCCAGTTCGCCCTCGATGGTGAGCAGCGCGCAGCCTGCGATCTTCGACGGATCGACCCGCTCGCCGGCCACGTCCCACAGCCCGCGCGGCAGCAGGTGCTGCTGGAACACGGTGCGGATGGTGTCGAGGTAGTACTCGGCGGGCATGTCCAGCACCGCGTTGTACTCGTCGTAGAACTTGCGGTGCGACTGCGCGGAGCTGAGGTCGCCCTTGATCAGGTCCTGGTAGAAATCCCAGTGCGACATCGAGTGCCGTTCCGGGTTCATCGCCACGAATCCGAGGTGCTGCAGGAAGCCCGGGTACACGCGGCGGCCGGCGCCGGGGTAGTTGGCCGGCACGGTATGGATGACGTTGTTCTCGAACCACCACAGCGGCTGGCGGGTGGCCAGGTCGTTGACCGAGGTCGGCGACTGGCGGGTGTCGATCGGCCCACCCATCATCGTCATCGACTTCGGCAGCGCCTCGCCGCGCGCGGCCATCAGCGATACCGCCGCCAGCACCGGCACGGTCGGCTGGCAGACGCTGATCACGTGCAGGCGCTCGGCGCCGATGTGGCGGATGAATTCCTGCACGTAGGCGACGTAGTCGTCGAGGGTGAACGCCCCCTCGGCGGTCGGCACCATGCGCGCGTCGGTCCAGTCGGTGATGTAGACCTTGTGGTCGGCCAGCAGGGTGCGCACGGTGTCGCGCAGCAAGGTGGCGTGGTGGCCGGACAGCGGGGCGACCACCAGCACGGTGGGGTCGTCCTTCATCCGCGCCAGGCCGTCGGCCTGGTCGTGGTAGCGCTTGAAGCGCAGCAGCCGGCAGAACGGCTTCTCCAGCGCGACGCGCTCGACCACCGGGATCGACAGGCCTTCCACCTCGATCTGGTGGATGCCGAATTCGGGCTTCTCGTAATCCTTGCCCAGCCGGTACAGCAGCTCATAGCCAGCAGCAGAGCGTTGCGCGCCAGGCAGGGTGGACAACCAGCTGTCGCTGCTGGAGAACATCTTGGCGCCGGCGTCGGCCCAGTAAGTACTGGGCGCCAGGCTGGCGCGCCAGAGTTCATGCCATTGGTAGAGCAGCATTGTGGAATGTCAACCCGATTTGCGGCGATGCAGCATACCGTATGAGAGAGGCGCAGCCGTGATGGTGGTCGCGGTTTGCCGAATCAGTCCGGCAGCTCCAGCGCCGTGGCATGCGCCGCCAGTGCCGGCGACAGCCAGCAGTGCGAGCCCAGCGGACGCAACCCGAGCGCGCGCAGGCGCGCGCGGTAGAACGCGGCGCTGCGCTGCTTGAAGTCGTGTTCGTCGCCTTCCGCGCCGTCGCCGCGGGCGAACGCCTCGATGAAGGCCACGCCGCCGCACAGCTCGGCCAGCGCGGGCAGGCCGCGGTCGAGTTCGCGGGTGTCGAGGTAATGCAGCACGTCGCTGCAGACCAGCAGGTCGGCGGGCGGGCAGGGACGCAGGTGGGCGAAGTCGGCGAAGCGGGCGTGGTGCAGGTTGCGGGATTTGCCGTAGCGGGCGATCGCGTAGTCGCTGCTGTCGAAGCCCAGGTACTGCGCGTTCGGGCGCAGCTTCAGCAGCGGCGCGCGCCAGGCGCCTTCGCCGCAGCCGATGTCCAGCACGCTGCGGATCGGCCGCTCCAGGTGGTATTCGGCGGTCGCCACCGCCAGCGCCACCTTGCGCGCCAGCCGCGCGGCGTGGCCGATGCCGCCGTGGCGGTACCACTTGTCGAAATAGGCGCGGTCGTAGGTCTTGGTCATGTTTCTGCTCATTGCTCCCGCGCAGGCGGAAGCCAAGCTTCAGCTTTGGCGGCGCGGAAGGCAAAATCAACGACTGGATCTCCGCCTTCGCGGAGATGACGAGCAAACCGCGCATGGCCTACCTGCTGACCAAAACCTTCCACCTCGTGTTCGTGATCGCCTGGATGGCGGCGGTGTTCTACCTGCCGCGCAT
The DNA here is from genome assembly GCA_028868545.1 of Lysobacteraceae bacterium. GTDB lineage: Bacteria > Pseudomonadota > Gammaproteobacteria > Xanthomonadales > Xanthomonadaceae > Thermomonas. The sequence goes on along the minus strand of JAGWUF010000031.1, from coordinate 12,673 downwards.
CCTCGTCAACCTCGCCGAGGCGGGTGAATCGCAGGAGGTGCGCGCGCGGCTGCTGCTGATGGGGCGGCGGCTGTACCGCTTCGGCCACGTGATGTTCGGCATCGCCTTCGTGCTGGGGCTGGTGCTGTGGCTGGGCTACCGGGTGCTGCCGGCGTTCCCGACCATGGTCGGCGCGGGCACCGCGTGGCTGCACGCCAAGCTGGGGCTGGTGGCGCTGCTGTTCGTCTTCTACATCGTCAGCGGACGATGGCTGAAGGGTGTCGAGCGCGGCCGGCCGCTGCCGTCGGGCAAGGCGCTGCGCTGGTTCAACGAGCTGCCGCTGCCGCTGCTGGTGGCAATCATCTGGCTGGTGCTGGCCAAGCCGTTCTGAGGCTGTGATTCGCCTGCGGCGGCGCAAACCCCGCCTACGGTTTGAGCGATGGTAACTCCACCGGTACGCCGTTGCCGTCGCACAGGCCCTTGCCGCACAGCGCCGCGCGCAGGCGCGGGGTGGCCTGCACCAGGATGTGATAGATCGCGTTCTGCTCCAGCGAGCCGCGCACCGCCGTGCTGCCGGGGCCGCGTGCCCACACGCCCACGTCGTCACCGCCGTGGCTTTCGTTGGACAGCGGCACCAGCGCTTCCTGCAGGTAATCGGGGTGCGCGGTGTCCACGTGGGTCAGGTCGGGGCGGCCGTCGGCGGGCTGGTATTCCCTGCCGAAGTGCGGGAAACGCTTCGGCCCGGCCGGTTGCGAGCCGCTGGCACCGACGTTGCCGGGGCCGTTGGCGTAGCTGAGCGTGGTGTAGGGCAGGCCGGTGCCATCGCTGACCAGGCCGCCGCCGTCTTCCTCGCCGCTGCTGCCGCGAACCTTGCCGAGGATCGGGTTGCCGCGCTGTGGATAGCCGACGAAACTCAGCGTATGCGAATGGTCGGCGGTCACCACGATCAGGGTGTCGTCGGGATCGGTCGCCTCGCTGGCGACGCGCACCGCATCGCTCAGTGCCACTGTGTCGGTCAGGGCGCGGTAAGCGTTGCCGTAATGGTGGGCGTGGTCGATGCGACCGCCTTCCACCAGCAGCACGTAGCCTTCCGGCGCGCGCGCCAGCCGGGCGATCGCGGCTCGGGTCATCTCGGCCAGCGAGGGTTCGCCGGCGCCGTCCTGCGCGCGGTCGTGTTCGAACTGCATGTGATCCGGCTCGAACAGGGCCAGCAGCGGCTTGTCGACGGGCGCGGCCTGGAACTGCTGCTGGTTCCAGGCATAGACGCCGCCGGCATGGCGCTGTTGCCACTCGGCGATCAGGTCGCGATCGTCGAGGCGTTCGCCGACCTTGTCGTCGTATTCCGGGTCGCGCTGCGAGACCGGCATGAAGTTCTTGCGGCCGCCGCCCATCAGCACGTCGAAGCCGCGGGCAAACGGCGTTTCCACCAGCTGCCGGGCGATGTCGACGCAGCCGGCGCGTTTTGCCTCCGCCGGCAGATCGGTGTCGTTTTCCCAGTTGCGGTCGGCGGAGTGGGTGAAGGTGGCACCCGGGGTGGCATGGGTGACGCGGGTGGTGGTGACCACGCCGGTGGCCATGCCGGCACTGGAGGCCAGCTCCCACAGCGTCTGCATCGGTGCGGCCAGCGCGCCCGCGCAGTCGCGGCGCTTCGCCTGCTGGCCGATGCTGAGCACGCCGGCACGGGTCTTCACGCCAGTTGCAATCGCGCTCATGGTGCCGGCGGAATCGGGCGTCTGCGAATCGGTGTTGTAGGTCTTGGCCAGCGCGGTGGCGGGGAACACCTCCCAGGCCAGCCGGTTCTCCTCGCCGCTGCCGCCCTTGCGCTGACCTTCGAGAATGCGCGCGGCGGCCACCGTGGTCAGGCTCATGCCGTCGCCGAGGAAAATGATCAGGTTCTTCGCGCGCCCGGCCATGGCGCCGCGCTGGGCCGCCTGCGCCGCGCCGTCGCGATACCACCATTGCGGGGTCTCGCCGTCGGGATGGTGAATCCCGGGCACGGACACCGCCAGGCTGGCCGCCTGTGGTGGGTGGGAAGGCGCGGCCGGCGGGGTGCTGGCGCAGGCCGCGAGGGTGAGGCCGCAGGCAAGCGGCAGCAGGCGCATATGCAGATTGGTCATGCCCATATTATGAATGCTCCGCATGTCCGCAGTGTTGCGTCGATGGCGCTGACGCCGGGGTTGCGCTCCGGTATCGTGCAGCGGTCATTCCCGAGGTTGTGCGCATGTTCGACTGGTGGTTCCGCATCAAGTTCTGGAAGCGTGTGGCCGCCGGCTTCGTGCTGGGCGCACTGGCGGGTTGGGCGTTCGGGCCGCAGGCGGAAACCTGGTTCGGCCCGCTGGGGGATCTGTACGTCACCCTGATCAAGATGATCGCGGTGCCTTTGGTGTTTTTCGCCGTGATCAACGCGGTGGCCTCGTTGAGCGGGCAGAAATCCATCGCCGCACTGGCCGGGCGCACTTTCCTGTGGTTCGCACTGACCGCAGTGCTGGCGGTGTGCGTGGGGCTGGCTGCGGGCTGGCTGATCCAGCCAGGTGCCGGCGTGGGCACGTTGAAGATTGCCTCCGACTACACACCCAAGGACGTGCCCGGCGCGCTGGACATGTTGATGAACCTGGTGCCGGCCAACCCGTTCCAGGCCTTGGGTGGGGCGGCCAGTGCCACCTTGAGCGATGGCACCAAAGTGCTGGTGCCGCGCAATGGCACGGTGTTGCAGGTGATCTTCTTCGCCGGCCTGGTGGGTTTTGCGATGGTGAAGCTGGGCGAGAAGGTCGCCGGTGCGCGCAAGCTGGTGGGCGAGGCCAGCGAGGTGATGATCCAGGTCACCCGCTACGTGCTGGAATTCACCCCGTTCGGCACCTTCGGGCTGATCGCGGCACTGGTGGGTGGCTACGGCTTCGAGCAACTGCGGCCGCTGCTGATGTTCGTGGTGGCGCTGTATGCGGCCTGCGCCTTCCACATCCTGGTGGTGTACAGCAGCTTGTTGCTGGCCCATGGCCTGAACCCGCTGAAGTTTTTCCGCGGTGCGGCACCGGCGATGGAGGTGGGTTTCGTGGCCTCCAGCAGCTTTGCCGCGTTGCCGGTGTCGCTGCGCAGCGCCACCCACAATCTGGGCGTGGACAAGGATTACGCCGCGTTCGCGGTGCCGCTGGGCGCGACCATCAAGATGGACGGCTGTGGTGCGATCTACCCGGCGCTGGCGGCGGTGTTCATTTCTCAATACGCAGGCATCGAGTTGTCGCTCTCGCAATACCTGATCATCGCGCTGGCCTCGGTGCTGGGCAGCTTTGGCACAGCAGGCGTGCCGGGCACGGCGGTGATCATGGCCACCGTGGTGCTGTCTGCGGCAGGTCTGCCACTGGAAACGATCGGCTACCTGTACGCCATCGACCGGGTGCTGGACATGATGCGCACGATGACCAATGTCACCGGGCAGGTGCTGGTACCGGTGCTGGTGGCGAAGGAAACCGGAATGCTGGATCGCGGCATTTACGAAGCGGCCTCCACCAACGTGGGCTTGCGCGCGGGCGATGAGATCTGAACGAAACGCTGCGTGAGCGGCCTGCCGGCTGGCTGAATACAGGACGACCGTGGCTGCCGCGATGGCGTCTGCTTGGCGTCGATTCAGACTGGGCGTGCTGAAATCCGGATCGGAACAGGGACGCACAGCGGGAGAGAGGACATGCCGAAGAACAATACCCTGGCCGTTGCATTGGCGGCCTTGCTGGTGGGTGGCGTGGCTACCGCCGGTTACATGAACAGCCGCAGCAACAAAAGCCAGACCCCCGTGCCGCAGCCGGTCGCGGCCATGTCGGAGCAGGCCGCAGCCGCGGACGGTTCCGTGCCGACACATGCCGATGCGCAAACCGTGCCGGCCGGCAACCGGCTGGACTATGCCGAGGTCATCGACGTGAAGCCGTTGACCGCGCGCGAGCCGCTGTATGCCACCGTGATCGGCAGCGAGCCGATCCGCGAGACCAGCACATCCAACGCGCCGCAGCAGGTCTGCCAGGACGTGGTGGTGCAGGAGCGCCTGCCCGAACGTGACGGCAACGTGGGCGGCACCGTGGTGGGGGCCGTGGTCGGGGGCTTGATCGGCAACCAGGTCGGCAGGGGCGACGGCCGCAGGCTGGCGACCGTGGCGGGTGCCGTGGGGGGCGGCTACGTGGGCCATGAAATCGACAAGCGCCACCAGGGCGGTCGCGTGGTCGACCGCACCGAGCGTCAGTGCCGCACCGTCAACAATGCCAGCACCAGCGAGCGCACGGTGGCGTGGAATGTCACCTACCGCAACCCGGATGGCAGCACCGGCAGCATGCGCACCGAGAAGAAGCCGGGCAGCCGGATCGCGCTGGGCAATGCCGACCGGACCACGGGTTACGACGTGACGTATCGTTTGAATGGCCAGACCCACACCGTGCGCATGGCGCAGCGCCCGGGCACCCAGTTGCCGGTGCTTGATGGCCAGGTGGTGACGCAGACGGCGTCGGTGGACGGCGGCCCGATGCGCTGATCCGGCGCGGCGGCAAGCGTTGTCATCCTGCGGGGCCGGAGCGATCCGGCCCCGTTTCGTTGCGGGCTTCCGCGGGTTGGATGGCAAAACGCACGAGTCGGCGGGCGAGATGGTCGTTTTGCGCAGGTTTTGTGGGCAAATCGAATGTTCCGCCTGTGCGTCATGCACGCATACAATGGCGGTTTGACAATCTCCGAGCGCCCGCCATGGCCCTGAATCCGTATGACCTGCTGGATGTCCGTTCCCTGCTGACCGAAGAAGAGCGCGCGGTGCAGGACACCGTGGCGCGCTTCACCGACGAACGCGTGCGCCCGATCATCGGCGACGCCTTCGATGCGGGCCGCTTCCCGAAGGAGCTGGTGCCGGAGATCGCCGAACTCGGCCTGCTGGGATCCTCGCTGCCGGAGAAGTACGGCTGCGCCGGCCTCAACGGCGTCAGCTACGGCCTGATCTGCCAGGAACTGGAGCGCGGCGATTCCGGCATCCGCAGCTTCGTGTCCGTGCAGAGCTCGCTGTGCATGTATCCGATCTACGCCTACGGCAGCGAAGAGCAGCGCATGCGCTGGTTGCCGGACATGGCCACCGGCAAGGTGATCGGTTGCTTCGGCCTGACCGAACCGCACGGCGGTTCCGACCCGGCCAACATGAAGACCCACGCCAAGCGTGATGGCGATGACTGGGTGATCAACGGCAGCAAGATGTGGATCACCAACGGCAACCTGGCCGACATCGCGATTGTCTGGGCGCAGACCGACGACGGCATCCAGGGTTTCCTGCTGGAAAAGGGCATGCCCGGTTTCACCGCGCAGGAGATCAAGCACAAGATGTCGCTGCGCGCCTCGGTCACCAGCGCGCTGTTCTTCGACAACGTGCGGGTGCCGGATTCCAGCCGCCTGCCCAACGTGAAGGGGCTGAAGGGCCCGCTGGGCTGCCTCACGCAGGCCCGCTACGGCATCACCTGGGGGCCGATCGGCGCCGCCATCGCCTGCCTGTCGGAAGTGGTCGACTACACCAAGGAGCGGATCCTGTTCGGCCGCCCGGTGGCCGCGACCCAGAGCGCGCAGATCAAGATGGCCGACATGGCCCGCCGCATCACCCTGGCGCAGCTGCTGTCGCTGCAGCTGGGCCGGCTCAAGGATGCCGGCACCATGCAGCCGCAGCAGGTCTCGCTGGCGAAGTGGAACAACTGCCGCATGGCGATCGACATCGCCCGCGAATGCCGCGACCTGCTCGGCGGCGCCGGCATCACCACCGAGCATGCGGCGATCCGCCACGCGCTGAACCTCGAATCCGTCATTACCTACGAAGGCACGGAAACCGTGCACCAGCTGGTGATCGGCCGCGAGCTGACCGGCATCAACGCGTTCTGACGCACACCCGCCATGGTGCTCTCCGATATCTGCATCGAAACCGACCGCCTGATCCTGCGGGTGCCGCAGATCGAGGATTTCGACCGCTATGCCCAGATGCTGGCGGATGAGGCTGCCACCCGTTACATCGGTGGCAGTGCGCCGCGCGCGGCGGCATGGCGGCGGTTTCTGCAGATGCCTGGAGCGTGGCTGTTGCAGGGCTTCGGCATGTTCAGCGTGCTGGAAAAGGCCAGCGGGCTGTGGATGGGGCAAATCGGGCCGTGGAAGCCGGACGGCTGGCCGGGCAACGAGATCGGCTACGCCTTCCACCCCGATGCCTGGGGGCAGGGCTATGCGCTGGAGGCCGGCGTCGCCAGCATCGACTGGGCGTTCGAACACCTGGGCTGGGACAGCATCGTGCATTGCATCGCCCCGGCCAATGCCGCTTCCATCGCGCTGGCGCAGCGGTTCGGTTCGCGCCACATCGGCCCGGCGCAGATGCCGGCTCCCTATCAGGACAGCCCCACCGAGATGTGGGGCCAGAGTCGTAGTGAATGGTTGGCGCGCAGCAACCTGCGGCGCGACGGCTGAAGCATTCATTTCAAGCAGCCAGCTTCCTTGCCGAAGCGGCGGAGATCCTCATGTTCAATACCATCCCCAACCCCATCCCGGCCCGCATGAAGGGCCTCAACCGCGCGGAAATCTGCGACGTCAATTTCCAGGAATTCGTGCGCGGCTGGAACGGCCAGGTGCAGCCGAAGCCGGCGCCGGACGAAGCCATCCTCGACGGCAGCGCGCTGGATGCCCGCGGCTTCCGCGAGCTGTTCGAGTCGCAGCTGATTTCGCGCCACCTCGACCTGATGGCGCGTGTGTTGCGGGTGCAGAACAAGGTCTTCTACACCATCGGCAGCAGCGGCCACGAAGGCAATGCGATGGTGGCGCGCGCCGCCCGCCACACCGACCCGGCGTTCCTGCACTACCGCAGCGGCGGCTTCATGGCCGAGCGTTTCCGCAAGCTGCCGGGGATGGATCCGATCATGGATTCGGCGCTGAGCTTCGCCGCCAGCGCGGAAGATCCGGCCAGCGGCGGCCGCCACAAGGTCTGGGGCAGCAAGCCGCTGTGGGTGTTGCCGCAGACCTCGACCATTGCCTCGCACCTGCCGAAGGCGCTGGGTACGGCGGTCGCCATCGAGGCCGGCAAGCGCCTCGGCACGGGCCTGCCGATCCCGGACGACTCCATCGCCATCTGCTCGTTCGGCGATGCCTCCGCCAACCACGCCAGCGCGCAGACCGCCTTCAACGCGGCCAGCTGGACCGCCTACCAGAAGCTGCCGGCGCCGGTGCTGTACGTGTGCGAGGACAACGGCATCGGCATCTCGGTGAAGACGCCGACCGGCTGGATCGGCGAGAGCTTCCGCAACCGCCCCGCCCTCGACTACTTCTTCGCCGACGGCCTCGATCTGGCCAGCGGCTATGGCGACGTGCTGCGCGCGGTGGAACATTGTCGCAAGACCCGCCGGCCGACCTTCCTGCATCTGCGCACCCAGCGCATCATGGGCCACGCCGGCACCGACTTCGAGATCGAGTGGCGCAGCATTGAAGAACTGTGCGCGGTGGAAGCGGCCGACCCGCTGCTGCGTAGCGCCGCCATCGCGCTGGAATCGGGCTTGATGGGCAAGGACGACATTCTGAGCCTGTACGAAGCCACCCGCAAAAAATGTTTTGCAGCGGCGGAAGATGCCGACCAGCGTCCGCGCATCGAAACCCTGCAAGAAGTGATGCGCCCACTGGCGCCGTACACGCCGGATGCGGTGATGGCGGAAGCCACCCGCGTGCCGGCATTGGAGGCGCGCATCAAGGCCTTCGGCAGTGAAGAAAAATTGCCGGAAAAACAAGTTCCAAAACATCTGGCCATCCAGATCAACCAGGCCCTGCACGACCTGTTTGCCAAGTATCCGGAAACACTCTTGTTCGGCGAGGACGTGGCCCAGAAGGGCGGCGTCTATACCGTCACCAAGGGCCTGCACAAGGCATTCGGCAACCGCCGCGTGTTCAACACGCTGCTGGACGAAACCATGATCCTGGGCATGGCACAGGGCTTCGCCAACATGGGCATGCTGCCGATCCCCGAGATCCAGTACCTGGCCTACCTGCACAATGCCATCGACCAGCTGCGTGGCGAAGCGGCGTCGCTGCAGTTCTTCAGCAACGACCAGTACCGCAACCCGATGGTGGTGCGCATCGCCGGCCTGGGCTATCAGCGCGGCTTCGGCGGGCACTTCCACAACGACAATTCGGTGACCGCGCTGCGCGACATCCCGGGTCTTGTGGTCGGCTGCCCGTCGCGCGGCGACGATGCGGCGATGATGCTGCGCACGCTGGCGGCGCTGGCGAAGGTGGACGGCCGCGTCACTGCCTTGCTCGAACCGATCGCGCTGTACATGACCAAGGATCTGTACGAGGCCGGCGACGGCGGTTGGTTGACCGAATATCCGGCGCCGGATCAGGCGCTGGTGCTGGGCGAGGAGCGCGTCTACAACGCGGACGCGACCGACTGCGTGATCTTCAGCTTCGGCAACGGCATGCCGATGAGCCTGCGCGCCGCCCGCCAGATCGAAGCCAAACACGGCTGGAAGGTGCGTGTGGTCGACCTGCGCTGGCTGGTGCCGCTCAATGCCGCCGCGATTGCCAGGCATGCGGGTGAGTGCGACCGCATCCTCGTCGTAGACGAAGGCCGCCACAGCGCCGGCATCGGCGAGGGTGTGATTACCGCCATCACCGAAGCGGGCTTCGGCGGCAAGCCGATCCAGCGCGTGGTCGGTGCGGATACCTACACCCCGCTGGCCGGCGCGGCCTTCCTCGTCATTCCGAAGGACGAGGACATCGTGGCGGCAGCGAACGCATTGGCGGGCTGAGCGGACTTCGCTGCGCGGCGCTGCGAGGTGCTCTGCGAAGACACGCACCCTCCTGCATTCACGCAGGAGGGTGTGGCATGCCACCTCAATAGCGGAAGTTGACGCTCACCCACGCACTGCGTGGCGCACCGGGGCTGATGTTGTTGTTGCTGTTGGCGCTGGCGAAGTAGCGGATGTTGCCCAGGTTTTCCACGTTCAACTGCAATTGCAGCGCGGGGTTGAGCGTCCAGTACAGCGCCGCATCCACGCGGGTGAAGGCGGGCAGGGTGACCTGATTGTCCACGCTGGCGTAGAGGGCACCGCGATACACCAGGCCCAGGCCGGCACCGAAGCTGTCATTGAAGTCATAACGGTTCCACAAGGATGCGGAATTGCGCGGCAATTGCGCCAGCTGGTTGCCCTTCAGTGCGGTGGCCGACTGCGTGGTGGTGATCTCGCCACGCTGCCAGGCATAGCCGCCCATCACCTGCCAATGCTCGTTCAAGCGCCCGGCCAGGCCCAGCTCCACGCCCTTGGTGTATTGGCCATCCACCAGGATGAGCTTGGTGGCGTCGGCCGGGTCGGTCACTGCCACGTTGCTGCGGTTGAGGCGGTACACCGCGAGGCTGGCTTGCAGGTCCTTGCGAATGTCCCACTTCGCGCCGATTTCGCGGTTCAAAAAACTTTCCGGCTTCAACGCCGCATTGCTGGCGCTGAGGGAGGCCAGTTGGTCCCCGGCACGCGGCTGGAAGGCCTTGCTGATGCTGGTGTAGAACGACACCGACGCCAGCGGCTTGTAGATCAGGCCGGCGCGCGGTGACAACAGGCCATCATCACTGCTGAAGCTCTGGCCATTGCGGTTGTTGCGCAGGGTCACGCGGAAGGCGTCGTGGCGCAGCCCCACGATGGCCTGCCACTGCGGCGAAAATTCGATCTGATCCTGCACATACAGCGCCGTGGTGCGGGCGATGCCGTGGTTGTCGGCGTCGGTGGCGCTCTGGCTGAAGCTGACTGGCACCGCCACATTGGGGTTGCCGACCGGCACCACATTGGTACCGGGCGCGAAATAGCCGGTCTGCCGGTAGTTGTCGGTGACCTGGCGGCCCAGCTCCAACCCGGCCAGCACCGTGTGCATGCCCTGCGTCCACACCAGATCGGTCTGGTTGAACAGGTTGCGGCGCGAGGTGTCGCTGCGGTAGGCCGACAAGGTGACGGTGGTGCCGGTGGCATTCACCGCGCCGGGGAACACATTCTGGTAGTACTTGTCGTAATTGGCCCAGCGCAGGTGGTTGCGCAGGCGCAGCTGCGGGCTGAAGGCGTGCTCCAGGGTGGCATCGAACGCATCCACATCGGCTTCGGTGCGGCTGAGTGCCGGGTTGCCGAAGAAGGTGGCGGGGTTGGTGTCCAGCGGGCGGCCATTGAAGGACGGCACGCCACGGTCGGCGGTGCGGTCGTCGTGGAATTTTTCGTAACCCAGCACCAGGCGGGTGTCGTTGCCGAAATCGACATTGAACGTGGGGTTGATGCCGTGGCGCTGCACCGACACGTCATCGCGGAAGCTGTCGGAGTTTTCGTACACGGCATTGACGCGGAAGCCGGCGGTATCGCCCAGGCCCTGGCCAAAATCCAGCGTGCCACGCCGGCGCAGGCCGGAGCCCAATTGCAGGCTGCCGCTGCGGTGGTTCATGCCATCGGCCACGCGGGTGACGCGGTTGATCACGCCGCCGCTGCCGCCGCGGCCGAAAATCATCGCGCTGGGGCCCTTCAGGGCTTCCACCCGGTCCAGGTTGTACAGGTCGCGGAAGTAGGCGATGTCGTCGCGCACGCCGTCCACGTAGAAATCGCCGGTGGAGCTGATGCCGCGCATCACCGGCTGGTCGCGGTTGCCCTCGCCCTGCGAGGTGCCCACGCCGGGCATGTAGCGGAAGGTCTCAGACAAGGTGCTCAAGCCCTGATCGGCCACCAGCTTGTCGGTGATCACGGTCATCGCCTGCGGCACGTTCAGCAGGGGGGTGTCGGTCTTGGTGGCCCCCCGGGTGCTGCGCACGTTGTAGTCCGGCAGGTAGCGCTGGCCGACCACGATCACCGCATCCACATCCTTGGCCGGGTCGCGCTTGCTGTCGTCAGGCGGGTCGGCAGCAAAGGCCGGGGTGCACAGGGCAAGGCCGATGGCAAGAGTGAGAGTGGTGCGGCAAGACGGCAACCGGGCGAACTGGGAGGACATGTATGGGCTCATGGGCAGGAAGGCAGCAGTGCTGCGACTTGCGCATGGTAATGAGAGTGATTCGCAAACGCAATTGAATTGTTGCACTAAAACCCGACAGTGGATCGCGCCAGGCTCAGCTCATCTGCCGTTGCCGTTGCCGGGGAGTTCGACGGCGGTCACCCCGGGCAATCGGCTCAAACGCTCCACCTGCACCAGCAGTTGCGGATGCGGCAGCGGCGGCACGCAGTCGATGTCGACCACGCTGGCACCTTCGCCATTGCGACGCAGGGTGAGGCTGGATACCGCCAGCCCGGCATCGGCCAGTGCCGCCTCGATGGGGGCCAACGGACCGGCTTCGGCCAGATGCAGGCGCAACTGGCTGCGAGCCGGATGCCTGTGCAGATAGCGCTGCTCGATGGGCTTGAGCAGCGCCAGGATGCCCCACAGCAGCAGGGTGGTCATGCCGGCGGCAGCGTACAGGCCGGCACCCGCCGCCAGCCCGATGGCCGCCACGGTCCACAGGCCGGCTGCCGTGGTCAGGCCGCGAATGACTTGCTCGCGCTGCAGGAACAGGATGGTGCCGGCGCACAGGAAGCCGATGCCGCTGACCACCTGCGCGGCGATGCGCGAGGGGTCGAGCGCGATGCCGGCCTGGCCGGCGAGGTCGGCAAAGCCGAAGGCCGACACCAGCACCGTCAATGCCGCGCCCACGCAAACCAGCATGTGCGTGCGCAGGCCGGCGGCCCATTCGTGGTGCTCGCGATTGATGCCGATGACCGCCCCCAGCAGCGCGGCCAGCAGCAGGCGCAGGCCCATTTCCCACCATTCGATCATCGTGCTCCCTCGCAGGCGTGGTCAGTGGCGGTCATCGCGCACATAGATCTTGCCGTCTTCCACTTTCACCGGGAACTTGGCCACCGGCTCGTAGGCAGGCGCGCACAGTGCCCTGCCGTCGCGCACGTCGAAGCGGGCGCCGTGCAGCACGCATTCCACCTGGCCGTTGCCGGCGTCGAAATGACCGGCGGAGAGCTCGAAATCCTCGTGCGTGCACTGATCTTCCAGTGCATAGAACATGCCGTCCAGGTTGAACACGGCGATCGGCGTGCCGGTGGCATCGTCGAAAGCGACTTTCATCTCGCCGGGCAGCAGCTCGGCTGTGGTGCAGACATAGGTCCAGGCCGCGCTCATGCGGGGATGTCCTCGGGCAGGGGTTTTTCCAGGATTTCGAAACGCAGGTCATCGCGCAGGGGCAGGCCGAAACGCGCATCGCCGTACGGGAATGGTTTGAACACGCCGGTGCGGTGGTAGCCACGGCGCTGGTAAAACGCGATGAGCTCATCGCGGATGTCGATCACGGTCATCCGCATCGCCGGCAGTTGCCAGTCGTCGCGGGCGATGCGCTCGCATTCGGCCAGCACCAGCTTGCCGATGCCGGTGCCTTGCAGGCCGGGTTGCACCGCGAACATGCCGAAATAACCGCAGCCGTCTTCTTCGGCCACGTGCGCGCAGGCCAGCAGCGCGCCGTCGCGCTCGGCCAGCAGGATGCGGCTGCGCGGGCGGGCCAGGCAGGCGGCCACGTCATCCGTGCCGGTGCGGCGGCCGTCCAGGAAATCGGCTTCGGTGGTCCAGCCGGCGCGGCTGGCGTCGCCGCGATAGGCGGACTCGACCAGTTGCACGATGGCATCGGTATCTGCCGCTTCGGCGGCGCGGAAGTGCACGTTTTCGGAAGGGTTCG
>JAGWUF010000087.1 GCA_028868545.1 Lysobacteraceae bacterium | reverse complement strand
GTGCGCACCACGTCGCTGGCCGCGCATGCGCTGCCGCCCGAGTTTTCGCACGATCCCGACGGTTATCTCGAGGCCGCCATCGGCTGGCTGCCGCAGTTGCATGCCGAAGGGCTGGTGGACGCGGTGGATGCCTTCTGCGAGGGCATCGGCTTCAGCCCCGCGCAGACGCGGCGGATGTTCGATGCCGCACGTGCGCTGGGCCTGCCGGTGAAGCTGCATGCCGACCAGCTCAGCGACCTGGGCGGCGCGGCACTGGTGGCGGAATTCGACGGCCTCTCGGCCGACCACATCGAATACACCAGCGAAGCCGGCGTGCAGGCAATGGCCGCGCACGGCACGGTGGCGGTGCTGCTGCCGGGTGCATTCCATGTATTGCGCGAAACCAGGCTGCCGCCGATCGGCCTGCTGCGTGCACACCGCGTGCCGATGGCGGTAGCCACCGATTGCAACCCCGGCACGGCACCGCTGCTGTCGTTGCGACAGGCCATGCAGCTGGCCTGCACCCACTTCAAGCTGACCCCGGAAGAAGCCCTGCGCGGGGCCACCGTGCACGCCGCCAAGGCGCTGGGCCTGCACGATCGCGGCGTGCTGCGGGTGGGCATGCGCGCCGACTTCGTGCATTGGCGCATCGGCCACCCCGCCGAATTGTGCTATTGGTTGGGCGGCCAGCTTGCCGAAGCGGTGCGTGCCGCCGGCGTGCGCATTGTTTGAATCTTCAGGAGCCTTTCATGCGTCTTGCGTCCATGCGTTATCCCCTCATCCTCCCTGCCCTGCTCGCCGCCGGCCTGTTGCTGGCCGCCACCGCACAGGCGCAGGACGCCGCGCACAGGCTGGCGCAGGAGGCGGTGATCGTCGATACCCATATCGATGCCCCCTCCGAATTGCTGGGCCGCTGGTCCGAACTCGGCGACGAAGTGAAAGACCGCGAGTTCGATTACGTGAAAGCGCGTCGCGGCGGGCTGGACGTGGCGTTCATGTCGATCTACACCTCTCCCGAGCAGGACGCCGCCGGCAGCGCCTGGCAGACCGCCAACACCATGATCGATGGCGTGGAAGCACTGGTGCAGCGGCACCCCGACAAGTTCGCCTTGCTCACCTCCCCGCGCGATGTCGAACGCCTGCGCCAGGGTGGCCGCGTGCTGCTGCCACTGGGCATGGAGAACGGCGCGCCGCTGGTGGACAAGCTTGCGAACGTGCAATTCTTCTTCGACCGCGGGGTGCGCTACATCACCCTGGCGCACAGCGCAGCCAACCGCATCGCCGACTCGTCCTACGCCGCCAGGAAGAACTGGAACGGCCTGAGCCCGTTCGGCCGCCAGGTGGTGGCGGAAATGAACCGCGTCGGCATCATGGTGGACGTCTCGCACCTGGCCGATGCCTCGGCACTGGAAGCCATCCGCATCAGCAAGGTGCCGGTGATCGCCAGCCATTCGGCCTTCCGCCACTTCACCCCCGGCTTCGAACGCAACATCAGCGACGAACTGGCAAAAGCAGTGGCGGCCAAGGGCGGCGTGGTGCAGGTGCCGTTTGGCACCGGTTTCATCGACCCTGCCAGTGCGGCCGACATGCAGGCCTATTTCACCGCGCTGCAAGCCTTCGAACAGGACAACGCCACGCTGAAGGCGCAGGGCAAGCCAGTCGCGAGCGAAGCCAGTTTCGATGCCCGCTGGAATGCCGCGCATCCGGCCCGGAAAAGCACGCTGGCGCAGGTGCTGGACCAGATCGATTACGGGGTGAAGCTGATCGGCATCGACCACGTCGGCATCGGTTCGGACTTCGATGGCGTCAGCGGCAAACTGGCCGACGGGCTGAAGTCGGTGGCCGACTATCCCAATCTGGTGGCCGGCCTGCAAGCGCGCGGCTATACCGATGCCGACATCCGCAAGATTCTGGGCGGCAATCTGCTGCGCAGCTGGGCCGCGATCGAGGCCGGCGCCGGGAAATAACCCTTCACCCCGCCCGACACGCAAAAGCCCCGCACTGCGGGGCTTTTGCTGAAGCGATGGAAGGCGGGACTTACGCCTTCTTGGCCACGACCTTCCTGGCCGGTGCCTTCACGGACTTCTTGGTAACCGGCGCTGCGGCAATGCCGGCGGCCTTGGTCACCGCATGTGGTCGCGAATTGCCGTAGCTGGCGTTGTAACGCTTGCCCTTGGCAGTCTTGCGGTCGCCCTTGCCCATCGTGTTGCTCCTGAATCGTGTCGTGTAGTAAGTAAATCGCGCCACGCGCGAGGCCGAGCATTCTAGCACCAAACCGGGGCCGACATCGCCGCAGGCGACGGCAGGCCGGGAACTTTGCCGCCTCGTCCCGGTCAGTGCACGCATTCCGCCGTGTGGACATGCCCGTGATTGAGCCGCAAGTTGGTCACATGCGCCAGGCCCACCAAAGTGCCTCCCACGGTCATCACCAGCGCATGCGGCAACATCGACTGGTGCAACGGCGGATAAAAAATCGCCACCCACAATGCCAGCAACCCCGGCAGCAGCAAGGCCAGTGCCCGCAGGGTGCGGTGGCGGCGATAGCTCCACACCAGCACCGCCAACCCGAACACGCTGGCGAACGCCACGAACCCGGCCTCGAAGCCATCCCCCAGCCACAGCCCGATGCCCAGCGACGGCAGCAGTGCGATCAGCAACGGCAACAGTGCGCAATGGATCGCGCACACCAGCGAACCGGTGGCACCGATGCGGTCGAGCAGCATGTGCAGGCGAGAATTCATCGAAGCATGACTTCAGGCAGAGGGCGGATTCATTAATTGTTATGTTATAACATATTCATTCACCACAACAACTTGCCCCATGCGCCCCTCCTCCATCGCAATGCAGCGCACCGCCCTGGCCGTCGCGCTGGCCCTGCCCCTCGCCCCCATTGCCCAGGCCGTCGCCCAGGACGCCCAGAGTGCCCAGGGGAGCCAATCTTCGCCCGCCAGCGACACCCGCCATGCAGCGGGCAAGACCGGCGACGGCCACATCAAGGACATCTCCGGCGTGGTCGTCACCGCCAGCCTGCTGGGCGACACTGCCGACCGCCTGAGCAAGCCCACCGAGGTGCTGGCCGGCGAGCGCCTGGACGAAAGCCGCGCCGCCAGTCTCGGCGAGACCGTGGCCAGCGTTCCCGGCGTGCAGAGCTCCAACTTCGGCCCCGGCGTCGGTCGTCCGGTCATCCGCGGCATGGATGGCCCACGCGTGGCAGTGCTGAGCGGCGGCCTGTCCAGCCAGGATGTGTCCACCGTCAGTCAGGACCACGCACCTGCCGTCGAGCCTTTCCTCGCCGACCAGATCGAGGTGCTGAAAGGCCCGTCCACCCTGCTTTACGGCAGCGGCGCGATTGGTGGCGCGGTCAACGTGGTCGATGGCCGGATCCCCGAGAATGCCATCGACGGTGGCTTCCGCGGGCGCGCGGAAACCCGCTTCTTCGCCGGCGACCAGGGCGGCAACACCAGCATGGCGCGCATCGACGGCGGCAGCGACCGCTTCGTCCTGCACGCCGATGCCGTGTATCGCAGGGCGCTGGACTACGACACCCCGCGCGAACGGCAGGTCAATTCCTTCATCGACACGCATGCCGGTGCGCTGGGCGGTTCCCTCGTGGGCGACTGGGGCTTCGTCGGGCTGTCTGCCTCGCGCTTCAAGGATGCCTATGGCAACCCGGGCGAACCCGGCGATCCGGCCGCCGGCAATCGCGGCGTGCATCTGGAGATGAAACAGGATCACTACGAATTGAAAGGCGCACTGCGCGAGCTGTGGAGCGCGGGCAACGGCCTGCGCTTCGCCGTCGGTCATACCGGCTATGCGCATACCGAATTCGAGAACAACGATCCGGGCACGGTGTTCCGCAAGAACGCCAACGAAGGCCGCATCGAGGCCACCTTCGGCCACGCCGACGGCTGGCAGGGGGCGGTGGGTGCGCAGGTGTCCGCCAGCACATTCGCGGCATTCGGGGAGGAAGCCTTCGTCCCCGAAGTCAGCACGCGCGCACAGGGTGTGTTCGGCGTGACACGGCGCAGCATCGACCGCTTCCAGCTCGATCTTGGTGCGCGTATCGACAAGGTGAAATCCAGCCCGAACGGTGGTGATGCCCGCAGCTTCAACCCGCTCAGTCTGTCGCTGGCCGGCGCGTGGAAGCTCGACGAACACTGGAAGCTGACCGCCAACCTCGACCACGCCGAACGCGCGCCGGTGGAGGAGGAGCTGTTCGCCGACGGCCCACACATCGCCACCCTTGCCTACGAGATCGGCAATGCCGGCCTGCGCAAGGAGGCCGCCAACCAGTTCGAGCTGGGCCTGCAGTACCAGTCCGAGCACGTGGAGGCCAAGTTCTCGGCCTACCACAACCGCTTCCGCGACTTCATCTACCTCGCCGACACCGGCAACACATGGCATTGGGACGGAGAGGACAAGGATCTGCCGATTCGCCGGTGGACGCAGGGCGACGCCACCTTCCGCGGCCTTGAAGGCGAAGCCACCTTCCACCTGGCCGCCAATGACAGCGGCGATTGGGACTTGCGCATGTTCGGCGACACCGTGCGCGCCACGCTGAAGAACGGCGGCAACGTACCGCGCATCGCACCCTCCCGCTTCGGTGCGCAGTTGCGCTGGGAGCATGCCGGCTGGCGCGCCTCACTCGGTGCGACCCGCACCAACCGGCAAGGCAACGTGGCGGAGAACGAGACGCCGACCGCCGGCTACACGCTGATCGATGCGCACGCTGCAAAACATTTCGACACCGGCAGCGTGAGCTGGGAGTTGTTTGCCGACGGCAGCAACCTGACCAACCAAGTCGCCCGCGTGCACACCTCGTTCCTCAAGGATGCGGTGGCGCTGCCGGGCCGCAGCGTGGCATTCGGGGTGCGGGTGTTCTTCTGAGGCCTGCGCCCGACGCTCAGGCGGCCTGTGCGCAGCGCGCGCACAGGCCATGCACTTCCAGCGTCTGCGCCTGCGGGGCAAAGCCCAGCGCGCGGGCGGCGGCATCCAGGGTGGCGACGATGCCGGCGTCCTCCAGTTCGGTCGCCGAGTGGCAGCGGTTGCAGATCAGGAACGGCACCGAATGCTGCGCGGCATTCGGATGGTGGCACGCCACGAAGGCATTGATCGATTCCAGCTTGTGGATGAAGCCGTTGGCCAGCAGGAAGTCCAGCGCGCGGTACACCGTGGGCGGCGCGGCGCTGCCTTCGGCATCGCGCATCTGGTCCAGCAGGTCGTAGGCCTTGATCGGCCCGCGTGCCCGGGCGATCAGCTCCAGCACCCGCGTACGCGGTGCGGTGAGGCGCAGGCCACGATCACTGCACGCATGCTGCACCGCCCCCACGAACGCGGTGGCGTCGTGGACGTGGTGGTGCGGCTCGGTGCAGGCATGCGGCGCGCTCATGCGCGGATTATGCCGCCGAATCCCCACCCGGCAGCATGGCCAGCGCGGCGTCGATCCGCGCCAGCGCCTCGTCGCGACCGCACAGGTACACCGTCCAGCCGATGTCGGGGCTGACCTGGGTGCCGGTGATGGCGACACGCATCGGCTGCGCGATCTTGCCCATGCCGATTCCCTGCGCCTCGGCCGTGAAATGCAATGCATTGGAAATCGCGGGCACGTCCCACATCGGCAGGAGCGCGAGATGCTCGCGCGCGGCAATCAACGGTGCCCGCGCAGCGGAGGTCAAGTGCTTGGCGACCGCGGCTTCGTCGTAATGAGTCAACGGCTGGAACCACACGGCGGCTTTCTCCGCCATTTCCTTCAGCGTCTGTGCGCGCTCGCGCAGGGCAAGCACCAATTCTTCCGGCTTCGGGCCCTTGTCCAGGTCATAACCGGCGTGCCGCAGATGCCAGCGCAGGTGCCCGGCAACGGCTTCGGGGGCGTCGGCCTTCAAATACTGCTGGTTGAGCCAGCCCAGCTTGGCCGGGTCCATCCGTGCGGCCTTGGCGTTGACATCCGCCAAATCGAACAACGCCTGCATTTCCGCGACCGAGAAAATCTCCTGGTCGCCATGCGACCAGCCCAGCCGCGCCAGATAGTTCAACAACGCATGCGGCAGATAGCCCATCTCGCGGTACTGCATCACGTCGGCCGCGCCGGTGCGCTTGGACAGCTTGGCACC
>JAGWUF010000030.1 GCA_028868545.1 Lysobacteraceae bacterium | reverse complement strand
TCTTGCCGGCCATGGCCGCCGCCGGGTTGAAGTTGCGCGCGGTTTTGCGGAACACCAAGTTGCCGGCTTTATCGGCCTTCCATGCCTTGACCAACGACACGTCCGCCTTCAGCGCGGTTTCCAGCACATACATGCGGCCGTCGATTTCGCGCGTCTCTTTGCCCTCGGCCACAATCGTGCCGTAGCCGGTGGCGGTGAAAAACGCCGGGATGCCCGCCCCGCCAGCGCGCAGGCGCTCGGCCAAGGTGCCTTGTGGGTTGAATTCCAATTCCAATTCGCCGCCCAAATACTGGCGCTCGAACTCTTTGTTTTCGCCCACATAGGACGAAATCATTTTTTTGATCTGCCGGGTGCTCAACAATTGGCCCAGGCCGAAGCCATCCACGCCGGCGTTGTTGGAAATCACGGTGAGGCCCGTCACGCCCGAATCGCGCAACGCGGCGATCAAGGCCTCAGGGATGCCGCACAGGCCGAAGCCGCCCACGGCGAGGGTTTGGCCATCCGCCACCAGCCCAGCAAGGGCGGCGGCGGCATTCGGGTAGAGCTTGCTCTTGGCGGAAGCCACGGGCGGATCTCCAGTTGCGGGGTAGAGCCCACATTCTAGCCGGGCGTGCGTCAATGCCCAGCGTACCTTCGGGCAATCTCGCACCGTTTCAGCGGATATCGCGCGCGTCCGCTAAAATGCGAGGCTGGCCCGGTTGGCCACAATTCCGCATCTGCTCAAGGACATCCGCACGATGAAAATCCTCGTCGCCTATAAGCGCGTGGTGGACTACAACGTCCGCATTCAAGTCAAACCGGACGGCACCGGCGTGGTGACCGACGGCGTCAAACTGTCGCCCAACCCGTTCGACGATATTGCGCTGGAAGAAGCGCTGCGCCTGCGCGATGCCGGCATCGCCACTGAAGTGGTGGTGGCCACCATGGCCCCCGCCGATGCCCAGCCGCATTTGCGCAATGGCTTGGCGATGGGTGCCAACCGCGCCATCCACGTGGTGTGCGATACCGCCATCCAGCCGCTGACCGCCGCACGCGCCTTGCTTAAATTGGTCGAAAAAGAACAGCCCGATTTAGTGCTGCTGGGCAAGCAGGCAATCGACGACGATGCCAACCAGACCGGCCAAATGCTCGCCACCCTGTGGGGCCGCCCGCAGGCCACTTTCGCCAGCAAGCTAAGCATTGAAGGCGGCAAGGCCACGGTGGTGCGCGAAGTGGATGCCGGCCTTGAAACCTTGAGCGTGGACTTGCCCGCCGTGGTCACCACCGACCTGCGCTTGAACGAGCCGCGCTTTATCAAGCTGCCCGACATCATGAAGGCCAAGAGCAAGCCGCTGGAAACCCTGGCCTTCGCCGATCTGGGCGTAGACGCCAACGATTCGCTGAAGACCACCCACTATGCCGCGCCGGCCAAGCGCAGCCGCGGGGTGATGGTGAAGGATGCCGCCGAACTGGTGGCCGCGCTCAAGCAGAAGGGGCTCCTGTGATGTCCAACGTCCTCGTCATCGCCGAACATCTGGACGGCAAGCTCAACCCCGCCACCGCCAAGACCGTGGCCGCCGCGCAGGCGCTGAACCCCGCCGCCATCGACATCGTGGTGCTGGCCGCCGACCCCGCCGCCGTGGCCGCACAAGCCGCGCAACTGGCGGGCGTGCGCACGGTGCGCACCGTCGCCAACCCCGCCAACGCGCATGCCATCGCACAGGTGCAAGCGCCGCAGATCGCCCAGCTTGCCGCCGGCTATTCGCATGTGTTCGCGCCCTCCACCACCTTCGGCAAGGATCTGCTGCCCTGCGTGGCCGCGCTGCTGGGCGTGAACCAGATCTCCGACCTGATGGCGGTGGACGGCAGCCACGCCTTCAAGCGCCCGATCTATGCCGGCAACGCCATCATCACCGTCGAAGCACCGGCGGACCAGATCGTGGTGGCCAGCGTGCGCACCGCCTCGTGGCCGGAAGCGGCGCAAGGCGGCAATGCCAGTATCGAAGCCGCGAACGTGAGTGCCACTCTGCCCACTCACACCCGCTACCTGGGCCTGGCCGCCGGCGCCTCCGACCGCCCCGACCTGCAATCGGCCAAGCGCGTGGTCTCCGGCGGCCGCGGCGTCGGCTCGGAAGAAAACTTCCGCGTCATCTACAACCTGGCCGACAAGCTGGGCGCGGCCGTGGGCGCCTCGCGCGCGGCGGTGGATGCCGGCTACGTGCCGTCCGACCTGCAAGTGGGCCAGACCGGCAAGATCATCGCGCCGGAACTGTACGTCGCCGTCGGCATCAGCGGCGCGATCCAGCACCTGACCGGCATCAAGGACGCCGGCACCATTGTCGCCATCAACAAGGACGGCGACGCACCGATCTTCGAGATCGCAGACATCGGCCTGGTGGGAGATCTGTTCCAGATCCTGCCGGAACTGGAAGCTGCGCTGGGCTGAGGCAGCGCTGCGTCGCCCGTCATGGCGGGCGACGCAGGCTCCACACTTCGATATCGGCCGGCAACACTGCCAGCAGCGGGGCCATCGCGCCCAGGGCGAGGGTCAGCACCAACGCCTTGAACGCCGGCACTTCACGCGAATAGCGAATGCGTGCATACAGCCCGTGCACCGTCATCGACGCCAGCCGCGTGCGGCCATCCACGCTGAAGCCGGCCTTGTGGGCCAGCAAGCGCAGGTTGGCGGTGTCGAAATAATGCACATGCGGCGACGGGAAACCCAGCTGCCACATGCGCTCGAACGCCCCGCCCCGGCCCAGCCGCGCCAACACCTTCGATAGCCGATACAGAAAGCCGCGCCGCGACGGCGCATTGACGATCACCCAGCCACCCGGCTGCAGGTGCTGCCAGCACGCGGCAAGCACGGCATTCACGTCGGGGATGTGCTCCAGCACGTCGTTGAACACGATCACGTCGAAGCGTTCGTCGGCATTCAGCGCATCCGGAAAAAACCCGCCGCGCACTGCCAGCCCGCGCGCACGCGTGGCATTGGCCACGGCGCTGTCCGGCTCGATGCCGACGGTTTCGAACTGCGCGGCCGCGCGCTCGATGAACCAGCCATGCGCACAGCCCACATCCAGCAGGCGCGGCCTGCCCCCTGGCAACGGCAGGCTGCGGCACATCCAGTCCAGCAGGCGCTGGAAATTGGCATTGCGCAACTGCGCCAGCCCTTGCGCACGCGCCGCCTCGTCGAGGTCACCGCCATCGGCTTGTTCAAGAATATGCGGTGCTAGCGTGCTGCCTTCGTAACCACAGCCCGCGCAGACCCGATGCCATTCGCGCAAGCCTGTTTGCAGCGCCTCACCGCAGGCCGGACACGCCGCAGTCATGCGCGCGCGCCCCACGCAGTGATCGCAATGCCGCCCAGGATGACCACGCCACCCAGCAACACCTGCCAGCGCAACGGCTCGTGCAGGATCAGGGCCGCCAACGCAGGCACCAGCAGAAACGCCAGCCCGTAGAACGGAAACGCCACGCTCAGCGGCACCCGCGACAGCACCAGCAACCACAACACGGTCGCCACCGCATAGATGGCCAGTGCCGCCAGCAACGGCAGCGACAACCATGTCAGCGGCTGGCTGAGCACGATCTGCGAAGATGCGTGCTTGAACAGCACCTGCCCCAGCGACAGCAACAGCAGGGTGGTGAGGATCAGGGCGATATTGGGGAGGGTGAAGTAATCCGTTCTCAACATGCCTGCACCTGTTTCCTGCCCATGGAATTTTCTCGTCGCACCAACCTCACTGCCGGTGCGTGTGTGCGGCTCAATTGTAAATCCAGTGCCGATAGGCGAGGAAGCTGACACCGGCCAGCGCCACCTCCACCACGGGCTTGGCCAGCCACGCCCAGTTCAACCCCAGCTTGTGCTCGATGGCCAGCATCGCCAACGTACTGATGGCGGTCACCGCACTCCATGAAGTCGCGAATTTAAAGAGCCGACGCCAACCGAGACGACTGCCGTGCTGGTCGCGAAACGTGAACATGCCATTGAGCATGTAGGCGATGCCGGCACCGCTCAGGCGCGCCAGAAAATTCGCCAGCGCCGTGGCGATTCCGCACCAGGTCAGCGCCACGAAGCAGCTCCAGTCCACGCCCAGCGCCAGCAACCCAACCACCACGTAACTTGCGCCCTGTCGGGCCAGCAGGGGCAGCCTCATCATTCGCATCCTCGCGCCGTGCGCGACGGGAGATATTGCTTGATGAAGTACAGCGGACGCCCCTTGGTTTCGTTGAACATCCGCCCGATGTATTCGCCCAGCATTCCCAGCGCGGTCAACTGGATACCGCCCAGAAACAGGATCACGCACATCAACGACGGGTAGCCCTTCACCGGGTCGCCATACAGCAGGGTTTTCGCAATCAGAAACCCCATCGCCACGAATGCCAGCAACGCCACCAGTAATCCGAAATACGTCGCCAGCCGCAGTGGCGCGATACTGAAGGAAGTGATGCCTTCGAGGGCAAAATTCCACAGCGTCCAGTAATTGAACTTCGCCTGTCCAGCCATCCGCGGCTCGCGGTCATATGGAACCGCGATCGACGGAAACCCGATCCAGGCGAACAACCCCTTGGTAAACCGGTGCTGCTCGCGCAATGCGCGCAAGGCTTCCACCGCACGGCGGCTGAGCAGGCGGTAGTCGCCGGAATCCAGCGGAATTTCCACCTGCGCCAGTTTGCGAATCAACCGATAGAACCAGGCCGCGCTGATTTTCTTCAGCCAGGTCTCGCCCTCGCGCAGTCGACGATGGGCATAGACGTTGTCGTAACCGGCCCGCCACAGCGCGAGCAGTTGCGGGATCAGCTCCGGCGGATCCTGCAAATCGGCATCGATCACGATCACGGCTTCGCCGCGCGCATGATCGAAGCCTGCCGCCATCGCGATTTCCTTGCCGAAATTGCGGCTCAGATCGAGCAGGGCGACATTGGCGTCCTGCCCGCAGGCAGCCTGCATCCAAGCCAGTGATCCATCCGTACTGCCGTCATTGATGTAGAGCACTTCATGGGTGACGCCGCAGCTGCGTAGCACCTCGGTCAAGCGGCGATGAAACTCTGCCAGCACCTCGATCTCGTTGCAGACCGGCACCACCACGCTCAAAACGGGCGCAAGCTGGGCGTCACTCATGGCGCCACCCCGCCCGAGCCACCACCTGCCGGCCCAGCCTTCCGCACACGTGTCAGTACCCGCCTAGGCACACCGGCGATGTCCTGGCTCAAGAAGGCCAACAGCAGCTGCATGCCCATCAGCACCGTCATC
Source organism: Lysobacteraceae bacterium (assembly GCA_028868545.1). Lineage (GTDB taxonomy): Bacteria > Pseudomonadota > Gammaproteobacteria > Xanthomonadales > Xanthomonadaceae > Thermomonas. Next base: position 21,708 of record JAGWUF010000030.1, on the reverse strand, counting down.
GCCGGCAGCATGATCACGCCGGTGGCGGCCGTTTTTCCGGTGGCCAGCGATTGCCACCAATGCCAACTGCCATAGCCCACCCCAAACAGCAGCAGCATCGCCCCCAGCAGCAACTCCAACGAGGCCGCTGTCAGATCACGCAGGTAATAGTTGTAGAAAATCCGCTTGCCAGTGTTGCGGACATGCTTGAACAGGAACTCCGGCAATACCTTGCCGATGCTCAGATTGCTGACTTCATCGCCGTACTGCGCATCCATCGGTACATCGCGCACCACGGCGCGGAACGTGCCCAGCCGGAACAGCAGATCGGATTCGAAAAAATAGCGTTGGCTGATGCGATCCAGCGGCAGCATCACCGCCACCTGCGCAGATATCGCGGTGTAGCCGTTGGTAGGGTCGAAGATGTCCCAGTAGCCGGTGGACAGCTTGTTGAGGAACGAAAGCCCCGCATTGCCGAACAACCGCAGCTTGGGCATGCGGGAGATGTTGCGCAGATCATGGAATCGGTTGCCCTTGGTGTAATCGGCATCGCCTTCGAGGATCGGCGCGATGAAGCGGCCCAGCAGCGCCGGATCCATCTGCCCGTCACCATCGAGCTTGACGATGACATCCGCCCCAGCCGCGATGGCGTGCCGGTAACCGGTCATCACCGCCCCACCCACACCCTGATTGGCGGCATGGAACAGCACTTGCACCCGCGCATCCAGACATTGCGCCTGCACCAGTGCGCCCGTGCCCTCCGGGCATGCGTCATCGACCACCACGATGGCTTCGACTTCCGGACCGATCCTGTCCAGCAGGTCGAGCACATGGCGTGACACCTTGTAGCAGGGAATGACCACGGTCACACGCCCGGCATCCATCCCCTTCATGGCTTGTCCCCTGTCCCGAATAGCTGACGCGCCTGATCCCGCGCCCGCTGCACCTTGCCCGTACACCGTCGTTGCCGCTGCTCCGGCATCGCCCAGACCTCTGCCTCACCGATGGCGTCGATCGGCACAAAGCCGCGCGCGCGCAACGCGCTTGTCAGCGCGGCCTGGTCATTGCCGGCCACCATCACATGCGACACTCCCGTCGCCGCCAGCGCAGTGCGCCAGCGTTGCCCGGAAGCATCCGCATCGGCCCACGCCACCATGCCGGCAGTGCGTGGATCATAATTCCACTTTCCCACGAGTGCCCGTCCGCCAGCAGACGCGGCGAACGGTGCTGCCGGGTCGGTCATCAGGACGCAGGCTTGGGGCGTCTGCTCGAAGATGTGTCGCAGCAAGGTGCGTTCTGGCACTTTCTGCTGCTCCAGAACGGCTGCGCCTGCCGGCCCCTGCGCAAACAGCGCACGCCAGGGATCGTCCTGCAGCAGCCAACTGGTGGTTGGCAGCAACAGCACATTGCTGACGACCACCAGCCCGATCAGCCCACCGTGGGCCCAGCCTGGCAGCCTGCGCCCTGCACCCACCACGGCCACCACCAGCAAAGGCCCGATCGCCGGAAACAGGTAGCGGACATATTGGATCTGCAGGAACAACAACAAGCCGGATGCCGCGAACCACAGCGCGATCGCACGCGATCGCGGCTGCCTGACGGCCTCCAGCAGCAAGGCAGGCAACAACGCCAGCAATGCCAGACCAAATGCACCGCGATACACCTCACCAAAGCGGGTTGTTTCGAATGTCAGATCCCACAGCGACGACCCGTGCAGGCCCTGCTGCATCCAACGTCTGTCCACCAAATCCTCGGGCGGGAAGAACGGTGACTTGAACCAGCCATTGAACAGCGGAAACACCGGGTTGCCGGTGATCCAAGTGGCATAGCAATAACTGGCGCCCGCCAGCAGCGCCGCCACCAGCACCACCCGCAGCAGCCAGCGCCACTGACGTTGGCGCCACACACCCACACCCAGCCATGCCAGCGCGGGCAGCACGAATACACCGTTGCTGATCTTCAGCCCGGCCAGCAGCCCCAGTACCGCGCCTGTCAGCGCCGCCGACGGCAAGACCTTGGAGTTGCCCGCCAACAATGCTGCCAATTGCAGCAACACCGCCGCCGATGCCCCATCCACCTGCATCGTGGTCGTGAAATAAGCCAGCAATGGCTGGCTGGCATACACCGCGGCGGCAGAGAGTGCCACAACGTCGTTGCCGCCCAGTGCCTTTGCCAGCCGCCAAGCTCCGTTCACCCCCAGCAGCAGCCACAAGGCGGCAACAACGGGGCGCGCCTCGGCACCGGCGAGCATCGCTGCAATGGCGGCCAATACATTATTGGCCCACGGTGCCAATGCCCATGCCTGGGTCGAGACATCCAGGTGGTAGTACGCCTCCCGCAGCAACTGGGCCGGCAGGAGCAGATGTGCAGCGTTGTCATCGTAATTCAGGCTGGGCAACCACAAGCCCATGCCCGCTATGCTTGCAGTGATCACCACCAGCAGCAGCCATCCAGGCGTCTCTCGTTCCAGCGTCTTCCAGTGTGCAAAGGCGGCACCCAGCTGCCGGACAACCTGTTGCCGACGCCAACCACACAACGCAACGGCCAATGCCAGATACACCCAGCGGTAGTGCAGCGGGAAGGGCAACAGCCAGCCCACGACACCGATCATCACCGCCAGCCCCAGCAGCAAAACCTGCGCCAGCGGCTGCGGTGCCGGCCCCGGTAGCCCCAGAGTACCCGTCCCCAGAGCCAGCGCGCTGCATACCAGCAGCGCCAGGGCAAGCGCATTGCTCACCCCGACAAAATAGGTGAACGCCAGACCGCCTGCGACCACCAGGATCGAGGCCAGCCAGCATCTGCGTCCCAGCAGCCGGCAGGCCATGAACAGTGCGGCAGCAACGGCAGCGAATACTCCCAGCCGAAGAGCAAAACTCGGAGCAAGCGTCGCGTACAGCCCGCGCTGCCAGGCGACTGCAGGCACGGCGGCAACCGTGAAGCCCAGCGTGAGGAGCATGCCCCACGCCGTGCCACCTCGGTACCACTCAGGCTGTCCGGACTGACTCCGCATGATCGCTGCCGCCCGCCCTCAGTCCATCACTTACTTGCAGGGCAAACTGGTGACTTCATAGGTGGCCAGAGGATGCTGGTCATCGCCGGCCACGAGGAAGAACGTAGTGCCCTCCACCACCCAATTTTCGGTGGTGGCTTCACCCACATTGCCACCGGCGGCAAACAGGTTTTTCTTCTTCCCGTTCTTTTCGCTCACCAGCACTTTGACGGTCGAAACCGAGGGGTCCTTGACACTCCAGCTCACCTTCGCCACCACGCGGTCACGGCCATCGCAGGCAAAAATCTGGCCTGGCGCAACCTTGAAGGTTGCCAATGGCGTGGAGCCATCGCCGGTGGTCTGCGTTGCCGCAGGTGCGGTTGCAGTCGCCGGGGGCACCGAGGCTGTCGTCGCATTCGGAAGTCCATCCGCGGGTGCGGAAGGCTGAGAGCACGCTGCCATCAGGGCACAGCCCATGATCAGCAACAGGGAGCGCGAGAAGTTCATTGGTTTACCTGCTTCAGAGGGGGCGAACAGCTGCAAATCATAAGGCAAACCGCGTCATGGCTTTTGTTGCTGCACCCGGCCAAACCGCAACGATCACACCGGCAACGTCGGCAGCGGGTCGCCGTTCGCAACGGTGACAAGCTGCCCACGCACGCCTGCCGCACTCGCCGCTTCGACGTCGCCGGGTTTGTCCCCCAGCAGCAGTGAGCGCGCAGGGTCAAGCGCGAAGCGTGCCATCGCCGCCAGCAACATGCCCGCCGCCGGCTTTCGACATGGACACATCACCTTGTAATCACCCAAGCCATGCTCCGGGTGATGCGGGCACCAATAGGTGGCCAGCAGCGGCGCACCGCGCTGCGCGAATTGGGCATGCACCCAGGCGGTGTAGTCGAGAAAGGCCGCTTCGTCGTAATAACCGCGCCCGATCCCGGCCTGATTGGTCACCACGATCGGCAGCCAGCCAGCCACGTGGGCTTGCACCACCAACTCGAAAATCCCCGGCAGCCAGTCCGTGCGCTCCGGCGTGTGCACATAGCCGTGATTGACGTTGATCACGCCATCGCGATCAAGGAACAGTGCGCGACGCGGCAGCGAGGCCTGCGCCAGCAGTACTTCGACCGCTGGATCCAGATAGGGTGAGCGCAGCAGAGCCGTGTTCATCGTGCAAACAAAGCCTGCGCCCGCGCGTAATCCTCGGGCACGCCAATGTCGATGAAACCCCGGGTCGACGTGACTGCAACCACCTCCCCCGCTGCAGCACGCGGCTGCAGGACGTCGTGCTCAAACGAAAACACTTTCACATCCGGCAGCCCCACCAATGCCGCGCTGTCAAGGAAGTAGCAGCCGGCATTGATCCAGCCAGAGCCCATCTCGCCCTTTTCACGGAAAGCCACCGCACGCCCTTCATGCACATCCACGGCACCGTAGCGGCTCACATCGTCCACCCGCGCCAGCGCAATGGCCATCGGTGCAGCCGCATCACGGGCGGCAGCTTCCAGCACTGTCGGCGTGTATTCCAGCCAGGTATCCCCGTTCAACACATGCACCGCATCGCCCTGCAATCGCCGCGCGGCCAGAGCGATTGCACCGCCGGTGCCGCGTGGCTCGGGTTCGACCGAATAAGCAATCTCCATGCCCTGCCAGCGAACGCCGATGACCTGCTCGATCAGATCGGCGCGATAGCCGGTCGCCAGAATGCAGCGACGCAAGCCTGATGCCGCCAAACGATCCAGCAACCAGGCCAGGAACGGCCGCCCGGCGACCGGCGCCAACGGCTTGGGAACATCCGCGACGACAGCGCGCAGGCGGGTACCCAGCCCCCCCGCCAGCACGATGGCTTCCTCAGTGGTCATCACGTGGATGCATCTGCGCTTCAATCAAGGCACACAGCAAATGTCCGACGAATTCGTGGCCTTCCTGGATGCGTGGCGTCTCATCCGAGGGGATGCAAAAGCAGATGTCTGCCAGCGCCGCCAGCTGGCCACCCGAACGCCCGGCGAAACCAATCACCTGCATGCCCTGCGCTTGCGCGGCGGTTGCCGCACGCAACACGTTGGGAGAGTTGCCGGAGGTGGAAATCGCCACCAGCACGTCGCCAGAACGCCCCAGCGCCTCCACCTGCCGCGCAAAAACGTAGTCATATCCGTAGTCGTTGCCGATAGCGGTGAGAATACTGGTGTCGGTGGTGAGGGCAATCGCGGGCAGACCGGGACGGTCGTAGTAGAACCGGCTGACCAGCTCACCCGCCCAATGCTGGGCATCTGCGGCACTGCCGCCATTGCCGCAGAACAACAGTTTGTGGCCGCTGCGCAATGCCGACACACAGCGATGCACCGCGTCTTCCATTTGCGCGACCAGCCCGGCATCAGTCGCCATTGCCTGCATATTGGCCAGCGCCTTGCCGAACTCGCCACTGATGAACTGTTTCATGCCACTCTCCACGCCACCGCGCCGCCGGGATTGAAATGGAAATCGAGCAGGTTGCCGCCCTGTGCAGCCAGTACCTTGCTCAGGCGGATGCGATCGGCCGGGTCGCAGACGAACATCATGAAGCCGCCACCGCCGGCACCGGAGACCTTGGTGGCACGCGCGCCATGCGCCTGTGCCAGCGATTCCAGCGCATCGATCATCGGGTTGCTGATGCTGCTGGCCATCTGCTTCTTCGCTACCCAGCCCTGCTGCAAGGTGTTGGCGAAGGCACGCAGGTCGCCGCGCAACAGGTGTTCTTTCATCTGCACGGCTTCCAGCTTGAGCTGGTGCATGGCATCGACCGAACGGCTGGCACCACTGGCGGCATTGCGTGCCTGCTCGTCGATGATCTTCGCCGACTCGCGCGAGACCCCGGTGAAGTACAGCAGTAACGAGGCCTCCAGCTCCGCCACCACCCACTCCTTCATGCGCAGCGGGTTGACGATGACGCGCTCGCCGGCCTGGAATTCCATGAAGTTGAAACCACCGAACGCTGCCGCGTACTGATCCTGCTTGCCGCCAGCCAGACCCAGGTCGACGCGTTCGATCTCGTATGCCAGCCTGGCGATTTCATATTCACCCAGAGCGAGGTTGAAAAACTCCGCCAGTGCCGTCACCAGCGCCACCACCAGGGTGGACGAAGATCCCAACCCGGAGCCGGGTGGTGCATCCGACCAGGTGCTGATGCGCAGTGGTGGACGCTTGCCGCCCAGGTACTCGCGACAGATGCGCAGATAGGCACCGGCCAGCAATTGCAGCGGCCCGGAATCGGGCTGCAATGCCTCCGGCGCGCAACGTAGTTGAACATCGCGATCCAGCGCCGCCAGCACCAGCGCGCCGTCGGCAGCATCCTCGACCGTGGCATGTGCGTAGCGATTGATGGTGGCATTCATCACGCAGCCGCCATGCAGGTCACAATACGGAGCAACATCGGTGCCACCACCGGCCAGGCCGAGACGCAACGGCGCACGGGCGCGCACGATCACGGCGTCACCTCCGTCCGTGCAAGACCCAGAGCCGCAAGCAACTGGCTGCGCAACGCCGTGCGCGAGAAGCGTTGCGCAGCATAAGCTGCGCCGCTGCGCGAACGCGCCAGCCAATGCGCATCGTTTTCCAGCAATACCGACAAGTGGGCCGCAATCGCTTCGGCGTCGTCACTCACATCGCACACCACATCCACCTCTGCCAACCCCTGCGCGCCCACCGTGGTGGTCACCAACGGCAACCCCTGCTGCAGTGCTTCCACCACTTTGCTTTTCACCCCGGCACCGTAGCGCAGCGGCACCACCGCTGCACGCGCCGTGGCATAACGTCGTTGCAGCTCCTCATCACTGACGAAGCCGGTGACCTCCACCTGCGCGCTTGCCAGCGCCCGTACCGCTGCGGTGGGATGGGAGCCGACCAGCGACAAATGCAAGCCGGGCCAGCGCGCCCAGAGTTTCGGCATGATCGCGTCGACCAGCCAACGTGCGGCATCTTCATTAGGTGGATGCGCGAAGCCTGCCACGAACAGCACGCCACTGCGGCTTTCGAGGCGGGCATCCACGCCAAACGTGTCGAAGGCATAGGGCAGGATGGCGCGCGCATCCACACCCGGTGCCAGCGCTTGCACCAGCAGCGCCTCGTCATCGCCCGGGTAGAGCACGGTGTCCACCCGCTGCCACAACGCATGCTCGCGCGCTTCCATCACGGCAGCTGACTGCTCCAGCAATGTGCGCTCCTGCCCCGGCTGCAACAGCGCGGCCTGGTTCTGCATCCGCTGGAAATGCAGGTCATGCCCGTAATAGACCACGCGAGCATGCGAATGCGCACGCACGTCATCCAAATGTTTTTCCGCCACATCCGGACGCGACAGCAACACCGCATCGAACACGTCCCCATATTCGCGCAGCATGCTGCCAATCCCGGCCTGCCAGCGCGCGCCATGGAACACCTCCACGCCCATTTTCTGCAACCGCGGGGTGTATTCCGGATCGTTGTAAAGATTGTCAGGCCAGAATTTCACCACCGCACCGGCTTCGAGCAAAGACTGGATGAAGGCCAGCATGGTGCGCGAACCGGCATCGCGGTCTGGCTGCGGTACATAGTGGTCCACCACCAGCACCAGCTTGCGATCCCACGCACGATCCCGTGCACGCACCACTTGCTGCGCGTTGGGGTATTGCGTTTGCAGTACACCCGCGAACCGTTCGCGGAAGGTGGCCTGATTGCGCACCTGATACGCCTTGATGCCACTGCCGGTGTCGGTGCCGTGGGAAATGCCTTCGTGGTGAATCACTCGCGAGAACGGCGTGAAATAGGTTTCCAACCCAAGCTCGCGCACGCGGAAGCACAGATCGGAATCTTCGCAATAGGCGGGCACATAGCGCTCGTCGAAACCCTGTAGCCGGTGGAACAATGCGGCTGGAAGCAGCAAGGCCGCGCCGGAGCAATAGTCCACGCGCCGCATGTAATTGAATTCGCTCGCCTCCGGATCCGCCAGCCGTCCGTAGTTCCAGGCCGAGCCATCCTGCCAGACGATGCCGCCAGCTTCCTGCAACCGCCCGTCCGGGTACAACAGCATTGACCCCGCCACACCCGCATCCGCGTGCCTTGCAAACACCTCCAACAACGCATCCAGCCAGCCCGGCATCACTTCAGTGTCGTTGTTGAGCAGGCACACATACTCGCCACGCGCCAGCGTCAAGGCTTGATTGCACGAACGCAGGAAGCCGAGGTTTTCGGGGTTCTCGTGGTAGCGCAGGCCGGGCACATCGCGCAGTGCCTGCATCTGCGCATCGCCGGACGCATCTTCCAGCACCAGCACTTCGAAGCTGGCGGCGTCGCCGCTGTGCCGCAGCGATTGCAGACAGCGCGCGGTGTAGTCCAGCTTGCCGTAGGTGGGAATGACGATGCTGACCTTGGGCGCATCCACCTGCGGGAAACTCAGCCCGTGCAGCAAGCGCTCCGCTGCATTTGTATCTGCGGCTGCTGCGCCGTCACTTGCTTCGGTGTCGGAATGCGGCGGCAGTACCGGCAGTACCGGTGACGGCGGCAACGCCGGCTCGGCAGCGGCACCGCGCAGCCATGCGATCACCCGGCGCAATGGGCGCGTCAGCTTCCAGCTGGTGGAGGCCAGCACGGCGGCGAGGGTGCGCTCCAGCACCTCGACATGGCCTTGCAGGCGCGTGCGCAGGTCGTGTTCGCCGCGGGCGTGCGCCAATGCGGCCTGCAACGTTTCCTGCACCTGCTGGTGTTGCACCGTCAGCTGGTCGAAGCGGGTCTGCAGCGCCGTCGTTTCCGCGCGGTTTGCGTTCAGCTCGCCTTCCAGTTGCAACGCCCATGCCGCTTGCTGCCGACGCTCCGCTTCGCTGCGTGCGTAGTGCTCGTTCAGTGCATCCAGATCCTGCTGCACGGCACGCGCCCAGCGTGCCTTTTCATCGCGATCGGCCTCGGCCTGGCGATACAGGAACTGCAAGGCCTCCAGCTCGCCTTGCAGTGAACGTGCCCACTGCACCTTCTCGTCGCGATCGGCTTCGGCATTGGCAAACAGCGTCTGCAGGACGTCGATCTCGCCCTGCAGCGATTGCGCCCACTGCGTCTTTTCATCGCGGTCGGCTTCGGCCTGGCGGTACAGCACCTGCAGCGCGTGCAATTCACCCTGCAAGGTTTGCGCCCAGGCCACGGTTTGCGCCTGTTCCCGGGTCAACGCCCCGTGGCGTTCGCGCAGGGCGTGCAGATCCACATCCAACTGGTGGTTCCAGCGGCCCTGCACATCCAGATCCCCGCGCATGCCATCGGCTTCCTGCTGCAGGCGTTGCGCATCGGCCCTGCTCGCGCCCAGCAGGCCCGCATAGGCGTCCACCAGCGACGCCGCGGGCTGCAGCTGCGCGTGGAAGGCCTGTTCGATGTGCGCAAGGCGCTCGGGTGCGGGCAGGGTGTCGAGCAGGGACAGCAGACTGCCGGCAATTCCGCCTGCCGACACGCCGGCTTCGCGATGGTGCTGCAGCTGGGGATCCAGGAAGGCGTCGATCTGCGCGGCAGCCGCCGGATCGGCATGCAAGTGCACGCCCAGCGCCTGACCGATCTGCGACACAACCGCCCGCCAATCGTCCAGCAATGCGTCGTAGCGCACCAGTGCGCGACGACAGCCCGCGCTGGCCTGCACCGATTCCAGCAGATAGCGCGCCCACAGCAATTCGCCGATCGCGGTTGGCAGGCCATCGCGCCGGGCCAGCGACCTGGCCACTGCCGGCGCCGGGCGCGACACCAGCAGCACGCGCAGCGCCACCCCGCAATCGGCCAGCACCTGCTGCCACAAGGGCAGCAAGCGGCACAGCCGCGGGTCCTTGACTGCCCACAGCGGCACGCCGGCAAACTCGCCCTGTACCAGCGCCACCAGTGCCTGTCTTGCGGCCTGCGCCGGTGGCGTTTCCAACCAGGCCTCGGGCAGCGGGCGCGGGTCATCCCAGCTGCGGCCCAGTGCCGCCAGCAGCTGCTCGTGCACGGCCACCACCCCGGCGTGTTCCCAGAACCCGGTGGGGTTGTCCGGGCCGGCCGGCATCAAGTCCTGCCCCAGCGCCACCCCGTGCAGGTTCAGCACGCGGGTCAGTGCCGATGTGCCGCTGCGATGCATTCCCAGCACCAGCACGGCAACGGCTGTCGATGCTGCCGCCCGGGACTTGCCCGCCTGCGATTTGCCCGCCTGCGGTTTGCCTGTCTCGGGTTTGCCTGACTTCGCCATCACGCCGATCGTGCCCCGGCTCAGTGCGGCTTCACGCCCGGCACTGCAGGTGGCACGGCGGGGGGTGCCTTCGGCGCAGGCCGATTCGGATCATTGGTGATCGGCGAAAGATCCAGCAGCTGGAAGCGCTGGCTCAGCGAGCGCGTCAGCTCTTCTGCCTGGCCATCGCCCTGCAGGATGTAGGGCACGATCATCAGCACCATCTCGGTGCGATTGTTGCCGTGCTTCTGCGACTTGAACAGATTGCCCAGCACCGGCACATCCTTGAGGAAGGGCACGCCGCTGTCGGACGTGGTGCGCCGTTGCGACATCAGCCCGCCGATCAGGATCGCGCTGCCATCGCGCAGATTGAGGCTGGTGGACACCGAACGATTGAAGATCGCCGGCGAATTGACGGTGGAGTCCGCGCCCACCGGCAACGCTTCGCTGACTTCCTGGCGCAATTCGATATCCACCCGATCATCGGAATACACCACCGGCTTGATGTTCAGCAGGATGCCGGTCTTGCGGTACTGGATGCTCTGGATGATGCCGGTGTTGCCGCCGGTCTGGATGCCGGAGGTGGCCTGGGCGCTGATGGTGGGCACCTCGGTGCCGACATCGATGTTGGCGTCTTCGCCGCTTTTCACCATCAGCCGCGGCGTGGACAGCACGGTGATGCGGTCCTTGCTGGCCAGGGCGTTCAAGGTGGCGCGGGTTTCGCCGCCGATGTCCAGCAGGTAGCTCAGGCCGGCACCGCCGGTGGCGCTGGCCAGCTTGCCGGAGCTGATGTTGCCGTTGAACTTGCCGAGATCGGCATTGCGTGCCATCCAGGCAACGCCGAATTGCTGGTCGTCGGTCAGGGTCACTTCCGCCACCGTGACTTCGATCATCACCTGCCGCGGCGCCTTGTCCATTTGCTGGATCAGCGGCAACAGCCGCCCCCAGTCGGTGCCGCTGCCCTGGAAGATCAGCGCATTGCGCGGCTCGTCCAGGGTCAGTTTGCCACCGCTGAGATCGCCGCCCGAGGCCGCACTCGCCCCGCCTGCGCCGCTGCCAGCCGAAGCCGCCGGTGCCGCCGGTGCCGCCGGCTGGCCCACCTTGCTGCCATCGATGGCGCCGCGGTCACTGCCCGTGTTGGTGCTGGAATTGCCACGGATCCCGGTGATGGTCTTGACCAACTCGGAGGCACGGGTGTTCTTGACCATGTAATAGAACAGGCCATCGGTGCCGGCGGTGGGATTGGGTTTGTCGATGCTGCGCGCCCAGTCGATGGCGTGCTGCAGGATCTTGGCGTCGCTGGAAAACACCAGCACGGTGTTGGCGGCACTCACCGGCAGCACCAGGATGGCGGCACCGGCACTGGCGCCGCCGGCATAGACCGATGCGCCATAGCCTTCGGCGCCGAGCACGTCCACCAGCCGCTTGGACAATTCGTCGGCCGACACGAACGCCGGCTCCAGCCGCGCACTGGCGCGCCCGCGCATGTACGGCTGATCGAACACCTTGATCGCCTCCAGCGCCTGCCGCACCAGTTCCGGCCGGCCCATCAGCAGCACCGCGTTGCGGTTGTTGTCGGGCTGGATGTTCAGGGCTTCGGAAGACTTGAATGCGATATTCAGGAGATTGGTCACGTCGGTGACCCGCACCGATTGCAACTCGACCAGCTGGAACACCGGGCGATGGCTGATCGGCACCGACGGCAAGGTGCGCCCGCTGACCACCAGCGGCGGCACGACCCCGGCACCGTCGCGGGCGCGGCTGAAGAACACCGTGCCCGAACTGAAATCGGTGGCCACGCCATAGTTGCGCAACACCTGCACGGCCAGCCGGTAGAACTCCTTCGGCGGCTGCGGGCCGGCGGTGCGCAAGGTGACCAGATCGTTCATCTTCGACACCTGCAGGTCCATCTGGAACCCGACACCGAGGATCTGCCCGAAGAATTCGTTGATGAAGGCCGGCACCGGCATGCCTTCGATGTTGACGTTCACCGCACCGCCCTTCAGCGGCGGCATCGGCTCGCCCTGTGCCCCGGCCACACTGGCCGCACCGCTGTTGGGGATCGCCGGGGTCTCGCCCACCGTCATCGTCTGCCGTTGCGGGGCGTCGGCGGTCTGCGCCAGCAGTGCCGCGGCCTCCTGCTGGGTGCGGGTCACCGTCGGCAACGGCTCTGGAACCGCCAGCCGTGGCGTGGTGCAGGCGCCGACCAGCAGCGCGATGCCCGTGGCGGTGACGAGGGGACGAAGAGTGTTCATGCCGATGAGTTGCCTGCTTGAAGACGTGGAGATGGCGACGCCGCAGCGGGCTTCGCGGGGGCGGCGGGTGCCGGTGGGGCGGGTACCGATGGGGTGGCGGCTGGCGGCGCCGGCACCGGTTTGCCATCCGCATCGAGGCAGCCTTCCGGATCCGGATGCACCGTGTTCTGGTACAGCGAGCGCACCCGCTTGCAGCCGTCCTTGGTGAACCAGATGCGGTCGCGGGTGACCGCCGTCAGCACGGCTTCGTCGGGCAGTTTCTCGCCCACCCGCAGCCACAGCTGTTCCGGCCCGCCCTGCTTGCCCGGCACGCTGATCGACACCTGCACCTGGGGCCGGGTGACGATGCCGGTCAGCGTCCAGCTGGCCGGTTTTTTCTCGTTCCCGCGCTGGCCGGGCATCTGCAGATCACCCCAGAACCTGGCCGCACGAACCGCCTGGAAGGTGTTGTCGCTGAAGCGCTTGAGCGCCTGCGCATTGGGCAGCGACCAGCTGGCCTCGTCGGCCTTGGGCGGGTCGGCGGCGCGAATCGGCAGGAACAACCCGATCACCGTGCCCAGCGTCACCCCGGCCAGCACCGCCGCGCGCATGGGCCGGCGTTGCAGCAGCTCAACCAGCGTCATGGCCAGCCTCCTGCGGCTTGCCGGCGCCGACCCGGTAGTACGCCGCCAGCGTCAGCGACATGTTGGGCAGGCCTTGCACGAAGGTGAAGGAGAATTCCTCCACCGTCACCAGCCGGTCCGAGCTTTCCAGCTTGCGCAGGATCTCCAGCATCTGCGGCTGGCTGAGCACGCCGCGCAAGGTGACCGGAATCTTCCACACGCCCGGCTGGCCGGTCACTTCCGCCGGCGGCCGCGCCTCGCTGGTCAACTTGTTGCCGAACGCAGTCATCAGCTGGCGCACCATGGTCTGTGCCTCGGCCTGCGCCAGGCCGATGGTGGCCGCGTTCGGGATTTCCGCCTGCAAGGCTTTTTCCGCCGCCTTGGCATTCTGGGCGCGGCCCAGCCAGTGCTCCTGTCCGGCCAGCGCGTCCATCTTGTATAGCTGCAACGTGCGCTGCTGGTACTGCATGTGCAAGGCACTGCGCCAATCCATCAGCACCAGGCACAGGTAGAGGAAAGCCACGACCGCCGCCGCCAGCACGCCCCAACGCAGGCGCGGGTTGCTGCGCCACTCGTCGCGCATGCCGCGCAGCCGGGTCGACCACGGGCTGGCACTCATGCGCGCGGCCCCTTGGCAGTGGCATGTTTGACATGCGCCTTGATCACCACGCTGTTGGGCTGCTTGCCCAGTTCGGCGGTGACATCGGTGAAGCGCTGCGAGGCCTCCCACGCAGCCACGATGGCGCGCGGATCCGGATTGGTCATGCGTGCGGTCACTTCCAGCGTGCGTGCATCCGGCAATTTCCACTCCAGCAATTGCCACTGCCCGCGCATCAGGCCGGACACCAACCCCAGCAGCTCGACCTGGCCCGCCGGCGGTCGCAGCGCCAGCCGCGCATCGATCGCCGCGCGTGCCTGCAAGGCGTCATCGCGGGCGGTGATGATTTTATCCAGCGCCTGTTCCTGCTCGGCGATCTGCCGATCCACCTGCCAGATCGAAATCTTCAGCGCCAGCACGCCCACCAGCAGCGCCACCAGCACCGTGCAGGCAACACCCACCGCCACCGCCGCCAGCATGCTGCGGTAGTGGCCGAAGGCCTCGCGCAGATCGGGGCTGCCCGAAGCCGCCCAAGGCTGCGCCTGCAAGCTGGCCGCCAGCACCTCCGGTACCACCGACGCCGGTGCCAACCCGGCGCCCCGGCGAAATTCGTTCCAGTCCGGCAACGCCGGGGGCTCGTCCCACCAGCGCGACGCCACCAGCAGGTGGTCGCGCCAGACCCGCCCTTCCAGGCCTTCGTCCAACTGCACCAACTGTTCGCCACTGGCCAGCGGCGTGCCCCGGAACATCGATTCCGGGAAGATCCGCCGGGGCGGCGACAAGGCCATCGCGTCCGGCCCGGCCAGCACCCGCCCGCGCGACCACGCCCAGGCCATTGCACGATCGCCCACCCACTCCACATGCGACTGGGTGTCGGCAAACGGCGACCAGCGGGCCAGGGCCATGTCCACGAAGCCCTTGCGCTTGCGGGCCGGCACCGCGGAACCGTCCAGCACGGTGTAGGCGCACAGCTGCCGGGCCAGCAGCCATTCCTGGCCATTGCCGCCCTCGCTCACTTGGCGCAAACCGCTACTGCCGCGCAGCCACCGGCTTGCGGAAAAGCCGCGAGCGAACCGGTTCAGCAACGGCATCCGTTGCCGGGGCTTGGGATTGGATGAGCTCATAGTCCTCACGCCAGGGGTGACCCTTGTCCTCGATCGGGGTCATCGACCAATGCAGCAATGTCACCTGCCCCCCATGCGAAGGCCACAGCTTCAAGGTGCCGGACGCGGCAGGATACACGGCAACCGGGGCTTCCATCGACTTTTCCAGCCCCAGAAACTCGGAAAACGCGAGCGCGCTCAGGAACGGTTGAACTTTGCGGAAGGCAATCGCACGCGCGGCTTTTTCCGCATCCATGCCGTCCACGGTCAGCAAGACGCGCAGCGGGGCCGTATTCACATTGACGATGGACGCCGGCTCCACGGTCAGGGTGGCGGTGATCTCGGCCGGGCTGAGAAAGGACAGCGCCTGCTGCCAGCCAATCACCCGCTGCAGCTCCATCGGGGTGGCCACCGGCAGGTTGGTGGGCGGGGCCATGCCGGCCGCCAGATAACCTTCGGCCTCCATGCTGTTGAGCCGGTACAGGTTGTCGCGGTCCTGGTAGTCCATCAGCCGGTTGAACAGGGCACCGGCGGACACCGGGCGCGGCAGGCCGCCCTGGGCCAGCAGCTTTTCCAGTTTGTCCGGCGGGTTCCAGTTCACCCCGAACAGGCCGTAATCGTCCTGCAGGGCGAAGCGCGCGCCGCCCAGCCCCTGATGGGCGCGGCCATCCAGCGCCACCTCGTTGCCCACCGGCAACCATGATTCCAGATCCGCATCGCTGACCGCCGGGCGCAGCCCGTCTTCGCCGCCGGACACCATGTTGTCCACGGTCAACCCGCCCAACGTCATGCGCTGGGTGCTGAGCAGATACAGCACGGTGGCGCGGGTACTGTCCATGTCCAAGGCATCCTGCATCGCCAGTGCACGCTGCTGCGACTGCTCCAGCAGGCGCGCAGTGACCGCCGCGATGGAGCCGGCCAACAGGCCCAGCACCACCAGCATGGCCAGCACCAGCACCAGCACGAATCCGGATTGATGTCGTGGGGACGTCATGCCATCGTCAATCCATGGTCTGCTCGTCGCCATACAGCCGCTTCGGGGGCTGCAGCGGGCCCAGCACCGCGGCCAGCTGCGACACCCCTTCCCCCGTCCCTTCGCGCACCAGCCCGATCAGCGCCGGCAAGCCTTCGGGGTTGACCAGGCCCAACTTCGGTGGCCATTGATCGGTCTGTTTCGATGCGCCATCCACATAGATGAAATGCGCGCCGGCAACGCCCTGCAGCAGCAGGCTCCAGCGCTCCTTGCCGGATTCCGAATACACCACCTCGGTGCTGCCGTCGGCCACTTTGCGCAGCCGCCAGGCAATCGCGGTGGGCATGCCTTCCAGCGCGTACAACGGGTTCAGGGTGGTGCCGGAAAACTGCTCGCCACTGCCTTCCAGATGCAGCTTCGGCGCGGCATACAAGCCGTGCACGCTGTCCCGGAACCAGGCCTGGAACAGCGCCTGCCGGTCAATCACGCCGGCCTGCGCCTGCACCCGTTCACGCGCCACCTTGTAGCTGCCCAGCATCTGGAACATCAGCATGGTGGCAAACCCGATCAGCACCAGGGTCACCAGCATCTCCATCAGGGTGAAGCCGGGCGCACCGCCGCGCGGGACTGTGGGGCGCCGGCTCACATGTCCACCGGTGTCGCCATGACTTGCTTGAAGCCCACCTGCCGCACCTTGAAGGTCTGCTGCAACTGGCCGCCCCGCGCCACCCGCACGCTGACGTCGTACAAGCCGACCACGAAGATGCCGGGGCGGCCGGACTGCACCACGTTCGGGCGCGCCGGCTCCAGCAGCACGGAGGTCCAGCTCACCCGCAGATCCCCCACCTGGCGCTGCCCGTCGGGGGTGTCCATCGGGTTGGTGCGGCGAATCAGATCCAGCGCCGACTGCTGGGTCAGCTCCATCTGCTGCCGCGCCCGCACCCGGTCGAGGGTGATGATGTTGGTGGACAGCCAGCCATACAGCGCCAACGCGCCCATGGTGAACACCACCAGCGCCACGATGGCTTCCAGCAAGGTGAACCCGGCGTGCCCACGCGGGCCGGCGCCGCGCATCAGGGCTGCACCTGCGGGTCGCAGAACGGGGCCGCGATCTTGATGCGGCGCTGCCCGTAGGCATTGCCCACCGCCAATTCACCGCCACTGCACACGCCGCTGCCGGCCACTTGCAGCGGCACCGGCGCCGACAAGCGCCAGCCCTCCTCGATGCGCAGCGGCGGGGTGTTCGATGCCAGCGTCTTGTCGTCGATCAGCAGCGCCTTGCCACTGGCCCGCGCCACGCCCGGCAGCGCGCGAATCTGGTCCAGCAGGGCATCCATCGCCGACTGCCGCCGCCAGCTGTCGATCCCGCGCAGCATCGACGGCACCACCATCGCCGTGACCAGCCCCAGCAGGGCCAGCACCACGATCATTTCCAGCAAGGTGAAGCCGCCCTGGCGCATCCGGCAGTTACTGCGGGTTGCTTGCCGTCTGGCCCGGGGTGTAGCCGATGTCGGCATCCTGCCCATCCCCGCCCGGCTTGCCATCGGCGCCGAACGAATACAGGGTGAACGGATTGTTGCCGCTGGGCTGCGGCGAATACTGGTAGGGCTTGCCCCACGGGTCGACCGGCACCGCTTCATCCAGATACGGGCCGGCCCAGCCGCGCGCCGCTTCGGCATTGGCCGGCTTGGTGGTCAGCAGTTGCAGGCCTTCCTGCTCGGTCGGCCAGCGGCTGATGTCCAGCCGCATGGTCTGCAGCGCGCCACGCAGCATCTTCACCTGGGTCTGCGCAGTCTGCACCTTGGCCTTGTCGGCCTGGCCGAACAGGCGCGGCCCCACCAGCCCCATGATCAGGCCGATGATGACCAGCACCACGATCATTTCCAGCAGGGTGAAGCCGGCCTGCCGCCGCCGCGATTGCACATTGCGCTGTTGCATCGAGAAGTCCCGTTCGAAAGTCACTGCAGGTATCCGCTAGACGGCCAGATCGTTGGCGCTGGTGATCGCCAGGATGACCCCCAGGATGATCGTGCCGATCACGCTGCCGATCACCAGGATGGCAATCGGCTCCAGCAGGATCAGCACCCGCTTCATCCGGTTGCGGCCCGCCTCTTCATACAGCCTGGCCAATGAATCCAGCATGGATGCCAATTTGCCGGAGCGCTCGCCCACCCGCACCAGGTTGTAGCCGGTGGCGGTCAGCGCGTCGTGGTCTTCCAGCGCATCCGCCAGCGACGCCCCGCCGCGCACCGCGCGCGCCACCTCGCCCATGCGCGCCCGCCGCTGCGGCAGTTGCAGGCCCGACTGCGCCAGTTCCAGCCCGCGCATCAGCGGCACCTTGTTGCCCAGCAACGCGCCCAGCACCTTGGCCCAGCGCGCGGTGTCCGCTTCCACCAGCCACGGCCCCACCACCGGCCAGCGCGACAGCTGATCCATCGCGGCGGCGCGCAGCTCGGGCTTGCGCAAGGCCCACGTGATGCCTGCGCCGGCCAGCCCCAGCAGCACCAGCAGCAGGCCGAAATTGGCCCGCGTCCAGGTGCCCGCGTGCAACACCAACCACGCCAGCAGCGGCAAGTCTTTCGCATGCTGCAACAACGAGGCGAACTTGGGCACCACGAAAATGAACATGATCGCCACCGCCGCCACCCCGGCCAGCACCAGCACCGCCGGGTAGATCAGCGCATTGCGCATTTCGTTGCGCAGTTGCTGTTCGTATTCCAGCTGGGTGGACGCATCGCGCAGCGCGCGCCCCAGCTCGCCGGTCAATTCCCCCGCGCGCGCCAGCTGGATCACGTATTCGGGCAATGGCAGCCCGCACTTGGCCAGCGTGGCCGAGAACGCCTGCCCGCGTTGCAAATCACGCGACATGGCGGCAAACGCAGTGACAATCCGCGGGTGGTGCGCGCCCACCGCCTGGCTGCCCACCGCATCGGCAATGCTCACGCCCGAGGTCAGCATGGTGGCCAGTTCCTGCAAGGCCAGAATCACGTCGGCATGCCGCAGCCGGCCGCGCTGCACCCGCCCGCCGGATTCACCCGAGCGAATTTCCACCACCGCCAACCCGCGCCGCTCCAGCTGGCGTGCCGCATCGCGCTCGCTGTCGGCGCGCAGCATGCCCTCCAGGCTCACGCCTTCGGCATTCAAGACTTGATAGTGAAATCGGGGCATCGGTCAGTCTCAGGTGCCGGCCACGCGCAGCACTTCTTCCACCGTGGTCAGGCCCTGCCATGCCTTCAGCAGACCATCGTCGCGCAGGAAGCGGCAGCCTTCGTCGCGCGCCAGCTGCTTCATCTCGTTGACGCTGGCCCCGCTCACGATCAGATGCTGCATCGCCTCGCTCACCGGCACCAGCTCGTAGATGCCCAGCCGCCCGCGATAGCCGGTGTGCATGCATTGCCCGCAGCCGGTGGCGGCCATCCACGTCGGCGCCACGCCGGGCAACACGCGCTCGGCCAGCGCACGTACCTCGGCTTCGATCTCGGCCGGCACCGCATGCGGTTTGGCGCAATGCGGGCACAGCCGCCGCACCAGCCGCTGCGCCTGCACCGCGCGCACGGGGGTGGCCACCAGGAAGGGCTCCACGCCCATGTCCACCAAGCGGGTGAAGGCGCTGATGGCATCGTTGGTGTGCAAGGTGGAGAGCACCAGATGCCCGGTCAGCGCCGCCTGCACCGCGATTTCGGCGGTTTCCAGATCGCGGATTTCGCCGATCATGATCACGTCGGGGTCTTGTCGCAGGATCGAACGCAGCGCGTTGGCGAAGGTCAGGCCAATTTCGGGATGCGCCTGAATCTGGGTGATGGCCGGCAATTGGAACTCCACCGGGTCTTCCACCGTGATGATTTTCTTCAGGCCATCGTTGGCGGCGGCCAGCGCGGCGTACAGCGTGGTGGATTTGCCCGAACCGGTGGGGCCGGTGACCAGCACGATGCCATTGGCTTGCGCGGTCCATTCCTGCATCAAGGCCAGGTGATCGGCCTCGAAGCCCAGCCGCTCCAGCCCCAGTTCCTTGCGCTCTTTCGGCAGCAGGCGCATGACGATGGATTCGCCGTGCACGCCCGGCAGCGCCGACACGCGGATGTCCATTTCCTGCCCGCCCACCCGGGTCGACATGCGGCCGTCCTGCGGCAGCCGGCGTTCGGCGATATCCATGCCGGAAATCAGTTTCAGGCGCGAGGCCACTGCGTCGAAGCGGTCGCGCGGCAGGCTCAGGCGGCTGTGCAGCACGCCATCGATGCGGAAGCGCACGCTGAAGGTGCGTTCTTCCGGCTCCAGATGGATGTCCGAGGCGCGCTGCTCCACCGCCTGCGCCATCAAATTACTCACCAGTTCCACCACCGGCGCTTCTTCGGCCATCGCCCGCAATTGCTGCTCGTCACCGCCGCCGAACAGATCGTCGGCCCGCGCATGGTGGGCCAGCCCGTCCAGCAGCCGTTCCAGATCCTGCGCCCGGCACAGGCACCAATGCACCTTGCGGCCGGGGTAGGCATGCCCCATCGCCTCGCGCAGGGTGGGCAGCAACGGGTCGCGCGCGGCGCACAGCAGGTCATTGCCTTCGCCCGGCCACACCAGCACCTGCTGGTCCAGCAGCCAGTCGATGCCGGTGGCCGCCTGCGCGGCGGTCAGCCGCAGCATGTCCTCGTCCGGCAGCGGCACGTCGGCCCCCATCAAGGGCAGGCCCAATTGCCGGGCCAGCACCTGCAGCAGGTTGTCCTCGCTCACCGCGCCGATCCGCATCAGCACGCTGCCGATGCGGCCGCCGATTTTCTCCTGCAGCGCCAGACCGCGCTCCAGGTCGGCCTCGCCCAGCAGGCCGGCTTCCAGCAACAGCTGGCCCAGCAGGCGGTCGCGCGGGGCGGGGCGCAATGCAACATCAGAGGACATCGGCGAATCCTTGCTTGAACCGGGCAAACGCCCACAGGCCGAACAGGTACACGGCCACGGACACAAGCGAATACTGTGCCAGAACCCACCAGTCTGGCCACTGACTGTCGAACAGCACCCGCCGGATCTGCTCCACCGGGATGGTGATCGGGTTCAGCGCCAGCCACGGCTGCGCCAGTGCCGGCATCGCCTGGCGCGGGTAGAACACCGGCCCCAGAAACATGCACACCATCACCAGCGGGCCCACCAGCTGGGCCAGATCGCGCAGATACACCCCCAGCGCCGCCAGCAGCCAGCACAGCCCCAGCAGCAACAGGGCATAGGGCAGCAGCACCAGCGGCAGGGCCAGCACCGAGGGCGACAGCCCGGTACCCAGCACGGCGTTCAGCACCACCAGCAGCAGCAGCGCCACCGCCGCGTGGAACAGCGCGGTCAGCAAGGCCACCCAGGCCAGCGCTTCCAGAGGGAATACCACTTTGGTGACGTAGTTCGGCTGCCCGGTGATGAGGCTGGGCGCACGCTGCAGCAGCTCGGCCAGCAGCCCGTGCACCACCATCCCGGCCAGCAGCCGCAGCGCGAACATGCCCATGCCCTGGCTTTCCGCCCCCGGCCAGCGGGTGGGGGCCACCACCCCGAACACGAAGGTGAACACCGCCAGCATCAGCAACGGCGTCAGCAGCGCCCACAGCGCGCCCAGCAGCGAGCCGCGGTAGCGCCCGCTGATGTCGCGCCGGGTCAGGATCCGGATCAGGGCGGCGTGCCGCCAGGGGTGCAGCAAGGCAAAGGACAAGAGGTTCCACTCCCGGGCAGCGGGCCCGCAGGCCGTGCATGGTAATGCCAGAATCGCCACGCAACGACCGTCTGGCCTATTCCGCAACGCCTGGCCACAGGCCCATTCATCCGCACCCGGCCCCACCCCCCCCCGCAACTGCGGGGATTGACGCATCCTGAACATTCGGTTAGCGTCCGCATTGCAACTTGATCAACCAGGGGAGCAGGGGGTGTTGTGTCTGGTCTTGGCCGGGGCAACACGTCAAAAGATTCAAACAGAATTCAGCCGCCTGGAAGAAGCCGGATGCCGGAGGCCCCGCCTCCTGGTACCGGGCATGGGCCGTGCAGCCGGAGCAAGTTGCAATCAACCGTTTTAT
>JAGWUF010000086.1 GCA_028868545.1 Lysobacteraceae bacterium | reverse complement strand
CGCAGATCATCGACATCAACATGGGCTGCCCGGCCAAGAAGGTCTGCAACGTGCTGGCCGGCAGCGCGCTGATGCGCGACCCGCAGCTGGTGGCGCGGATCGTGTCTGCGGTGGTGCAGGCAGTCGATGTGCCGGTCACACTGAAAATTCGTACCGGCTGGAATGCGGGCCACAAGAACGCGCCGGAAATCGCCCGCATTGCCGAAGATGCCGGCATCGCCGCGTTGGCCGTGCATGGCCGCACCCGCGATCAGCATTACACCGGCGTGGCCGAGTACGACACGATCGCGGACGTGAAATCCCGGCTGCGCATTCCCGTCATCGCCAACGGCGACATCGATTCGCCGCAGAAGGCCGCCTTCGTGCTCCGGTACACCGGCTGCGACGCGGTGATGCTGGGCCGCGTCGCGCAAGGCAGGCCGTGGATCTTCGAACAGGTGGCGCAGTTCCTCGCCACCGGCACGCTGCTGCCAGAACCCGGCCACGCACAGGTGCGCGACGTGCTGTCGGGCCACCTGCACGCGCTGCATGATTTCTACGGCGAAGAGATGGGCGTGCGCATCGCGCGCAAGCATCTGGGCTGGTATGCGAAGGACCGTCCGGAAAACGCGGCCTTCCGCGCGGTGGTGAACCAGGCGCAAACCGCGCAAGCGCAGCTGCGGCTGACCGCTGATTATTTCGATGCGCTGGCCGCCGGCGTGCTGCCGGTGCTGCCGCAAGCCGCCTGATTGCCACGCATGTCCCAAGCCGCCCGCGACACCCTGCGCCACGTGTTCGGCCACGATCACTTCCGTGGCGAGCAAGAACAGATCGTGAGCCACCTGTGCAACGGCGGTGACGCACTGGTGCTGATGCCTACCGGCGGCGGCAAATCGCTGTGCTACCAATTGCCGGCGCTGCTGCGGGAAGGCTGCGCCATCGTGGTATCGCCCTTGATCGCACTGATGCAAGACCAAGTGGATGCCCTGCGCCAGTTGGGCGTGCGCGCCGCCTTCCTCAATTCCAGTCTGGATGCAGCCAGCGCCGCGCAAGTGGAGCGGCAATTTCTGGCAGGTGAACTTGACCTGCTGTACGTCGCACCAGAGCGCCTGCTGACCGGGCGTTTTCTCAACTTGCTTGAACGCGCGAACGTGGCGCTGTTTGCCATTGACGAGGCGCACTGCGTGTCGCAGTGGGGCCACGACTTCCGCCCCGAATACCGCCAGCTGACCCTGCTGCACGAACGCTGGCCGGACGTGCCACGAATTGCACTCACCGCCACTGCCGACGCACCCACCCGGCGCGAGATCGTGGAGCGGCTGGCGCTGGAAGATGCGCAGCAATTCGTCAGCTCATTCGACCGCCCCAACATCCACTACAGCGCAGTGCCGCGTGACGATGGCCGCCGCCAACTGCGGGCCTTCATTGACCGGCATCGTGATGAAAGCGGCATCGTCTATTGCCTGTCGCGCAAGAAGGTGGAGGCGGTGGCCGAATTCCTGGTGGCGCACGATATCCCCGCACTGGCGTATCACGCAGGGCTAGACAGCGCCACGCGGGCGCAGCGGCAACGCCGTTTCCTGCAGGAAGACGGCATCGTGATGGTGGCCACGATTGCCTTCGGCATGGGCATTGACAAGCCCGACGTGCGCTTTGTGGCGCATCTGGATTTGCCGAAATCACTGGAAGGCTATTACCAGGAAACCGGCCGCGCCGGCCGCGATGGCGACCCGGCCGAGGCCTGGCTGGGTTATGGCATGGGCGATGCGGTGCTGCTGCGCAGGATGATCGAAGAGGGCGACGCCAGCGACGAACGCAAGCGGCTGGAACACGGCAAGCTGGATGCGTTGATCGGCTATTGCGAATCCACCGCCTGCCGCCGCCAGATCTTGTTGGCGTATTTCGGCGAGCCGCACGCGGGTGCATGCGGCAATTGCGACAACTGCCTGCACCCGCCGCAGACCTGGGATGCCACCGAAGCGGCACGCAAGGCGCTGTCCTGCGTGTATCGCACCGGGCAACGCTTCGGCGCGGCACATGTGATCGACGTGTTGCGCGGCGCCGACAACGCCAAGGTGCGCCAGTTCGGCCATCAGGCGGTGAGCACCTACGGCATCGGCAAAGACCTCGACGCCCGCCAGTGGCGCGGCGTGTTCCGGCAACTGTTGGCCGCCGGCTTGCTGGACACCGATTTCGAAAGCCACGGCGCACTGCGCCTGACTGCGGACGCCACCCCGCTGCTGCGTGGCGAACGCAGCCTGCATTTGCGCAAGGACCTGCCCAAGCCTGCACGCGCTGGCAGACGCAGCGATACCAGCAACACCGCCTTCATCGCCCTGCCCGCCGCCGCCGAAGCACGCTTCACCGCCCTGCGCCTGTGGCGTGCCGAGATGGCACGCGAACAGGGCGTGCCCGCCTACGTGATCTTCCACGACGCCACCTTGCGCAGCATCGCGCTGGAAGACCCGCACGCACTGGATGATCTCTCGCACATCGGCGGCGTCGGCACCGCCAAGCTGGAACGCTACGGCGAGGCCCTGCTGGCGGTGCTGGAAGCGGTGGATTGAGGTGGTGGTTGCCGCCAGATCCTGCGCCACATGTCCGGCAGCCGCTTGCGTGCCTGCCAGGGCCAGCGCAGCTGCTGCGGCGGAATGGCCTGCCACTGTGTGCCCACACGCCTGGCCACCGCGAAGTTGAAGGTGTAATCCGGCTCGCTGCCCATGCGCAGGTCGCTGAGGATCAGCTGGCCATCGCGCAGCTGCGCTTTCTGGAAGCCGTGGTTGAACCACGTCAGCCGCTGCACCACCGGAAACGCCGCCATCGCGCGCAAGGCCGCCACATCGGACGGATACGCCGTGAACTGCATCGGCCCGTGGTCGGCCACCAGCGAACGCTGGCCGGTCACGAAGCCGGTGGGCGTCATCGCGGTGACTTGCCACAGCAACGTATTGAAGGGCATCGGCACCGAAAAACGCGGCGCGTCGGCCAGGCCCAGCGCCGCCAATTGCCGGTCGGCTTCGCGCTGCACCAGCACCTTGGCCAGCAGCGACCAGCCCAGATAACCCGCACCCAGCACCAGCCCCGCCAACAGCGCGCGCTGCCCCAGCGGTTTGTCCCATGCCCACCACGCCAGCACGCAGGCCAGCAGCCACGACAGGGTGAACAACGGGTCGATGATGAACAGACTGCTCCACATCAACGGCGGGATGGGGATGGGCCAGAGCAATTGCGTGCCATAGACGGTGAAGCTGTCCAGCAGCGGATGCGCCATCAGGCAGATGAAGATCGCCCACCACCAGCGCCCGGGCGCCTGCGTCACCCGCCCGCCGCGGCGGCGGAAGAACACCCACGATGCCCAGGCAATGAACGGCAGCACCAGCCACGAATGGGTGGCGGCGCGGTGCCAGGTCATCCGCACCACCGGGTCATCGCACAGCGCCAGCGGCAGCACGTCCAGATCCGGCAGCGTGTTCAATGCCGCACCGGCCAGCAAGGCGGCGCGACGGTGGGCTGTGGGGGCGATGGCGGCGCAGATGACGCCGCCGTAGAACAAGTGGGTCAGCGAGTCCATCCAGCCATGCTAAGACAATGCGCTGGACGCGACGCAATGCACGCTCTCTCCCAGATAGCGCTGACGCTTTTTCGGCCGCATCCGCTGGATGTCCACCTCGATCAGGCCATCCACTGCATCGCTGAAATCCGGATCCACCCCGAACGCCAGAAACCTCGCCCCGCCGGGCTCGCACAATTCGGTGTACTGCTTGTACAGCATCGGCACCTGCGCCCCGAGCGCATCCAGGTTGGCCTTGAGCACGCGAAACGCGGTGTCGGCATCCAGCCCGGCGTCCTGCGGCAACGCGGCGTGATACTCGAACGGGCGCTTCGACATCACGTCGCCGTACTCGCCGCCGTGGAAATGCGCGTAGTGGGCGACGATCTGCTGACGTGCCGCCACCGGCAAGGCGGCACTGATCGACACCGCGCCGAACAGGTAGCGCACCTTGGGATGCGCACGCAGGTACGCGCCGATGCCCTGCCACAGATAGTCGATGCTGCGGCTGCCCCAATACGCCGGCACCACGAAGCTGCGGCCCAGTTCCATCCCCTGCGCAAGGCGGGCGATCGCGTCATCTGCGTAGTCGAACAGCGATGCGGTATACAGGCCGCGAATGCCGTACCGGGCCAGGGTCGGCGCGCCCCGCGCAATGCGGTATGCACCCGAAATGCAGCCGGCCGCGTCGTCCCACAGCACGATGTGTTCGTACCAGCTGTCCCAGGCGTCGACATCGATGCTGCGACCGGTGCCTTCGCCCACTTCGCGAAACGTGAGCTCGCGCAGGCGGCCGATTTCCTGCAACAAGGGCGCATCGGCCGCCAGTCGCCCCACCCGGATCTGCTTGCCGTCGCTGGTGCTGCCCAGCAATTGCATGGCGTCGATGCCTGCCCGCACCGCGCCTGCGTCGACGGCTGCCGCCAGCGGCTCCGGGCCGGCCGGGATTGCCGGCAGGCGCGCCGCCTGGCGGGTGCCCAGGGCATACACCTCGCGGCGGATGTCGCGCAGCAGCGCGTCACCGTCGACCTTGTCCGGAAGCTGGCGCGGCACGCCGATCTGCAGACCGATCTGGCGCGCACGCCGGGCGAACATCTCGCGCGCCAGCAGCGCGGTTCCCACCGGCTTGAACAATGCCGAGGCCCCGTAGAACAACGCCGAGTTGCGCGCCTGGATGCGCACCGGCAGCACCGGCGCCTGGCAGGCCCGCGCAAACCGCAGGAAACCGCGCCGCCAGCGCGTGTCACGCACGCCGCGCGGGCCCAGCCGTGACACCTCGCCGGCCGGGAACACGATCACGCATTCGCCTCTGGCCAGCGCCGCGTCCACGGCCCGCAGGCTGTGCGCACTGGGGCGCCCGCCGAGAATGCGCACCGGCAGCAGCAGCGTCTCGATGTTGTCCAGTACCGACAGGAAATCGTTGGCAACGATGCGCACGTCACGCCGCACCTTCCCCACTGCATCCAGCAGCGCCAGTGCATCCAGCGCGCCGGAAGGATGGTTGGCCACGATCAACAGGTGCCCCTGCGCCGGAATCCTGGCCAATGCCGCGGCGTCGATCTGGTAACGCACGCCGAGAAACTGCAGCGCGGCGGCGACGAACTCGAATCCGCGCACATGCCGGTTGGCGGCCAGGAAGGCATCGATCTCGTCCAGCCGAGACCAGCGTTCCACCCGCCGCAGCAAGGTCTTGGCAATGACGCCGCGGCGGCCGCGAAACCACCTCGGAAAACGCTGCTGCATTCGCTGTTCGAGCTGGATCATCGGCGGCCTCCGCAGTTTCCCGGCAAGATCCACGATTCCCGCGACAGCAAGATGGCAGCGGCATGTCTTGGCCATGACGTGCTTCCTTAACACCAGCGCAATACCCTTGCCGGTGCGAAAAGCGCAAGATGCACGCCGGTGCGCATCGCTGTATGATGCGCACCCATCTTTCCATCCGAATGCAAGGATATAAAGCGATGTCCAGCCACCTGTTCACCTCCGAATCCGTCTCCGAAGGTCATCCGGACAAGATCGCCGACCAGATCTCCGATGCGGTGCTGGACGCGATCATTGCCCAGGACAAGCACGCCCGCGTGGCCTGCGAAACGCTGGTGAAGACCGGCGCCGCGATCGTCGCCGGCGAAGTCACCACCTCTGCGTGGGTGGACATCGAGGCGCTGGCGCGCAAGGTCATCAACGACATCGGCTACAACAACTCCGATGTCGGCTTCGACGGCCACACCTGCGCCATCATCAACATGCTCGGCAAGCAGTCGCCCGACATCAATCAGGGCGTGGATCGCAAGAAGCCGGAAGATCAGGGCGCGGGCGATCAGGGCCTGATGTTCGGCTATGCCTGCAACGAGGCGCCCGAGTTCATGCCGGCGCCGCTGTACTACAGCCACCGGCTGGTGGAACAGCAGGCGAAGGTGCGCAAGGCCGGCAAGCTGAAGTGGCTGCGCCCGGACGCCAAGTCGCAGGTCACCCTGCGCTACGACGGCAACACCGTGCTGGGCCTCGACGCGGTGGTGCTGTCCACCCAGCATGATCCGGACATCAAGCAGAAAGACCTGATCGAGGCGGTGCGCACGCACATCCTCGCCCCGGTGCTGCCGAAGAAGTGGCTGGAGGCGCTGCCGAAGAACAAGGTGCACATCAACCCGACCGGCAAGTTCGTGATCGGCGGCCCGGTGGGCGACTGCGGCCTGACCGGGCGCAAGATCATCGTCGACACCTACGGCGGCATGGCCCGCCA
>JAGWUF010000085.1 GCA_028868545.1 Lysobacteraceae bacterium | reverse complement strand
GTCGTTTCGGTGCTGGGAACGCTCAGCCCCGCGGCTGCCTGAGCGCGATGGCGCATAGTCTTGATGGTTCCTCCCCGCCGAGCATCGGCACGAACTCCCCCGCCGTCTCTGTTCCTGACCAGAAATTGATCTGGATCAGTTGCACCGGATCAGACAAAGAGTAAGCTCCGACCATGATCCGCCTTCGCCATCGGAACTGGTTCAAGCGCACTGCCCTCCTCGCGATGGTGGCGTTGCTCTGGTCCCAGTTCGCACTGGCCGGTCATGGCGGCTGTCTGGATCTCAAGGTCACAACCGCCGCAGTCGCGGCCGACGCGGACACCCACCACGACCACGGTCACGGTTGTGGCGCCGAGCTTCCCTCGGCTGACGAGGCACTGTGTACCGCGCACTGCAGCGAAGGCGACCTCTCGGCAGACAGCGGACGCATCCCGCCGGTTCCGCCGCTGCTTGTCGGCGTGTGGTTCTCCTGGTTCGCGGTCGCGGAAGTCGCGGACGGTGGCCCCGGGGTTACGTCCACATGGGTCGATTCGCCACCCACGCCTGCCTGGCACCGACCCACCGCGCATCCCGCGGCCCTCCTGCTGATCTGATGCCCGAACGCTGACTGCGCCGCACGCCTGTGCGGTGCAGTGCTGTGCGTTCGTGCCGTGCGCGTCACGGCATGTGTTCCTGCCCCGGCCGAGCGACTGCGTCGCGTCGGCCCAAGGACACTGATATGGCATCTCCGTTCTACCTGTGGCAGGCCAGCCGCCTGCACTGCCACCCGCTGTCCTGCCAGCGGCCACCGCGGCGGCGCGTGCTCGCCTGCGTGCTCGCCGGCGCCTTGTGGGCGCTGGCGCTGCCGGTGACCGCAACCGAGCCCATCCCGGGACACAGTCTCGAGTCGATCCGGACCTGGGTGCTCGAACACAACCCCGAGCTTCGGGCCATGGGCTTGGAAACCCAGGCTGCCGAAGCGCGGATCCTGCCGGCGGGCGCCCTGCCCGACCCAATGGCCTCAGTGGGATTTCGCGGCCTCGATCCGGACAAACCCTGGCGCACCGTCGGTGCCGACCGTGAGGTCAACTACGCGCTGCGCCAGCGCTTCCCGCTCTGGGGCAAGCGCGACCTGATGCGGACTGCGGCCAGCCAGGACGCGGTCGCGATCGGGCTCGATCGCATCACCGCGGCGCGCGACCTGCTGTCCGACGCCGAGGCGGCCTACGCACGTTATTGGCATGCCGATCAAGCGGTAGCCGTGCTCGATCGCCGCATCGCCCTGCTCCGCCAGGTCGAAGAGATCGCGGGAGTGCGCTACGCCCTTGGCCGCGCGCCACAGCAGGATGCCATCCGCGCCCAGGTCGAGCAGACCAGCCTGCAGCGCGAGCGGATCGAACGCCTCGCCGCCAAGCAGGAGGCGGCCGCCACCTTGAACGCGGTGCTGGGGCGCCGTTCCGATGCACCGCTGGCGGCTCCCGACGAGGCGCCGCGCCTTGCCGTCCGCAGCGCTTCGCTTGCCGAGGCTCTGGACGCCGCCGACACGCACCCCGCGGTCCGTTCGCAGCAGGCCCGCGCCGAGGCCGCGCGCACGAATGTGGTGCTGCAGCGTCGCAACCGCTTTCCCGACATCACCGTCGGCGTGGGTGCGATGCAGCTGGGCAACGGCATCCAGAGTACCGAGCTGATGCTCGAGGTGGAGATCCCGTTCCAGCAGCGCGCCCGCCGCGAGCGCGAGCGCGAATCGCGCCTGCTCGAGGAAGCCGCGCTGGCCCGCAGGGACGCCACGCTGCGGGCCGTCGAGGAGCGAGGCGCTTCCGCCTGGTCGCAGTGGACCAGCGCCCGCGAACGCCGGCAACTGATCCAGAACACGCTGCTGCCGCAGGCCGACGCCACCTGGCAGTCGGCGCTGGCGAGCTACCAGGTCGGCGAAGTCGACTTCGGGACGCTGCTGGAAGCACTCAATGAATGGCAGGGCGCCGACCTCGCACGGGTCGATGCATTGCGTGACGAACTGTTGGGCGCCGCCGCCGTGCGCGCCATCGAAGGAGATATCCGATGACCCGTGTCCAGACCCTGTCGCTCGCCATCGGCGTCGCACTCGCCGCCCTCACCACAGGCTGGATGGCCGGCCGCGCGACCAACGATTCGCCGACCGCAGCTACATCCGCCGAGGCGCCTGCCGCGGAGCGCAAGGTGCTTTATTACCGAAATCCCATGGGGCTCCCCGACACCTCGCCGGTGCCGAAGAAGGATCCGATGGGCATGGACTACGTTCCGGTCTATGCCGACGACGCGCCGCCGGCGGCGCAGGGCACGGTGGTGCTGCCGCCGGACAAGGTGCAGGCGCTGGGCGTGCGCACGGAAGCGGTTACGCGCGGGGCACTGTCCGCCACCGTGCGCACCAGCGGCACGGTCGAGGTCGACGAGACCCGACAGTACGTCATTGCCCCGCGCTTCGAAGGCTGGGTGGAGCGGCTGTACGCGAACCAGACCGGCATGCGGGTCCGCGCCGGGCAGCCGCTGCTATCCGTCTACAGCCCGCAGTTGGCTGCGGCGCAGCAGGAATACAGGCTCGCTGACGAGACCGCCCGCAGGCTGGCCGGATCCGATCCCGCCAGCGCGGCATCGATGACCCGCCTACGCGATGCCGCCCGTACCCGCCTGCGCAACTGGGAAATCAGCAATGCGCAGATGGGCAAGAAGGCCCTGATCCTCACCGCGCCGGCAAATGCGGTGGTGATCGAAAAACCGGTGGTCCAGGGCGCCCGGTTCGAGGCGGGCGAGACCATCCTGCGCCTGGCCGACCTGTCGATGGTGTGGGTGGTCGCCAAGGTGCCGGCGGCGCAGGCCGCGGGCATAGCAATCGGCCAGCCCGCCCGCTTTGAAACCGTAGCCCTGCCAGGCCAAGTGGCCAACGGCAAGGTCACCTTCGTGCAGCCCGTCATCGATGCAATGACGCGCACCGTGGACGTGCGCATCGCATTGCCCAATCCCAACGGCGACCTGCGGCCCGGGCTCTACGGGACGGTGCTGCTCGAGGCGCCGGGAACCGGCCCGGTGCTCACCGTTCCGCGTTCGGCCGTGCTGGACAGCGGCACGCGCCAGATGGTGCTGGTTGAGACCGGCGCGGGCCGTTTTGCACCGCGCGACGTGACCCTGGGTCGTCGCGGCGGCGAGCGCATCGAGATCCTCGACGGGTTGTCTGAAGGCGAACAGGTCGTGGTGTCCGCCAACTTCCTGATCGACGCCGAAAGCAACCTGCAGTCGGCACTCAAGGGGCTTGAGGGTCACGCAGGACACGGGTCGCCCTCCGGCACCAGTGAAGATCCGCAGCGC
Organism: Lysobacteraceae bacterium; assembly: GCA_028868545.1. Taxonomy (GTDB): domain Bacteria; phylum Pseudomonadota; class Gammaproteobacteria; order Xanthomonadales; family Xanthomonadaceae; genus Thermomonas. The sequence continues at coordinate 2,997 of JAGWUF010000085.1, read as the reverse complement.
GAACAGTCAGGCGATGGCTCCGCCGACCCGCACGCCGGCCATGGTGCCGAGGCAGCGGATCCGCACGCCGGGCACAGCGAGGAGGCGGCTGACCCACATGCCGGCCATGCCATGCCTGCGGCGCCGGCGGATGCGCCGGCTCCCGCCAGCGCCCTTGACGCACCTGCCGGTCAAGACGGCCATGGCAGCCACGGGATGATGAGCGACCACGCCGCACCTACTTCCCCCACCGGGCACGAGGGGCACTGACATGCTTGGCCGTCTCATTGAATGGTCGGTACGCAACGTCTTCCTGGTGCTGGTGATGGCGCTGGCGATCGTCGCCGGTGGCATCTACGCGCTGACGAACACGCCGCTGGACGCCCAGCCGGACCTCTCGGACGTACAGGTGATCGTGTTCACCGAGTACCCAGGGCAGGCGCCCCAGGTGGTCGAGGATCAGGTCACCTATCCGCTGACCAGCGCCCTGCTTGCAGTTCCGAAATCGCGAGACGTCCGCGGCTTCTCGTTCTTCGGCGCCTCCTTCATCTACGTCATCTTCGAGGAAGGCACCGATCTCTACTGGGCGCGCTCACGCGTGCTCGAAAACCTCAACGTCGCGTCGAAGAACCTGCCGCCCGGCGTGGCACCCGCACTGGGCCCTGACGCCACCGGCGTGGGTTGGGTCTATCAGTACGTCCTCAAGAGTGACCGCCACTCGCTGGACGAACTGCGCGCGATGCAGGACTGGTATCTGCGCTACCAGCTGACCACCGCGCCCGGGGTGGCCGAGGTCGCCAGCGTCGGTGGCTTCGTGCGCCAGTACTCGATCACAGTCGATCCGGTGCGGCTGCGCGCGTTCGACATCCCGATTTCGCGGGTGTCCGAGGTGATCGCTGCAAGCAACCGCGACGTTGGCGGCCGTGTGATCGAAATGGCCGAGACGGAGTACATGGTGCGGGGCCGTGGCTACCTGCGCGGCATCGAGGACATCGAGAACCTGGTGCTGCGCGCCGAAGGCGGCGCACCGGTGCTGATCGGCGATGTTGCCCGGGTCGAGCTTGTGCCCGATGAGCGCCGCGGGATCGCCGATCTGGACGGCAAAGGTGACGTGGTGGGCGGGATCGTGATTGCGCGATTCGGCGAGAATGCCCTAGCCGTGATCGGCGGGGTGAAGGAGAAGATCGCCCAGCTCGCGCGTGGACTGCCGGAGGGCGTCAGCGTGCAGGCGGTCTACGACCGGTCCGATCTCATAGTGCGTGCGATCAAGACCCTACGCACCACCCTGCTCGAGGAGAGCCTGATCGTCGCGCTGGTGTGCCTGGTGTTCCTGTTCCATGCCCGCAGCGCGCTGGTGGCGATCGTCATGTTGCCGGTCGGCGTGTTAATCGCGGTGATCGCGATGCGTGTGCTGGGAATGAACTCCAACATCATGAGCCTGGGCGGCATCGCGATCTCGATCGGCGTGATGGTCGACGCGGCGATCGTGATGATTGAGAACGCGCACAAGCACATCGAGCGCGGCGACGGCTCCCGCAGCCGCACCCAGCTGATCATCGACGCCTGCCGCGAAGTCGGGCCGGCGCTCTTCTTCAGCCTGATGATCATCACCGTCTCGTTCCTGCCGGTTTTCGCGCTGGAAGCGCAGGAAGGCCGCCTGTTCAAGCCGCTCGCGTTCACCAAGACCTTCGCCATGGCCGGAGGCGCGCTGCTGTCGGTGACGCTGGTGCCGGTGCTCATGCTGCTGTTCGTGCGCGGCAAGATCGTGCCCGAGCACAGGAACCCGGTGAACCGGTTCCTGGTCGCCGCCTATCGGCCGGTGATCAACCTCGTGCTGCGGCACCGCATGGCCACGATCGTGCTCGCGCTGGTCGCCCTGTTCGCCAGCCTGTGGCCGGCATCGCGCGTAGGCAGCGAGTTCATGCCCACGCTCAACGAGGGCACGCTGCTGTACATGCCTGCGTCGCTGCCGGGCATGTCGGTGACCAAGGCCTCCGAGCTGCTGCAGCAGCAGGACCGGGTCATCAAGGGTTTCCCGGAAGTGGAATCGGTGTTCGGCAAGGCGGGGCGCGCCCTGACCGCCACCGATCCGGCGCCGCTGGAAATGTTCGAAACCGTCATCAACCTCAAGCCCGAGGACCAGTGGCGCGACGGCATGACCACCGACAAGCTCATTGCCGAGATGGACGCGGCGCTGAAGTTCCCGGGTGTCGCCAACTCCTGGACGATGCCGATCAAAGCCCGCACCGACATGCTGGCCACGGGCATCCGAACGCCCGTGGGCATCAAGATCTTCGGCAACAACCTGGATCAGCTGGCGGCCCTGGCCACCGAGATCGAAGCCGTGGTGCGGCAGGTGCCGGGGACGACCAGCGCCTTCGCCGAACGCCTGACCGGTGCCTACTACCTCGACATCACCCCAGACTTGGCCAGCCTGGCTCAATACGGCGTGACTCTGGGCGAGGTGCAGAACGTGGTGGCAGCCGCGCTGGGTGGCGAGATGGTCACCACCATCCTGCAGGGCCGCGAGCGTTTCAGCGCGATCGTGCGCTATCCGCGCGAACTGCGCGACGACCCGCAGCGCATCGGGACCCAGGTGCTGGTGCCGGTGCCCGGCGGTGCGCAGGTGCCGCTCGGCGAGTTGGCGAAGATCGAGGTTAGGAAAGGGGCGCCCAGCATCCGCACCGAGAACGCCATGCTGGCCGCATACATCTATGTCGATACCCGCGAAAGCGACCTCGGCCGCTACGTGAAGGCGGCGCAGGAAGCGGTCACTCGACAGGTGCAGTTCCCATCGGGCTACTACGTGACCTGGAGCGGTCAATACGAGTACATGCAGCGCGCCGCCGAAAAAATGCGGGTCGTCATTCCGGTGACGCTGGCGCTGATTTTCCTGCTGCTGTACCTCAACTTCCGCCGCGTCACCGAGTCGCTGATCGTGATGCTGTCGGTGCCGTTCGCCCTGGTCGGCGGTATCTGGCTGATGTGGCTGCTCGACTACAACACCAGCGTCGCGGT
>JAGWUF010000084.1 GCA_028868545.1 Lysobacteraceae bacterium | reverse complement strand
GCGATTCGGTTTCGATGTCGGTGATGAAGCCGGCGTCGTACTTGCGCCCCAGCTGGGCGTGGATTTCGGCGTTCTGCGGTTCGTTCATGGGGTGTTCCTCAGGCCGGCGCCAAGCGGGCGGCGATGCGCCCGCGCGCGGGTCGTTGCGGTGGTTCCAGCATCTGCGCCAGCGAGACGTTGCCCAGCGCTTCGGCCACCACGTCGTTGATGCGGCGCCAGTTGGCGCGCACGCCGCAGCTGTGCTCGATCCCGCACTGGCCGCTGGGTACGCTGCATTCGGTCATGCCCAGCGGGCCTTCCATCGCTTCCACGATCTCGACCAGGCTGATGATCTCCGGCGCGCGGGCCAGGCGATAGCCGCCATTGGCGCCACGGAAACCCGCCACCAGCCCGGCGGCGGCCAGCGGCTTGAGCAGCTTGGCCACGGTGGGGGCTTCCAGTCCGGCCAGTTCGGCCAGTTCCGGAGCACTCAGCACCGCGTCCGGGCGTGCGGCAAGCACGGTCAGGACGACGGTGGCGTAATCGGTGAGCCGGGTGACGCGGAGCATGGCGGCGGGCGGGGGCGGTGAATCTGGACTGAAATTGTACGTTTTGCGGCCGCCGCCGCCAAGTTTCAGTGACTGACTTGCATCAAGCGGCCATCGATCCAGCCGGAAACCGCTTGCGTGTAGGCCGAGGGCAGGCCCAGGTCGGCGTTGATCTCGCCGTGTTGCAGCGCCTCGGGCAGCACCTGCATCGGCACTCCCAGGGCGCGGGCGCGCTGTTCGAGTTTGCGGGCTTCCTCACAGGGGGAAGTTGGAAAGTGGCGGGTGCTGGAGCAGACCAGCAGCATGGGCAGGGCGTTGCGGTCCAGTTGTTGTTGCGGCGAGGCTGCGCGCCAATAGGCGGGGTCGTTGCCGAACGCATCACGATGGAGCTGCGGCAGCCGCGGTTGCATCATCAGCGCCGGGACATCCAGTGCGCCGCTGTCCAGCGACACCACGCCCACCGGGCGCTGCGCGCCGGCTGCACGCAGCAGGGTGTCGGGCGCGCTGCCCAGCAGCACCACCAGGTGCGCGCCCGCCGAGTGCCCCATCAATACCACCCGTGCCGGGTCGGCGTTCCATTGCCGCGCGTGCTGCTGCACGGAGGCCAGCGCGGCGGCGACATCGCCGGCCTGGGTCAGCGGGCCGGCCTCCGGTACCAGCCGGTTGTTCACTGACACGAACACGAAGCCCTTGTCCAACCAGTAAGCCGCCTTGTTGTCCACCACGTTGGCCATGGCCTTGTCGCCGCGCCGCCAACCGCCGCCGTGCACCATGAACACGATCGGTGCATCCGCGTGCAGGTGCGCCGGCAGGTACGCGTCGTAGCGCTGCTTGGGGTCGCTGCCGTAGGCGATGTCGCGCTGCACGCGGGTGCCGGTCGGCAAGCCGGACGCTTGGCCACGATCCTCCTGGCCCGCTTGCGCACGGCGCTGTTCCATGCGCTGCATGAGGCGTTCGCGCAGGCGTTGCTGGGCGGGTGCGGGCGTGGCCAGCAGGGTCAGCATCAGGAGGCCGAGCAGCGGGGTTCGCATGGCGGTGGTTCCGTCGTGTCGGGGATGGCACTGGCAACGCATTGCGCAGGTGCCGGTTGACCACGGGTGGCGATGACGCGGGCCTTCGCTTGCGCCAGAATGCGCTTTCCTCGTTCCCGATCGCGCCAATGCCGAAGAAGATCGCCACCCGCAAATCCGCCATCCACGGCAACGGCATGTTCGCCGTGGCCACGATCGCCAAAGGCGAGCGCCTGATCGAATACAAGGGCCGGCGACGTACCCACGACGAGGTGGATGCCGGCGACAGTGGCGACATCGAAAGCGGCCACACCTTCCTGTTCACGTTGGACGAGGCGTGGGTGATCGATGCCAATTTCGAAGGCAATTCGGCGCGCTGGATCAACCACAGTTGCGCGCCGAACTGCGAGGCGGTGCTGGTGGAAAACGAGGCCGACCCGAAGCGCTCGCGGGTGTTCATCGAGGCCGTCCGCACGATCAAGCCCGGCGAGGAGCTGACCTACGACTACGGCATCACCCTGGCCGAACGCCACACGCCGCGCTTGAAGAACATCTGGGCCTGCCGCTGCGGCGCGAAGACATGCACCGGGACGATGCTCAAGCCCAAGCGTTGACTGCACCCGCATCGCTTCGGGATGCGGTTGCCCTGTCGAAGGTTTACATGACTTGTGCCAGTCGGTGGCGACGCACGCCTTCGCCCAGGATGGTGCACCTTTCCCCGGAGCGCGTCATGCGTCCTGTCCTCGCCCTGCCGTTGTTTGCCGTCCTGGCGCTTGCATTGCCGTCCGCCGGCGCGATCGGCGCCCTCCCGGCGATCAATGCCGCAACAGCGCCGCCTGCAGTCATCGGTGTACAAGAGGATGCGCCGTTTGCCGTGCTGCGGCTGGAACCTTATCGTCGCAGCGTTGGCGTGCGCGTTGCCGCCGGCGACGGCACCGGCTTGATGGCTTTCGACACCGCTGCGGGGCATACGGTGGTGTCGCCCGAATTCGCCGCGGCCGGCGGCTGCACGCCCTGGGGCAATCTCGGCGGATTCACGATGACCGGCACGCGCCTGGACATGCCGCGTTGCGACGGTTTCCGGTTCGAGGCGGACGGTCTGCCGCTGGTCGCGCCCGTGGCGGGCGTGATGCAGGCCGCGTCGCTGGTCGCCAAGGACGCGGCGCCGATCGAGGGCCTGCTCGCGCTCGACGTATTCGCGGGACGCACCATCACCCTGGATTTCGCCGGCGGTCACCTGTATGTCGAATCGCCCGGCAGCGCCGCGCGCCGCATCGCCGGCGCCCGCGAACTGCCGGTGCGGCTGTCGCGGGAAGTGCAGGGGCTGGCGCTTGCGGTCAACGTGGAAGTGCCCACCGCGCAGGGTGCCGTGCGCTTCGAGCTCGACAGCGGCAACGGTGGCACGCTGCTGGTGTCGAAGCCCTACGCGGCGTTGTTCGGACTGGATCCCGCTGCGGAAGGCCCGCAATCGATCCGCATCCCGGTCGCTGACGGCATCGTTGCCGAGGGCCTGGGGTTCACGCCGGCGATGAACATCGACGGCAACCTCGGCATGCCTTTCCTCAAGGACTGGATCGTCACCCTCGACCTGGCTGCGGGGCGAATGTGGTTGCGCCGCAACGATGTCGCGCCACCGCCCGGCATGGGCGTGCCGCCTGCCGTACCGAAGTCCTGAGCGTTGCGATGCTCAAGCCCAGGCGCTGAGGCGGGGCTTACTGGGTCTCGCCCGGCCAGCTGATGCCCAGTTCGCCGATCACCAGCTGCTTGCCGAGGTCGGGCCAGCGCGGGTCGTCACTGCGGAATATGCGATCACCCACGGGCAGTGCTGGATGATCGCTGCCGGTGCGTGCGGCCAGCGTGACCCGATGGAACAGTGCATTGCCCACGCCATTGGCCAGCTTGCCGCCGTGCCAATCCTGCACGCTGCCGCCGTAGTCCCAGTCCAGCCCGTAGAAACTGATCGGGGCACCATTGCGCGCGACCAGTTCGGCCAGCGACATGCCCGGATGCAGGCCGCTGCGATCACGCCAGCGCGAATTGGCATCGGTGATGCGCAATTCCTGGATCGGTGCATCCAGATTGTTCGGCTGCTCGGCATCCAGCACCAGCAGCAGGCGCTGGCTGGGGTCATCGGGATAGATCGTCAGCACCGGCAACACGCCATCGCCCTCGGCGCCGGGCAGGGAGTCCTCGCGCACATTGGCCTTGCCGAAGCGGGCATCGAGTTCGGCACGCGTGGTCAATGGCCCCAGGTTGCCGGGCAGCACCCAGGCATTGGCATCGGCCGCAGCTTGCGGCTGTGCGGTCGTCGCGGTCGCGGGTTTGGCGGGTGATGATGGGGGGGCCGCGGCCGCGGGCGCGGTTGGCGGGGGCGAAGGCGTGGGTGAACACGCGGCCAGCAGCAAGCCCGATGCCAGCAGCGCCGTGCGGATGGCGGTCGAACCTGCGAACGTGAAGTGACGGCTCATTTGGCTGGCGCCTGATCGGGGCTGGCAGGTGTCGAAGTGCCGGGGGCCGGCGGGGTGGCTGCAGGCGGTGGTGCCGTGGCCGGCGTGTCGGTGCCGCCGGGTACGGTGGCATCAGGGGAGGATGGGGTCTCCTCGGCCGATGCATCCGCGCCATCGGCTGCCGGTGCCGGTTGCGGCGTGGCGACGCCCGGGTTGGGCATCCCGGTGACCGAGCCTGCGCCCGGGCTGGGTGCAGGCAGGGCAGTATCACCCGCGGCCGGCGGTGTGCCGGACGGCGCGGATGGCTTGCAGGCGGTGAGCCCGGTGGTTGCCAGCAGCAGGCTGCCGAGCAACGTCAGAAAACGGGAAGTGGGCATGGTCAATCCAGTCGCAGGGTAATCCGGCCGGTGTCGATATCCACGCGCTGGATGCGCCGGCTGGCGATCCGTCCGTAGGCACTGTCGTCCAGGCGATACACGGGTTCTTCGCGGGCGTAATCCAGCAACCAGCTGTTGAGCATGGCGCGGGCGGGGTCGTTCATCGCCCCGCCCAGTTGCGGCACGTCCACCTGCACGATTTCGGGGTTGTCCAGATGCAGGCCGCGGGTGCCCGCATCGAAACGCAGCCCGCTTTCCAGTGTGAAATGGCCCGCCGCTGCACGGCTGGCCTGGCCCAGCCCGCCGATGCCGATATCCAGATCCAGGCGCAGACGACCGCCGCCCGGCAGGCTCAGGCGCGGGTTGAGCAGGCTGAAACTGAGCAGGCCGCCCAGTTTCCGGTAGTCGCGCGGGAACTTGCGATCCAGCTGGGCCTGCAACTGCTGGGCCGTGAAGTGCAGGTCACGGCCCAGCAGGACAGCGGTGCCCAGACTGGAGCAGGCAGCCAGCAGGCCAAGCAGGCTGGCCAGCAGCAGAATGGCGAAACGGCGCATGGGCACTCGCGGGTGGGAAAGTGCGCACCATAACGCGCAGCGGCCCCGTCGTGTGGTGCCGCTGCGCGGATCGCCGGTCAATCGTCTTCGTGATGAGGTTTGAACGCCTCCGCCAGTTTCTTCTGCATGTTGCCGGGCACCGGCTCGTAGTGGCTGAAATCCAGCGCATAGCGCCCGCGCCCGGCAGTGGCGGATTTCAGTTCGGCGGCGTAGCCCTCCAGCTCGGACAGCGGGACTTGCGCCCGAATCACGATCTCGCCGCCGCGCAGGGCATCGGTGCCGCTGATGCGCGCGCGCTTGGAGGACAGCCCGCCACTGACGTCGCCCATGTGCTGTTCGGGGGCACTGACTTCCAATTCCACGATCGGTTCCAGCACCTGCGGCTGGGCATGGGCGATGGCATCCAGGAATGCGCGTTTGCCGGCGGCAATGAACGCCACTTCCTTGCTGTCCACCGGGTGGTGCTTGCCGTCGTACACGATCACGCGCACGTCCTGCATCGGGAAGCCGGCCAATGCCCCCGCGCCCAGCACCTGCCGCACGCCTTTTTCCACCGCCGGCAGGAACTGTCCCGGGATGGTGCCGCCTTTCACCTCATCCACGAACTCGAAGCCGGTGCCGCGTGGCAGCGGCTCGATCCGCAGGAACACTTCGCCGAACTGCCCGGCGCCGCCGGTCTGCTTCTTGTGGCGATGGTGGCCCTGTGCCGGCTGGCTGATGGTTTCGCGGAAGGCGATCCGCGGAGGATGCGATTTCACTTCCAGCGCGAAACGCTCCTTCAGCCGCTGCAGCATCACCCGCAGATGCAGGTCGGACAGGCCGCGAATCACGGTTTCATTGGTTTCGGTGTTGTGTTCCACCGCGAACGCCGGGTCTTCTTCCGCCAACTTGTGCAAGGCGGTGGCGAGTTTCTGCTCCTGACCCTTGCTGGCCGGCTCCACCGCCAGCCCGAACATCGGTTTTGGAAACGCCATCGGCGCCAGATGGATATGGTCTTCGTCATGCGAATCGTGCAGCACGGCATCGAAATGCAGCTCCTCGACCTTGGCCACCGCGGCGATGTCGCCCGGAATCGCCTGCGCGATCTCGACGTGATCCTTGCCCTTGAGCTTGAACAGATGGCCGACCTTGAACGGTTTCTTGCCGTCATCCACGAACAGCTGCGCGTCCTTTTTCACGCAGCCTTGATAGACGCGGAAAATGCCGAGTTTGCCGACGAACGGATCGTTGACGATCTTGAACACATCGGCGATGACATGGGCCGCGGGGTCAGGCCGGGCCTCGATCGGCGTGGCGGCACTGCCCACGCTTTTCACGAATGGCGGCGGGTTGGCCTCGCCGGGGTGCGGGAACAGGGTTTCGGCGATGTCCAGCAAGGCTTTCACGCCGGCGCCGGTGCGCGCGGACACGAAGCAAATGGGGATCAAATGCCCTTCGCGCAGGCATTGTTCAAACGCATCGTGCAGTTCCGCGCCGGATAAGCC
>JAGWUF010000029.1 GCA_028868545.1 Lysobacteraceae bacterium | reverse complement strand
ACCGCGTTTTCGACGGCGGCGATCAGCAGGGTGATGCGCAGGCGCAGCTTGCGCGCCATCACCAGCTCGGCCAGTGCCAGCGCATGCGCCGCGCCGCCCATGTCCTTCTTCATGTTGCGCATGCCGGCGGCGGCCTTGAGGTCCAGCCCGCCGGTGTCGAAGCACACGCCCTTGCCGCAGAGCACGATGTGCGGGTGGGTGGGCTCGCCCCAGGTCAATTCCAGCAGGCGCGGTGCGCGATGGCTGGCGCGGCCGACGGCGTGGATGGTGGGGAAGTTGTGCGCCAGCAGGTCGTCGCCGGCGATCACCGTGAGTTGCGCGCCATGTGCCTGCGCGATGGTGCGCGCGGTGGCTTCCAGCTCATCCGGGCCCATGTGTTCGGTGGGCGTGTTGACCAGGTCGCGCACGCGCACGCAGGCGGCGAGCAGGTCCAGCCCTTCGGCATCGATGTCCCCCGCCAGCCGCGTCGGCACCGGCTTGCCGGTCTTGTAGCGGTCGAAGCGGTACAGGCCCAGGCCCCAGCCCAGTTGCAGGGCGCGCAGCGCGTCGGCATCGCGCAGGCCCATCGCTTGCCAGTCGCCTGCCGGCAGCGCCCGCGGTGCATGCGCATAGGCATGCGGATCCAGTGCGTCCTCGACACCCAGCACCGCGCCGGCCACGCGGCCCTCGGCATCGGCCCAGCTTTGCAGGCTGCCGGCGCTGGCGTCGAAGCGCTGCGCGGCCAGCCAGGCCTGCACGGCGGGCGGCTGGGTGGCCAGCCATGCGGCGAAGCCGGATTTGGCCACCACGTGCAGCGGCAGGGCGGTGGCGGTGTCGGTGGTGTAGCCGGGGGGCAGGGTCATGCGGAAGGTGTCTCGAACGTGGTGCCCGCTTCCAGCCAGTCGGCCAATGCGGTCAAGGTGGTGACATGCAGGTCGGCGCGCGGCAGGGCGTCCGGCCAGGCGTGGTCGCCGCGGTCGATCCAGCAGCTGCGCAAACCGGCGTTGGCGGCGCCGGCGATATCCATGTGCGGATGGTCGCCCACGTGCAGCACCTCGTGCGGCGCGCAGCCCAGGCGACGGCAGGCTTCGTGGAAAAACCCGGCGTCGGGTTTGGGCGCGCCGTATTCGCGTGCACCCAGCTGGAAGCGGAACAGCGAGGCGATGCCGATCACCGCCAGATCGGCGTTGCCATTGGTCAGTGCGGCGATCGGCAGACAGGCGGCAATACGCTGCAGGCCGGCGTGCGCGTCGGGGTAGAACTCCACCCGATTGCGCTCGTGGAAGAAGATCGCGTACGCCGCGCTGGCCAGCGCCGGGTCGTCGCCGCTCTCGCGCAATGCGCGTTCGATGGTCAGCCGGCGCAGCAGGCCCAGGTCGTGCGCGTGTTCTGGAAACTCGGCGAACACGCGCTCGCGCAGCGCGCGCATTTCGCTGATCGGGAAGCGCAGGGCGGTGCGCGGGCTGTGTTCGACGAACCAGGCGTGCAAGGCGGTCTCGATGCGATCGCCGATCGGCGCGAACGGCCACAGGGTGTCGTCGAGATCGAAGCTGATGGCGCGGATGACAGAGCTCACGCAGGCATTGTAGGCCGGCTCAGGCGTCGGCGTCGGGCGTGCCCGGATTCGGAACGTCGGTGGGTGGGGGCGTTGCGGGCCTGGCCAGCATGGTGATGGCATCCCCCAGCAGCGGTGCGAGGCTGCGCAGCAACGGCCACGCCGCGTTGCCGGCCAGGCGCAATGGGCGCGCCTGCCCCACGACGAGGCCGGCCGTCAAACCGATCACGATGATCCGTCCCGGCGTCCAGCTGGCGCGCCAACGCGCAGCCAGCGCTTGCCATTGCGCACCGGCCTGGGTGCGCGCCGCAACGGCCGATTGCTCGGCCTGCCGTACCCGGGCCAGCTCGGAAGACAGGCTCATGCCGCCCCCGTGCCGTCGTCGCGGTGCAAGGACTCCGGCAGGGCCGCCGCCCATTGCGCCAGCTGCCGACGGGTGGCCTGCAAGCCGGTGTGGCGGAACTGCCGCGCCGCTCCCCATGCGGCCAGCAGCGTGCCGGCCAGGCTCAAGCCCGCCGCCAGCAGCAAGGCCAGCAGCCACGACACTCCCAGTTGCTGCAAGCCGGCCACCAGAGCCGCCATCAGCAGCAGCCAGCACGAGCCCCCCAGCGCAATCGCCAACCCGCCATAGACCAGCGCATGGGCGAGCGCGGCCCGCGCCAGCGCCACGTCGGCCACCGCCAACGTCCGCAACGCCTGCAGCGCACCCAAGGTGGCACGGACACTGGCGTGGGCGTCGTCACCCAGCTGCTGCAGGGTATCGCCCAGCGCCGCCGCTTCGGCCGTGTCGGGAGCGGCCTGCTCCTGGTCGCTCATGCGCGCTTACTTGTCGCTGCGGGCAAGCTTGGAAATGATCCAGCCGGCGGCAAACGCCACCCCGAACGCCGCCAGCGGGCGTTCGCGAATCAGTTCGGCGGCGCTATCCAGCAAATCGCGGCCTTTTTCCACCAGCGCATCCATCTGCTCGCTGGCGGCGCCGCCCAGGTGCTGCGCGGCGCCAAGCCCGGCCACGCCGCTGTCGGCCAGTTCGGCCTTGACCTGCGCCGTACCCAGCCGCAACTCATCGCCGGCGGCGCCGGCGGCGTTGCGCACCGCGCCGCCCGCGGCCACCGCGGCCTGCTTCAAGTGGCTGCCCGCTTCGCCCAGATTGGCTTTGATCGCTTCGGTATTCTCGCTCATCTGTCGCATCCTGCTGTCGGGAAGGAAGTGCAAGTGTGGCACCGTTTGACGGGGGTGTGGTTCAGCGCATCAACAGCTGGCCGTTGACGTTGCCGCGCAGCACCCGCAGCACCAGTTGCGACGGCGGTTTGGCCAGGCTGGCGCGGAAGCCGCCCAGGTCGCTGAAGTCGCCACTGCTGGCGGCCAGCACCACGTCGCCGCGTTGCAGGCCGTTTTGCGCCGCGCGACTGCCGCGTTGCACGTCCTCCACCAGCACCCCGGCCAGCCCCTGCCGGCGCAGCGACTCCGGCAAGTCGGCAATGCTGGCGCCGCTCAGGCGCGGGTCCAGCTGCGCGCCGGGAAGGGCTTTGGGGGCTTCGCGCAGGCCGCTGCGGATTTGCAGCGGCTTGCCGTCGCGGCGAACATCCAGCACGACCTGCACATCGGGGGCTTGCAGGCCCTGGAAATTGCGCAGGGCCTCGGCGCTGTCGATCGGCTGGCCATTGGCGGCCAGCACCAGATCGCCCACTTTCAGGCCGGCGGTACCGGCCGCCGAGCCGGGATACACCCGTGTCACCAATGCGCCACGGGTTTCACTCAGGCCCAGCCCCTTGGCCAGCGTGGCATCCAGATCCTGGCTGTCGATCCCCAGCGTGCCGCGCCGCACCACGCCGCCGCGCAGCAGTTGCTCCTTGATCCGGCTGGCCAGGTTGGCGGGGATGGCGAAGCCCAGCCCGATGTTGCCGGCCATCGAGCCGCGCGGGTTGAAGCTGGCGGTGTTGATGCCGACCAGCTCGCCGTTGAGGTTGACCAGCGCGCCGCCGGAGTTGCCCGGGTTGATGCTGGCGTCGGTCTGGATGAAATTCTGGAAGCCGGCACCGGGCAGGTTGTTGCGGCCCACCGCCGAAACAATGCCCGAGGTCACCGTCTGCCCCACCCCGAACGGGTTGCCGATGGCCACCACGAAATCGCCGATCTGCAATTTGTCGCTGTCGGCCACCGGAATGGCGGTCAGGTTCTGCGCGGGAATGCGCATCAGCGCGATGTCGGTGTCGGCGTCGTTGCCGACGAACTCGGCCTTCAGCGTGCGGCCGTCGGCCAGCGTCACCTGCACCTCGTCGGCATCTTCCACCACGTGGTTGTTGGTCAGCACCAGCCCGCGCTGGGCATCGATGATCACGCCCGAGCCCAGCGACTGCGCGATGCGCTCCTGCGGGATGCCGAAAATGCGGCGGAAGATCGGGTCGTCGCCGAACGGCGTGTTCACCCGCACCCGCTGTTTGGTGTTCACGCTGACCACCGCCGGCAGCACCTTCTTCAGCATCGGCGCCAGCGACGGCAGCGGCGTGCCGCTCACGGTGGCGGGCAGGGTGCCGGCGGCCATCGGCAACGTGGCCGGTGTTGCGGCCGGCTTGGCCTGCGCGGGTTGCTCCAGCAGCAGATTCACACCGGTGGCGGCAAAGCCGCCGAACGCAGCGGCAACGGTCAGGGCAAGCAGGGTTTTGGTGGCGGTTTTCATGCAGCGGCTCCGAGACGGGCAACACTTTCCAGTGTTGCCGCGTCAGATGCAATCGCTGCTGAAGCGTGCCCGCACCGCGCCGCGCCGGGCGCGGGGTCGGAGGCTCACAGCCGCGTTGCGGTCTCGTAGCCGCAGAAGTCGGCGTACTTGCTGCCGTCCGCGAAGTAGCGGGTGGCATGCACAGGGCCGGCAAGGGTCTTGCCATCGGCGCTCAACAGCACATCCTCGCGATGGATCGCCTGATAGCCGTGGTAGACACCATTGACGTACCAATTGAAACGGATGTCCAGGGTGTACTTGCCAAGCCGTGGGTTGAATTTCCAGGTGCCCATGCCGGGGCCGCGCTGGTTGTTGCCCGGGACGCCCTGCATGTTGGGGATGCCGCTGATGGGCATGGCATTGGTTTCCGAGAGAGTGCCGCCGGAGTGGTAATTGATGGTGGCAAGGATCCGGTTGCCGGGGGCGCCGTTGCAGGGGCCAACCTCCACGACCGCGCTCCAGAGGCCGACGATCCGGTTGGCCGGAACCGGCAGGCTGCCGGTGCTGAACGGGTCGCTGGCGGCAGCGGGGGTGGCGGGCAGCAGGCAAGTTGCGAGCACGAGGGGGGCGAGTGCGAAGCGAAACATTTGCATGGCGAAACTCCTGGGATGAGAGGTGCGTTCCGACATTCCGGAACACGCCGACCCTGCGCGTCGATGACCGCAAAAGCCTGCAAAAAAGCTGAAAAAATGTGAAATGATCTGAAAATGGAGGGTCAGGTACGCCATTTCCGGTTCGAAGGCTTCCAACTCGATTCGGTGCGTCGCGAGTTGCGCGACCCGGCGGGTCAGATCTTGCCGCTGACATCCAAGGCATTCGATGTCTTGTACACCCTGGTCACGCACCGGCACGACGTGGCCAGCAAGGATGCCCTGCTGTTGGCCGTCTGGCCGGGTCGGGTGGTGGAGGAAAACAATCTCACGCAGGCCATTGCCGCGTTGCGGCGTGCGCTGGGTGACGACGCCAGCCCACGGCGATTCATCGTGACGGTGCCCGGGCGCGGTTATCGCTTCGTGGCGACGGTGGATGAGGTCACGGACGCGCCCAGACTGCGCCGTGCAACCGATGTACCCATTGCTCGGGGAGACGCGCCACCGTTGCCGAGCCCGGCAGGAAAAGGAGCCGACAAGAATGCACTCGGGACTGGCCGCAGCATTCGTCGGCTGGGATTGCTGGTGGCGTTGTTGGTTGCCGGCCTGGTGCTCTGGTTCCGCATGGCGCCGGCCCCGACGGGTGCACCGACGCGGACTGGTGTGCCTGCACCGGTGGCGACGCGCAGCATCGCGGTGCTGCCGCTGGTCAATGTCAGCAACGACCAGGCACAGCAGTTCTTCTCCGACGGGCTCAGCGAGACTCTGATCAATACCCTGTCCCGCTTCGACGGCCTGAAGGTGATCGGCCGCAGTTCCTCGTTCCGGTTCCGCGACAGCCGGGAAGACAGCCGCGACATCGGAACCCAGCTCGGCGTCGCTTACCTGCTGTCCGGCAGCGTGCAGCGCATCGGCGATCATGTCCGGGTCTCGGTCGAAGTGGTCGATACCGCCGACGGCCGCACGCTGTACGCACAGCGGTTCGACCGGCCGTATCAGGATCTGTTCGCCCTGCAGGACGAGATCGCGCTGGCGGTGGCGGGCGCGCTGCTGGGCAAGCTGCCGCACGTGCACAGCATGGTCGGCGTGGTCGAGTCGGGGCATCCGGCCAGCGGCAACCTGGAGGCCTACACCGCCTTCCTGCGCGGCGCGCACGCGATGCTGGGCAATACCCGCCAGGCGATTGAATATTTTGCCGAGGCGGTCCGGCTGGATCCGGACTATGCGCAGGCCTGGCTCTGGCTGGGCTTCAGTCGCGCCATCAGTGCGCGCTATCTGGAGCAGGGCGCGGCCCTGCGCGCCACCTGCGCGCGGGCGCGCGCGGACATCGAGACCGCGATCCGGCTGGCCCCGGACTTCGGGCTCGGCTATTCCGCGCTGGCGGTCCAGCGCACCTCCTGCGATTACGACTGGAACGGCGCGCTGGAACTCTTCGCCAAGGCCCTGCCGCGGGTGACGGGCACCAGCCCCGTCCACGGCCAATACAGCCGCGTGCTGGCGTCGCTGGGCCAGGTGAGCAAGGCGATCGACGCGCGCAACCGCCAGCTCGCCGCCGATCCGCTGACCGAGGACGGCATCTACTGGCTGTTCCTCATGCAGGCGTCGCTGGGGCAGCTGGACGATGCCGAATCCAGCCTGCGCCGGTTGCGGAACCTGGCGGCACCGGAGGATCGTGCCTGGTATTCCAACGAACAGTCGTACCTGTCGCTGCTGCGCGGAGACCAGGGGGCCGCGCTGGCCCAGGCCCGGGCGGTTCCGCCGGGCAGCGTGCGGGAGCGAGCGCTGGCGCTGGCGCTGCAGGCCGGCGGCAATGCCGGCGAGGCCGATGCCGCCTTGCGGCGCTTGATCGAAAGTGAAGGCCGCACGATGCTCGGCAGCTACCACATTGCCCGCACCTATGCGCTGCGTGGTGATGCCGATGCGGTGTTCGAGTGGCTCGATCGCGACTGGGCGAACCACGGCACAGCCGCCTACCAGATCCTGCTTGACCCCCTGCTGCTGCGCTTTCGCGATGACCCGCGCTTTGCCGCGTTCTGCAAGAGCGCCGGGCTGCCGCCGCCGTCGGCCAGCGATGCATTGGGCATCGACCAAATTCGCGCACGCAGCGCCGGCAGCCACTGAGCCCCGGGCCTGCGATCCTGCGCCGCAGCATGGTTTGCGCATTCAGTTCCACGCCCGAAAACCGGTCGCAGCGCGTGGAACCCGCGCCGCTGGAGGATGTCAGGGAATGCAAGCCATTTCAGGCAAATTTTGACATTGACTTGCTCCGGAGGCGTGGCTATGGTCTTTCCGGTTGGGCCACTAGATCTTGTGGTTCGCGGTTGCAGGAAACCCAAAGCTAGTGGCGCAGTGGGGTGCCGCCGGGCTTGGGCAACGACGTCGGCAGGGAGCAGCGCGTGACGGAGCAAGAGCGGCGGCAACGCCATCGCATTGAGGACATTGGCAGGCTGCGCGCGCCGCGCGGTCGCATCGCCCGCCCCCAACGGATGCCGGTGGCGGGCACGGGCAACGGATTCGCCACCGCGCGGGTTCATCATGAAATGGAGAGTCAACAGGCATGAGCACGGCGAGGCTGGAAGCAGTGACCACGGACGCAAATCAGGACATTCCCATGCAGCCGGCATCGGTGGACATCTGGGACAAGAAATATCGCCTGAAGACCAAGCAGGGCGTGGCGCTGGATGCCGACATCGACGCCACCTACCAGCGCGTGGCGAAGGCGCTGGCGTTGGCCGAGCCCACCGTCGAGTTGCAGCAATACTGGCAGGAGCGCTTCACCTGGGCGCTGCGCCGCGGGGCCATTCCCGCCGGTCGCATCACCTCCAACGCCGGCGCGCTGGAGCACAAGCCCGCCACCTCAACCATCAATTGCACGGTCTCCGGCACGATTGAAGATTCGATGGACGGCATTCTGGAGAAGGTGCACGAAGCCGGCCTGACCCTGAAGGCCGGCTGCGGCATCGGCTACGAATTCAGCACGCTGCGCCCGCGCGGTGCGTTCGTGGCCGGCGCCGGCGCCTACACGTCGGGCCCGATGTCGTTCATGGACATCTTCGACAAGATGTGTTTCACCGTGTCCTCCGCCGGTGGCCGCCGCGGCGCGCAGATGGGCACCTTCGACGTCTCGCACCCGGACGTGAAGGACTTCATCCGCGCCAAGCGCGAAGACGGTCGGCTGCGCCAGTTCAACCTGTCCTTGCTGATCACCGACGGCTTCATGCAGGCGGTGGAAGACGATGCCGACTGGCCGCTGGTGTTCCCGGTCAATGCCAAGGAACAAGGCGACATCGACCTGGCCGATGCCGCGCAGGTGGTCTGGCGCGAGTGGCCGGCGCACCGCAACTACATCGTGCGCGACGACGGCCTGGTGGCCTGCAAGATCTACGGCCACATCCGCGCCCGCCACCTGTGGGACATGATCATGGTCTCGACGTACGACTACGCCGAGCCGGGGTTCATCCTGATCGACAAGGTCAACGAGATGAACAACAACTGGTGGTGCGAGACCATCCGCGCCACCAACCCCTGCGGCGAGCAGCCGCTGCCGCCGTACGGTGCCTGCCTGCTGGGTTCGGTCAACCTCACCAAGTTCGTCAAGCAGCCCTTCACCGACCAGGCCGAATTCGACTGGGAGGAGTACAAGGAAGTGGTGCGCGTGTTCACCCGCATGCTGGACAACGTGGTGGAGGTCAACGGCCTGCCGTTGCAGCAGCAGCGCGACGAGATCCTGCGCAAGCGCCGCCACGGCATGGGCTTTTTGGGTCTGGGCAGCACCATGACCATGCTGAAAATGCAGTACGGCAGCCCGGTATCGTGCGAGTTCACCGAAGCCATCGCCCGCGAGATGGCGGTGGCCGGCTGGGAAACCGGGCTTGCGCTGGCCAAGGAAAAGGGCCCGGCGCCGATCATGGACGAAGTGTTCACCATCGATGCCGGCATGCTGCGCAAGCGCCCGGAAATGGCGCGCGACGGCTGGAAAATCGGCCAGCAGATCGAAGGCCGCGTGTTGCACGCCAAATACTCGCGCTACATGCAGAAGGTGGCCGAAGTGGCACCGGAACTGGTGGACGAGATGGCCACCGTCGGTTGCCGGTTTACCCACCACAGTTCCATTGCGCCCACCGGCACCATCTCGCTGAGCCTGGCCAACAACGCCAGCAACGGCATCGAGCCCAGCTTCGCCCACCACTACAGCCGCAACGTGATCCGCGAAGGCAAGAAGACCAAGGAAAAGGTCGACGTATTCTCGTTCGAGCTGCTGGCCTACCGCGAGCTGGTCAACGCCAAGGCGATGCCCTACGCCGAAGACAAGGCCGCGCAACTGCCCGCCTACTTCATCAGCGCCGACGACATCAGCCCGAAGGAGCACGTGGACGTGCAGGCCGCGGCGCAGAAATGGGTGGATTCCTCCATCTCCAAGACCGCCAACGTCCCCACGGATTATCCGTACGAAGACTTCAAGGACATCTACCGCTACGCCTACCAGCAGGGCCTGAAGGGTTGCACCACCTTCCGCTTCAACCCGGCCGCCTTCCAGGGCGTGCTGGTGAAGGAAGCCGACCTGGAGAACACCACCTACCGCTTCGAACTGGACGACGGGCAGGTGGTGGAGGTGAAGGGCAACGAGCAGATCGAGTACGACGGCGAGCTGCACACCGCCGCCAACCTGTTCGATGCCTTGAAGGAAGGCTACTACGGCAAGTTCTGAAGGCGGTTCCGCCACGCGCTGCAGCGGCCCGAAAAGAGTGCTGCACGCGCGCCGTGGCAGGTATAGGATCGCGCTGTTGTACCCACCAACCCACGCCCGATGAGGAGGGCACATGAGCAATGGAGATGGAATGACGGCAACGCTGTCGGATGCCGTTGACGCTGCGAAGGAAAAGGTTGCGGAAGTCGGCAGTGCGATGGCCAGCACCGCCAGCGCCACGGTGGCGAAGGCGAAGAAGGCCGCGAAGACCGCCGAGAAGAAAGTGAAGACCGAAGTGGCGAAGGCGAAAAAAGCGGTGAAGAAGACCGTGGCCAAGGCGAAGAAGACGCTCGCCACCGCCGGCAAGGACGCCAGGAAGGAAGTGGCGAACTTGAAGAAGAAAGTCACTGGCAAGAAGGTGGCGGCGAAGAAAGCCGTGGCCAAGCAGCCGGCAGCCAGGAAGGCCGTGAAAAAGGCACCGGCCAAGAAGGCTGTCGCGAAGAAGGCCGTTGCCAGGAAGGCACCCGTGAAAAAGGCAGTTGCGAAAAAGGCACCCGCCAGGAAAGCCGTTGCCAAGAAAGTCGTGAAGAAGGCCGCCAAGAAGGCCGCGAAGTAAGCAAGCCCCTGCACCCGCCCGGCTGCCGGGCGTGGTGCGTTCCCCCGCACACGTTGTGAACACCCCAAGAGTCAGGATCATGACCGTCAGGATCGACAAGAAAATCAAGGGCTATGCCGTCGTCACCCAGGAAGACAAGGCCCGGGCCCAGCCCGCCGCACCGCTGGTGGTGGAGCCCGAGCCGGACAATGTCATCCACATGCACGAGCGCATCGAACGTCCGGAAGTCCTGATCGGCAGCACCTACAAGATCAAATCACCGCTGGTGGAGCACGCCATGTACGTGACCATCAACGACATCGTGCTCAATGCCGGCACCGAGCATGAACACCGCCGCCCGTTCGAGGTCTTCATCAACTGCAAGTCGATGGAGCACTTCCAGTGGATCGTGGCGCTGACCCGCATCATGTCCGCCGTGTTCCGCAAGGGCGGCGACGTCGCCTTCCTGGTGGAGGAAATGAAGGCCGTGTTCGACCCGCGTGGCGGCTACTTCAAGGCCGGTGGCGTGTACATGCCGTCGCTGGTGGCCGAACTCGGCAGCATCGTCGAAGACCACCTGAAGTCGATCGGCATGCTGCACGACCCGGAGATGAGCGACGCGCAACGCGCGCTGATCGCCGAAAAGCGCCGCGCCTACGAGCAGAACCAAAAAAAAAACGCTGACGCACTGAGCACGCCCGACGACGTCCTGCGCAGCGCCGCCACCCACCCCGAAGACATCGAGGTCACCGGCGACGGCGCCACCTTCCCGCCCACCGCCACCATGTGCCACAAATGCAGCACCAAGGCGCTGGTGCTGATGGACGGGTGTGCGACTTGCTTGAATTGCGGGTACAGCAAGTGCGGGTGAGCCCGTCGCCAGGGCCATGCCCGGGCAAGCTGTCCGGACAGCCAAAGATTATGCAAACTCGGGTCTGCAAAACCCGGGTCAGAGTCGACTTTCCTTGCGGGTGTGGGCAGCGTGGTGCCGCTGCACCGAGACTGGCCTAGAAGGACAGCTTTCCGTCCGATGTGCGGTGCGTGTCCGGCACATGTCGTGACGCGCTTGCGCCGAATCAGGCACTTGCGTGCTTGGTTCGGCCATGGATTCGCAGCAGCTCCATCGCCGCCTCGCGGGTGGCAGCGCTTGCACTCTCGCTTCCAGCGTTCGTCAACACCGCAACCGCAATGCCCCGCTCCGGCAGCATGATCACGCGGGAAAAGAACGCCTCGGTTGAGCCTGTGTGCCAGTGCGCCGCCGTCCCATCGAACTCGCGCAGGAACCACCCCATTGCGTACTCGCCGGGGCCGGCGTGCAGGCGCTGCATGGAAGACGCCTTGAGCAGCCCGTCGCGACCGGCGAGCCCTGCAAGATGCAGCTGCAGGAACTTCGCGTAGTCCGCGAGCGACAGCGAATAATCGCCGGCCGGCTCGAAGACGGGGCCGAGCGCCCAGCCGGCCCCGGGCGCCTGCGGCTCGACCGCCGTCGCTGATATCGCCAGGCCGAGGAATGCGGACTTTGGCTTGTGCCCCCACGGTTGCGGGCTGTCGCCACGTGCAGGCAAGCCGTACGCCAGGCCGATACCCAGTGGTCGGGCCAGCCTGCTCTCGATCAGCGACTCCCACGTCTCGAAGGTGGCGGCTTCGGCCATGGCGGCGGCAATGACATACCCGGCGTTCGAGTACTCCGGCTGCGTGCCCGGTGCAACGTGCGGCCGTTGCCGCAGGAGCCAGGTGCTGAACGCGCGGCGCTGGTCGCGCGGATCGCCGGAACCCGCGTGCGCGCTTGCCCCTTTTATCTCACCCATCGAATCATAAGGCGGCATGCCGGCCTCATGCCGCAGCAGCTGCTCGAGGGTGACGTCCCGATAGCCCGGATGCACGGTCGTTGCGAGTTCGGGGAAGACGTCGATGGGCCGCGTCGTCCACGACAGCCTGCCTTCCTCGACCAACCGGGCAATCACGGTGGCGGTGATCGCCTTCCCCATGGAGCCCAGGTGGAAACGGTCGGCCGGCTCGACCTTTTCCGGTCTTCCTTGCCGCCTGAGGCCGGTCACGGCGAGGTCGAGCGTCGCATCCGAACGCACGACGACGGCCGCGAGTGCGGGCAGTTCGTGCTGCGCGCGGAGCCGGATCAGCAGCGTTTCCGCGTGGCGCTGCTGGCGTTCGGGCGCCTCGGCAGCCGGGTGCATGGACGCATCGATTTCGGGGGAGGGTGCGGCCGCGGTGGTCAGCAGGGCGAATGCGAACGCAAAATTTCTCAAGCGCTCCATTTAGTACTGCTCCAGCCCGCGCGGCTTGCGCCGCACGTTGAGCCAGGCACCGATGACACTGTTGCGCACCAGCAGGTCGTAGCTGATCAGCAG
Organism: Lysobacteraceae bacterium; assembly: GCA_028868545.1. GTDB lineage: Bacteria > Pseudomonadota > Gammaproteobacteria > Xanthomonadales > Xanthomonadaceae > Thermomonas. The sequence goes on along the minus strand of JAGWUF010000029.1, from coordinate 15,768 downwards.
CAGGGCCATCGCCACTGCCAGCACCAGCGCGAATTCCACGAACCACGGCCATTGCACGCGCGACATCGCGACCTGCAGTGCCATCACCAGCGGCAGGTGGGCAAAATAGATCCAGTACGAGGCATCGGCCAGGTAGCGACGCCACGAGCTGTGCGTGGACAGGAAGCGCAGGCCCAGGCCGACCAGGGCGAACGTCCAGTTCCAGCCGGCGATGGCGTAGGCCACGGCATAGGCAAGGGTCGCGTCGTCCTGCATGGCTGGCACCAGCCGCGGTGCAAGCCCGATGCGCCACAGGCAACCGGTGGTGGCCAGCACCGCGATCGCCAGGTACAGCGGCCAGCGGACGGCCCAGTTCTGCAGCAGGGTCGGTTGTCGCTGCAGCAGCCAACCGAAACCGAAGGCGCTGCCGAACGCGATGCACGCGGCCAGGTTGGGATACAGCGACTGGTCGGGCGTTGGAATGCCGAACCACGCATACCACTGCGCGTGCAGGAACATCGCGATGCCAAGCGGCAGGGCGAGCAGCATCGGCCCGATCGGCGAGGACAGCAGGCGCGTGCATGCATCGGCGAACCGCATGGCGATGCCGCTGCGGCCCAGCATGGCGCGCAGCGCCAGCGCCGCGATGTAGCAAAGCAGCAGCACGTACAGGAACCACAGGTGGGTGAGCGGGAAATGGCGGGGCGACAGCGGCGGTGTCTCCGGCGGTGGCGGCAACTGGCCATTGTTGGCCAACCACGCGGCCCACGCGCCAACCGCGAGGATCGCCGCCAGCATCGGCCCCCAACCCACCAGCAGAGGCATGCCGATGCGGCGTGCGCGGTCGCGAATGAAGCCCTTCGTGCCGAGTCGCGCGCAGGCCAGCCGCGCGAAGAAACCGGCGAGCAGGAAGAACAACAGCATGCGGAACATGTGCGGCGCGTAGAACACCAGTCCGGCGATGTCGCTGGACGAAGCGTCGTGGGTGAGCCAGAAATACTGCGCGCCGGGCAGCCAGGACATGCTGGCATGCACGATCACGCCGAACAGCAGGGCGATGCCGCGCACGGCATCCAGGCCGTGCAGGCGTTCGCCGGGCGGGTGGACAGGCGGGGTTTGCATGGAAGTCTCCGTTTTCGGGATGCGCGGGGCCGCGCCGCAAGCGATGGCGTGCGGTCGACATGTCGGTCGGGAGGAAGGCCGGCGGCGCGGCCTCAGCGGGTGCGCGCGATCAGTCGCGTTCGAAGTGCTGCAGTTCGTCCAGCTGCGCCAGCGCCCTGCGCAGGCTGCCGCCGCTCAGGGCGTCGTCGATCTTGCGGCCGAACTCGGCGCGCTCTGGGCGGCGCGCCCAGCGGTGGAACCACCAGGTGGCGAACAGGCCGGCGGCGCCGATGCCGTAGCCGAGCCACACCAGCGCCGGCGCATTCGCCAGCAGATCCACATCGGTCAGGCCGGCCAACACCTGCAGGATCGCGACCCACAGGAACCACCACGGCAGGCCGGCGACCATGCCGCTGCGGATGTACAGCGTGCGGGCGCGCAGCAGCTGCTTCTGGATGCCGAGCACCGGCTGCGAATAGTCGAGGTTTCCGAGCTGCCCCAGCACCACGCCCGCAGCAACGATCAGCAGCACGCCATACGCCTGCACCAGCACGCCGGCGACGATGGACGAAGCGTGCGCCGGCTGGCTCATCCACAGCAGCGAGGCGAGCAGGATGAAGGGAATGCCGAACAGGATCTGCACGACCTGGCCCCAGAACAGCGGGCGCAGGCTGCCGCGGGCCTTGTCCAGCGCGCGTTCGCGCAATGCGTGCAGCTTCAGCGTGTTGTCCAGTTGCAGCCGGCGATCCAGCGCAGCCCAAGCGGATTTGAAGTCGTCGAGTTCCATCGGCATGTCCATGTTCGAGTCTGTATCCGGTGCGCGCTCAGAATTCGTCGCGAATGCGCTGCCTGAGGCGTCCGATCTTGGTGGAGACATTGCTTTCGGTGATGCCGAGGATCTCGGCGATCTCGCGCTGCGGGCGGTCTTCGAGATAGAGCAGCAGCAGCGCGCGATCCAGTGGCGGCTGGCGAGCGATGAAGCCGTGCAGCAGGCGCAGGCGTTGTTCCTGTTCGGGATCGGCGGCATTGCCATCGGCGACGTCGTGCAGGGCTTCGTCCAGTGGCACCGCATCGTGCCGCCGCCGCAGTTCCAGATGGCGCAAGCGGCTGATCGCCACGTTCAGCGCGATCCGGTACATCCAGGTGCTGAAGCTGCGCGCCGGGTCGTATTTCGGGTACGCATGCCACAGCTGCGCGGCGATCTCCTGCGCCAGCTCGGCACGATCATCGACGCCCTGCGCATAGCTGTTGGCAACCTTGAACACGACGCCTGAATGCCGCTGCAGCAGCGTGCCGAAGGCGTCCCGGGCGTCGTTCGTGGTCATGGTGGCGGCGATGATATCCATTGGTTCCATGGCGCGGTCTTCGCGCCCCTCGAACCCGTGATTCGCGCCAGCGCGTGGAATCTCACACCAGGTCTCGATGACCGTGCGGGCATGCAGCGGACGGGTGCACCAGTGCTGGTTGCGGCGCTCGTTGCGCAGACGGCCGTTGAGGCTTTCGACGCAGGCGTTCTGGTTCGGCTTGCCAGGCTCGATCAGGCACCGGGCCACGCCACGGGCGTGTGCCCGGCGTTGCCCTGGCAAGGGAGGGGGCCAGGGGATGACAAGGTTCTTGACATTGCAGGGTGACTGGTAGCGCCTTCTCGGCAGACCCACACGATGCGATGAACCCCGGATGCGGCCTTCGGCCTTGTCTGGGGCGCGTGCCGGGGGTGTGGGATGAGGGGCGTGGATCGCGTAAAATTCGTGGCCCCCTGCTGGCCCGTCCACGTCATGACCACGTTGCCCCCCTGCCCGAAGTGCGCTTCCGAATACACCTACCAGGACGGTGGCAATTGTGTGTGCCCGGAGTGCGGGCACGAGTGGGTGCCCGGCGAGGCGGAGGCCGGTGATGAGGTGAAGGTGATCAAGGACGCGGTGGGCAATGTGCTGGCCGATGGCGATACCGTCACCGTGATCAAGGACCTGAAGGTGAAGGGGGCGTCGCTGGTGGTGAAGGTGGGCACCAAGGTGCGCAACATCCGCCTGGTCGACGGCGATCACGATATCGACTGCAAGATCGACGGCATCGGCGCGATGGGCTTGAAGTCGGAATTCGTGAAGAAGGCCTGAGGCCGCACGGCACAACAGCAGCGCGGCACAGCCCGTTCGCAGCAGTGTCACCCGGAACAAACAAATCGGGCTAAAAGGGGTCATCGGCAGTGGTGCCGAAGCCAAGCCCGACCGGACTATTACCGTGCACTACACCGGCAGGCTGTACGAGAACGGCGCGCAGGGCGCATGAGCAGCACCGGGGCGGGTTTTCGCTGTTTGGCCAGCTCCCCGCCAAGCCACGCACGGACATACGTGGCTGCCGATTGCAGCTGCCGATGGTGGCGGCCATGATCCGGTCTGGGCATGGCCCCTGCCCGGCGGCATTCAGCGCGTGCCGAAGAACGCCGCGAACGCCGCCACGGTGCGTTCGATGCCGTCGTCGTCCACGTCCAGGTGGGTGACCAGCCGCAGGGTTGGCAGGTAGCCGATGCTGATGCGGATGCCGGCCTCGCGCAGGTGGGCGTCGAGCGCGCGCAGGCGCTCGGCCGGCACGTCGATGAACACCATGTTGGTGTGCTGGCCGAGCAGGGCGATGCCGTCGATGGCGCCCAGCGCCGCGGCCAGCCGCGCCGCGCGCGCGTGGTCGTCGACAAGCCGCGCGATGTTGTGGTCCAGCGCGTGCAGGCAGGCCGCCGCCAGCATCCCGGCCTGACGCCAGCCGCCGCCGCAGACCTTGCGCCAGCGCCGCGCCTTGTCGATCAGCGCCTGCGGGCCGACCAGTACCGAGCCCACCGGCGCGCCCAGCCCTTTCGACAGGCACACCGACACGCTGTCGAAATGCCGCGCGATCTCCCGCGCCGGCACCCCGCAGGCGACCGCGGCATTGAACAGGCGCGCGCCGTCGAGGTGGTAGCCGAGGCCGTGCGCGCGTGCCAGCTCGCCGGCTTCGCGCAGGTAGTCCAGCGGCAGGGTGCGGCCGTGCCAGGTGTTCTCCAGCGCCAGCAGGCGGGTGCGGGCGAAGTGCGGGTCGACCGGCTTGATCGCCGCGGCCACGCGGTCGAGCGGCAGGCTGCCGTCTTCGGCCTGCACGATGGGCTGCGGCTGGATCGAACCCAGCACCGCCGCGCCGCCACCTTCGAACTTGTACGTATGCGCGTCCATGCCGACGATGTATTCGTCGCCGCGCTCGCAGTGCGCCAGCAGCGCCAGCAGGTTGGACTGGGTGCCGCTGGGCACGAACAGCCCGGCCTCGAACCCCAGCGCGTCTGCCAGCCGCCGCTGCAGGGCGTTGACGGTGGGGTCTTCGCCGTACACGTCGTCGCCCACCGCCGCCGCGTGCATGGCATCGCGCATCGCCGCGGTGGGTTGGGTCACGGTGTCGCTGCGCAAATCAATCGTCTTCATGTGCTTCCTTCACTGCCGGGCCGGTGGTGCAGCTCCCGTGCATCGTAGAAGCAAATGGTTCGCACGGTGGGCACCCGCTGCCCGGGGGTGGTCAGCGGACGCGTGCCAGATGCTGCGCGTACAACGCCGCGCCCATGACCGGGCTGTGCAAGGGCGGGCGCAGGTCGAATTCGGTCGCTGCCGCGTGCAGGCGGTTGCGCAAGGGGGCAAGCAGCCATTCGCCGGCGTGGAAGGCGCCGCCGGAGTACGACACCGGCACCGGCTCGCCGGGTGCGAATGCCAGGGCGCTGCGCAGTGCGATGGCGATCCGGGCCAGCTCGTCACCGGCGGCCTGGTAAATCCGTTGTGCCTGGGCGTCGCCGGCTTGCGCGGCGGCCAGCACCAGCGCGGCCATGCGGGCGATGTCGGTGCGGCTGCCGACGGCATCGCCATAGACGTGGGCACACAGTGCCAGGTCATTCTCGAGCGCGAATACCTGGCGCACGATGGCATGCAACGGGCCTTTCGGCAGCCGGCCATCGCTCATCCGGGAAAATGCGTTCAGGCCCTGCACGGCGATCCAGTGCGCCGAGCCTTCATCACCGATGGCATCGCCCCAACCACCGGCGCGCTGGCCAAGCCCGCCGCGCTGGCCATAACCCATCGAGCCAGTGCCGGCGATCAGGTTGATGCCGTCGGCACAGGCCAGCGAGCCGGCCCAGCCGCACAGCATGTCGTTGCCGCAGCGGTAGCGGGCATGGCCCAGGATGGCCTGCGGCAGGGTGTCGAGCTGGCGCGCCACCTGCGCGTTCTCGCCGTAGGCGGGCAGGCCGAAAAACGCCATCTGGATGGTATCGGCGTCCGCCCCCGCCATGCTCAGTACTTGCGCGATGCCCTGCTCCAGCACCGCAGCGGCACCGTCGATGCCCACCTGCGGAAACCAGGTGGTGCCCAGTTCGGCCTCGGCCAGCGGGTGCAGGTCGGCATCCACCAGCAAGAAGCGGGTCGTGGTGCCGCCGCCGTCCACGCCCAGGTAGCAGCCGCGCATGGTCACGCCTCCAGCGGGTACAGGGTGACGCCTTGCACCACGCGGTTGACGGTGCCTTGTGGGTTGGGGTTGTCGGGGCTGCGGCCCAGTGCCAGCGCGGTGAAGAAGGCGAAGCACTGGGCAATCGCCACGTACGGCCAGACCAGGTCGATATCCTGCGCCTGCGCCATGCCGGGCACGGCGAGCGTGTGTGCGGCGTTTCCGGTGCGCGGGTGTGCACTGATTTCCAGCACCGCGCCGGCTTCGCCATCGCGACGCAGTTCGTCGATCAGGTCGTGGTCGTAGCGGCGGGTATGCGCATCGTTGGAAACGAATACCAGCACCAGCGTGTTGCCGGTGATGAAGGTTTTCGGGCCATGCCGGAAACCCAGCGGGGTTTCGTGACAGCTGGCCACCGCGCCATTGCTGAGCTCGCCCAGCTTCAACGCCGCCTCGCGTGCCAGGCCCTGCAGCACACCGCTGCCCAGTGACACGCAGCGATCGAAGCCGCGCCCGGCCAGTGCCTGCAGGGCGGGGGCATGGGTGCCGATCACCGCCTGCGTGGCCTGCGCCAGGGCCGCGTTGCGCGTGGCCAGATCGGTCGCCGTGCCCAGCGCCGCCAGCGCTGCATACAGCATGCAGCTGAAGCTGGAGGTCATGGCGAAGCTGGCATCGTGGGTGGCTTCCGGCAGATGCAGCGTGCAGGCCTGCCGCATCGCCAACTGGCCGAGCTTGCCATCGGGGTTGCAGGTGATGAACAGATGCCGCACGTCGTCCACCAGCGCTTCGGCCAACGCCACCGCCGCCAGACTTTCGGGGCTGTTGCCGGAGCGCCCGAACGACACCAGCAGCAACGGCTGCCCGGCATCCAGGTGCAGTCGCGGCGCGCTCACCAGGTCGGTGCTGGCAACGGCATCCACCCGTGCGGCCAACTGCCGATCCAGCAAGGGCGCAAGGATCTGGCCGATGTAGGCCGAGGTGCCGGCACCGGTGAGGATGACGCGTGCGCGCGGGTTGCCGGTGACGGGCTGCGCGAAGGCATCCAGCTGCACCCGCAGCGTGGCCAGCAACGCCTGCGTGGCCTCCAGCATGGCCGGCTGCTGGCAGATTTCGCGCGCGGTGTGCAAGGCGCCCCGGGCGTGCAAGGTGTCGGCGGCGATGCCGAAGAACTCAGTGGCAGGCATGGTGGTAGTCGTCCAGTACGGCTTCAAGATGCGCCATCACCAGCGCTTCGGGGGTGGTGTCGATGCGACCGGCGCGCAGTGCCGGAAGCGCGTGCGGGAGATATTGGCTGATCAGTGGCAGCGGTGGCGGGTTGTTGCGCAGGTTGTCGAACAGCCGCTGCCGTGCCGATTCGATGATGGCGTCGGGCCAGTAATAGCGGATGCGATCACTGAGGCTGTATTGCAGATCCACGTCGAGCTGTGCGCCTTGCGCGTGGTAGTAGCGCTGCCAGTGTTTCGGTTCGGCATGCAGGCGGGCCAGCGCGACCTCGCGCAGATGCGCGCGGCGCCCGGGGGCGATCCAGTCGCGCTCGATCGCATCCAGTGCCCACAATGCCTCGCGCAATGCAAACGTCAGGCCGGGGCCGACCTTGAGGATGGCGAAGTGGTCGCGCACCAGCGCGGCCAGCTTGTCGCGGGTCTGGTAGTCGGTGGAATGCGCTTCGAAGACCATGCCCGGCATGCCGGCGATCACCTCGCTCAGGGCCCGTGCCTTGGCCGGCGCGTAGTCGATCACATGGTGATGATCGAACTCCACGCCCGGTTGCACCACCGAGGCAATCACGCGCTGCCAGGCAGCACCCAGGCCCGCCGCAAGAAAGGCTTCGCGATGGGCATCGATGGTGGCCAGCGCCGCCGCCGGCGTGGTTACCGCCAGCCCGTCGATGGCCTCGGTGGCGCCACCCGGCACGGGGACCTCGGTGCCGATCACGTATACCGGTGCCGGCCCGCCAGTGCGGGCGTGGGCCGCTTCGGCGGCGCGTGCCAGCCGCACCGCGCGGCGCACGATTTCGGCTTCCGGCAGCGGCGTCGGGTCGTCGGCGCAGGCCATCGAACAGTCCAGATGCAGTTTGCTGAAGCCGGCTTCCACATACGCCGTGACCATGGCTTCGGCCTTGGCCATCGCCGCCTCGGCCGCGAGCGCCGTCCACGGGTTGGGGCCCAGGTGGTCGCCGCCCAGCAGGATGGCCGGCTGCGAACCCCCCGCCTGGTCGGCGATATCCTGCACGAAACGCACGAAATCCGCCGGCGTCATGCCGGTGTAGCCGCCGTCCTGGTTGACCTGGTTGCAGGTGGCCTCGAACAACACGAACGGCAGGGCGTGGCGCCGGGCGTGCCGCAGCGCGGCTTCGATCACCAGCGGATGCGCCGAGCAGAGGGAGGTCACGCCGCAGGGCGCAACCTGCTGATGACGGGCGATCAGGGCTTGCAGGGGGTGCATGACAGGGCTCCGGCGGGGCCCGGCCATTCTCTGCCTGCAAATGCGAAAAGACAAGTTTTACTTTCGAAAACGAAAGAAAAATATTTCGTTGAATTTCGAGAGATGGCAAGCCATCCTTGCCGTGCAGCGCAGGGCGCGAGGATTACAGCCCCAGCACGTGCGCCGCGTCGACGTAAGGCAGCCCGTGCGCCTGTGCCACCGGCGCGCAGGTGATCTTGCCGTCCACCACGTTGAGGCCGTTGCGCAGGTGCGCGTCGTCGATCAGTGCCTGCTTCCAGCCCTTGTCGGCCAGCGCCAGCGCGAACGGCAGGGTGGCGTTGTTGAGAGCGAAGGTGGAGGTGCGCGCCACCGCACCGGGCATGTTGGCCACGCAGTAATGCACCACGCCATCCACCACATAGGTCGGGTCGGCGTGGGTGGTGGCGTGCGAGGTTTCCACGCAGCCGCCCTGGTCGATGGCCACATCCACGATCACCGCGCCGGTCTTCATCGTGCGCACCATGCCGTGGCTGACCAGCTTGGGCGCGGCGGCACCCGGGATCAGCACGGTGCCGATCAGCAAGTCGGCGCGGCGCACCAGCTCCTCGATCGCGGCGCGGGTGGAGAACACGGTGGAGATCGCGGTACCGAACTGCGCCGACAGCCGCTTGAGTGCTTCGGCGCTGCGATCCACCACGGTCACCTTGGCGCCCATGCCCACGGCAATCGTGGCGGCATGGCTGCCGGACACGCCGCCGCCCAGGATCACCACCTCGGCGGCCGGCACGCCGGGCACGCCGCCCAGCAGCACGCCGCGCCCGCCCTGGGCTTTCTCCAGCGCATGCGCACCCACCTGCGGGGCCAGCCGGCCGGCCACTTCCGACATCGGCGTGAGCAACGGCAGCGAACCATTGCCGGCAGTGACGGTTTCATAGGCAATGCAGACCGCGCCGGAGTCGATCAGGTCGCGGGTCTGCGGCGCATCCGGGGCCAGGTGCAGATAGGTGAACAACACCTGCCCCGGGCGCAGCAGCTTGCGTTCCGCCGCCTGTGGTTCTTTCACCTTCACGATCATGTCGGCGCTGGCGAAAATGTCTTCCGCGCTGTCCAGCAGCTTGGCGCCCGCCGCCTGGTAGTCGGCATCTGACAGCCCTGCGCCCAGCCCCGCGCCCTTCTGCACCACCACCTCGTGGCCGTGGTGGACGAGCTCGTGGACGGACGAAGGGATCAGGCCGACGCGGTACTCATGAACCTTGATTTCCTTGGGGACGCCGATGCGCATGCGGGTTTCTCTGGTGGCGGGCGCCAGCCTCCCCGGCGCCTTAAGATTGGCAGTATGCGCTTGCAAACGCGCATTCTGTCGCCAAATTCACCAGTCATTACGGCTATAATCAGCATTACATTCCAATAAATTGTTTGAATGAATGCATAAAATTCAACCAACAGGCATGACCCTCGACGACCGCGACCGCGCCATCTTGCGGCTGCTGCAGCACGACGGTCGCCTGACCAATCTGGAGCTGGCCCAGCGCATCAATCTGTCGCCTTCGGCCTGCCTGCGGCGGGTCAAGCTGCTGGAAGAGTCGGGACTGGTGGCGCGCTATGTCCTGCTGCTGGACGAAGAGCAGGCCGGGCTGCCTGGTACCGCCTTCGTGCTGGTGACGCTGGATCAGCAGGGCCGCGTCGCGCTGGATGCGTTCGAGGCGGCGATCCACGACCACCCCGAGATCACCGAATGCTGTCTGCTGGCCGGTGCCGCCGACTACATGGTGCGGGTGGTGTATGCCGATGCCGCCGATTTCGAGCGCATCCACACCGAAATCCTCACCCAGTTGCCGGGGGTGACGCGGGTGCAGACCACGCTGGCGTTGCGCACGGTGAAGCGCACCACCGCCTTGCCGGTGTGACCGGCCATCGACGACGGGCAATTACACTACGCGGATGCAGAACTCCTCCGGTGGTATCGCGTTGGTCGGCTTCGATGCCGACGACACCCTCTGGCGCAGCCAGGATTATTTCGATGAGGCGCAGCAGCGCTTCGAGCAGATCATCGCCCGGTACGTCGACCTGGAAGATGCCGGCAAGCGCCTGTACGCATACGAGTCGCGCAACATCGCGTTCTTCGGCTACGGCGTGAAAGGCATGGCGCTGTCGATGATCGAGGCGGCAGTGGACATCACCGGTGCCAGCATCCGCGCGGCCGACATCGGCCGCATCGTCCAGCTGGCCAAGGAACTGCTGCAGCACCCGGTGGAGGTGTTGCCGGGCGTGCGCGCCGCGGTGGAAGCGGTGGCGGCACGGCATCCGGTGGTGCTGATCACCAAGGGCGACCTGTTCCATCAAGAGGCCAAGGTGCGCGAGAGCGGGCTGTCGGATCTGTTCCGGCGCATCGAGATCGTCAGCGAAAAAGATCCGGCCACCTATGCGCGGCTGTTCGAGGAATTCGGCGTGGCAGCGCAGCGTTTTCTGATGGTGGGCAACTCGCTGCGCTCGGACATCGCACCGGTGCTGGCACTGGGCGGCTGGGGCGTGCACGTGCCCTATCACACCACCTGGGCGCACGAGGCCGAAGCCGTGGTGGCGCAAGGTGGCGAGCGCATGCGCAGCATTGCCGCCATTGCCGAGTTGCCGCAGGCCCTGCAGGCGCTGGAAGCGGTCGCATCGGATCCGCAAGTCATTCAACCCTGAGGAACAGCAAGGCATGGAAAAAATCGACCTGAGTGGCCGTGTGGCCATCGTGACCGGCGCGGGCGGTGGATTGGGCCGCGCGCACGCGCTGCTGCTGGCGCAGCGCGGGGCGAAGGTGGTGGTGAACGACCTGGGCGATGGCGCCGACGCGGTGGTCGAGGAAATCCGTGCCGTCGGCGGCCAGGCGCGCGCGGTGAAGTGTTCGGTGGCCGATGCCGAAGCGGTGCAGGCGATGGCGGATACGGTGCTGGCCGACTGGGGCAGTATCGACATCCTGGTCAACAACGCCGGCATCCTGCGCGACAAGAGTTTCGCCAAGATGAGCCTGGACGATTTCCGGCTGGTGCTGGACGTGCATCTGATGGGCGCGGCCCACTGCACCCATGCGGTGTGGAACACGATGCGCGCGCAGAATTACGGCCGCATCGTGATGACCACCTCGTGCAGCGGGCTGTACGGCAACTTCGGCCAGGCCAACTATGCGGCGGCCAAGATGGGGCTGGTGGGGATGATGCAGACGCTGGGCATCGAGGGCGCCAAGCACGACATCCGCGTGAACTGCCTGGCGCCCACCGGCGCCACCCGGATGATGGAAGGGATCCTGCCGCCGGAGCAGCTGGCCCGGTTCAAGCCGGAGCTGGTCAGCCCGGCGGTGCTGGCGCTGGTGGCCGAGAACGCGCCCAACCGCGCCATCCTCAGCGCCGGTGCCGGCGGGTTTGAACTGGCCTACATCGCCCTCACCCAGGGCATCGCACTGGGCGAACAGGCAACCGCGGAAGCGATCCTCGAACGCTGGGTGGAGCTGAGCAACCGCGATGGCGACTTCGTGCCGTCGCAGGGGTTCGACCAGGCCCGCCACGAATTGCACAAGGGCGGGTTCCAGGTCGGGGGGTGACGCGGGGAGCGCCGGCGGGCTTCCTCCTTCCGCGAATGTCCCCCGGCAGCGGCCTTGCGCCCGCTGCCTCCTCCTTGATTTCGCTACAGGAGGAAGCCCGCTGGCACCCACCGCATCATGCCGTCAGCCCTGCGGCACCCGCACCCAGCCTTCCATCAGCACCCGCGCGCTGCGGCTCATCACCGCGCGCGTGACCGCCCACTGGCCGTCGACCTGATCGACGGATGCGCCCACCCGGAGCGTGCCGGAGGGGTGGCCGAAGTTCACGGCATCGCGCGTTCCGCCGCCGGCGGCCAGATTCACCAGCGTGCCCGGCACCGCCGCCGCGGTGGCGATGGCGACCGAAGCCGTGCCCATCATCGCGTGATGCAGCTTGCCCATCGACATCGCGCGCACGTTGAGGTCGATGCTGCCGGCGCCGATGTGCTTGCCGCTGGATGAAACGTAGTCCGCCGGTGGCGCAACGAACGCCACCTTCGGCGTGTGCTGGCGGGTGGCGGCTTCTTCCGCAGCCTTGATCAGCCCCATCCGCAGCGCGCCGGCCACGCGGATCGCTTCCAGCTTCGCCAGCGCGGCCTTGTTCTCGTTGATCGCCGGCTGCAGCTCGGTGCCGGTGAAGCCGATGTCGGTGGCGTTGACGAACACGGTGAGGATGCCGGCGGTAATCATCGTTGCCTTGAGCGTTCCCACGCCCGGCACGTCGAGGTCATCGATCAGATTGCCGGTGGGGAACATCGAGCCGCCTTCCCCCTCGTCATCGGAAGGATCGACAAACTCCAGCACGATCTCGGCGGCGGGGAAGGTCACGCCGTCCAATTCGAAATCGCCGGTTTCCTGCACCTGCCCGCCGCGCACCGGCACGTGTACCAGGATGGTCTTGCCGATGTTGGCCTGCCACACCCGCACGGTCACGGTGCCGTCCTGCGGGATGCGCTCGGCAGGGATGAAGCCGTTGGCAATGGCGAACGGGCCGACCGCGGTGCTGAGGTTGCCGCAGTTGCCGGACCAGTCCACGAACGCGGTGTCGATGCTGACCTGGCCGTACAGGTAGTCGACGTCATGATCGGGCACGCTGGCGGCGGCGATGATCACGCACTTCGACGTGGACGAAGTCGCCCCACCCATGCCGTCGGTGTGCTTGCCGTAGGGGTCGGGTGAACCGATCACCCGCAGCAGCAGCGCATCGCGCACCGCGCCCGGCACCCGTGCCGCTTCCGGCAAATCCGCAAGCTTGAAGAACACGCCTTTCGAGGTGCCGCCGCGCATGTAGGTGGCGGGGATGCGCAGTTGGGGAGCATGTGACATGAGTAGTTGCCTTGAAAAGTCTGCCAGAAAGCCTCGCACCGTGGTGCTGCAAAAGGTCATGCAGGCACGCAACCTACGGGGATAGGTTCAAGGAAGGGGCTTCAACCCCAATTCAACGAGGAACGCATTGTGCCGTTTCTTTGCCTGGGTGATTTCCAGCTCGATCGCCGCCAAATCCGAATGAACCGCCCTGAGGTCAATTTCCTTCTCCGCCTGCGCCGTGCTGACGTAGCGGGAAATATTGAGGTTGCAGTCGTTGTCGATGATCTCCTGCATCGACACCCGGCGGGAATAGCGCTCCCGTTCCGTGCGCTCTTGGTACGTGGAGACGATCCGCGCGATGTCCGCATCGCTCAGCTGGTTCTGGCGCTTGCCCTTGGTGAAGTGCTCTGCGGCGTTGATGAACAGCACGTCGTCCGGTTTCTTGCACTTCTTCAACACCAGGATGCACACCGGGATGCCGGTGGAGTAGAACAGGTTGGCCGGCAGGCCGATCACCGTATCAATGTGGCCATCTTCCAGCAGCTTGCGGCGGATGTCCGCCTCCTTGCCGCCGCGGAACAGCACGCCGTGCGGCAGGATGATCGCCATCACCCCGTCGTCCTTCAGGTAATGCAGGCCGTGCAGCAGGAAGGCGAAGTCGGCCGCGCTCCTGGGCGTCACGCCGTGGTTTTTGAAGCGCGGATCCTGCGCCATCGCCTCGCCCGGCTCCCAGCGGTAGCTGAAAGGCGGATTGGCCACCACGGCGTCGAAGCGCGGCTTCTTCGCCGGATTGGTCTCGCACAGCCAGTCCCAGTCGTTCTTCAGCGTGTCGCCGTGATGGATCTCGAACTCGGTGTCCTTCACCCCGTGCAGCAGCATGTTCATGCGGGCCAGGTTGTAGGTGGTGATGTTGTATTCCTGTCCGTAGATCTTGCCGATGCTGCCGCCGGCCTCTTTCATCCGGTGGCGAATGTTGAGCAGCAGCGAGCCCGAACCACAGGCGAAATCGAACACGCTCTCCAGCTTGCTGCGTGGGCCGGTCTTCGGCTCCTGGCTGTCCAGCGTGACGATGGCCGACAGGATGTTGGAGATCTGCTGCGGCGTGTAGAACTCGCCGGCCTTCTTGCCGCTGCCGGCGGCGAACTGCCCGATCAGGTATTCGTAGGCATCGCCCAGCGAGTCCGCCTTGGTCGAGAGCGCCATGCCGCGCGCGATCTCGCTGATGATGGAACACAGCTTGGCGTTGCGGTCTTCGTACTTCCTGCCCAGCTTGTCCGAGGTGAGGTTGATTTCCGAAAACAGGCCCTGGAACTCGCTCTCGAACGAATCTTCTTCGATGTGCTTGAAGCCCTTCTGGAGGGTGTCGAGCAGATCGCGATCCTGAGTTTTCGCCAGATGGACGATGTTGCCCCACAGGTACTTCGGCTGGATGACGTAATGCGCCTTGCGCCGCATCTGCTGCTCGAACGCCGCCACATCGTCCGGGTTGGCCGCATACCAGACCGACAGCGGCGTCTTGCCGCCGTTGCCGATGGCCTGCGGGTCAGGGTAGTCCGACCCCAGTTCCTTCTTCGCCGCCGCCTCGTAGTTGTCCGACAGGTAGCGCAGGAACAGGAAGGACAGCATGTAGTCGCGGAAGTCGTCCGCATTCATGCTGCCGCGCAGCTGGTCGGCGATGGCCCACAGGGTCTTGCCGAGTTGTTTCTGGTCGTCGTCGGTCATGGTTTCAGGCGTCGTTTGATCTTGTTTTCGATGGCAGCCAGTTCGGCCGCGTCGGCGGCATCAGCAGCGCGCGCCTCCTGCTGCTTGCGTTGTTCGTCGAAGGCGAGGTACCGCTCGCTGGTGGCGGCTTCCATCTGATCGTGACTGATCGAGCCGGCGCTCTTCAGCAACAGGAAGCCGTTGGACGCGATGATCTGGCCCACGTTTTCCATCCAGAAGCGCATGGGAATTTCCTGGCGGTTCTTGGTCCGCAGTTCCGCGGTTTCCAGGAAGATCACCACCAGCCGGTTGAGGCTGTCGATCTCGTCCTCGGTGAGGTAGTTCTTGGCAATCAGGATGTCCTGCTTGCGCACCCGCCCGCCGCTCCAGGCGCGCAGGCCGAAATGGGGATCGTCCGGGTTGGCGCGGGCCATGATGAGTTCGGCGGCAGTGTGCCCGGTCACGGCATACAGCAGCAGGTTCTGCACGGTGGCGAAGAAGACCTGCATGGTGCGGTCGGTCTTGTCGTAATCCACGCTCAGCGCGAACAGGTCGCGCACCTTCTGGTAGAAGCGCTTCTCCGAGGCGCGGATGTCGCGGATGCGCGCCAGCATCTCGTCGAAGTAATCCGGCCGGCCGTCCGGGTTCTTCAGGCGCTCGTCGTCCATGACGAAGCCCTTGAGCAGGTATTCCTTCAGCGCAGTACTGGCCCAGCGGCGGAACTGCACGCCGCGCGGGGAGCGCACCCGATAGCCCACGGCCAGGATGGCGTCGAGGTTGTACAGCGTGACCGGCCGGCGCACGGCGCGACCGCCCTCCTGTTGAACTACCGAGGATTCCTCGGTAGTTCGTTCAGGTTCCAACTCATTGTCTGAAAAGATGTTTTTCAGGTGCAGGCTGATGTTGTCGGCGGTGACGTCGAACAGCTCCGCCATCTCCGCCTGGGTCAGCCAGACGGTCTGGCCTTCGGCGCGCAGCTGGATACGGCTGCGGCCGTCCTCGCTGGTGTAGAGGATCAGCCCGCTCATGCACTCACCTGTTCATCAGGCGCTGGAGGAAACAACTCTGGGTTAAAGGCGTAACGCGCCAGAAAATCGTTGAGAATTTTCCTGAAGTGGGCCTTGTTCTCGTCCAGCATCTGTTGCGGCTCGAACAGCGAGTAGTTGCCGTGACTCATGATGTTGATCAGTCGCGTATGCAGAATGCCGTCCGCGTCGTCATCGGCCTGCTTGATGCAAGCCGAGAAA